>AZYB01000016.1 GCA_000513055.1 alpha proteobacterium SCGC AAA288-N07
TCTACAATCCAAAAAAAAGGACTTGAAGATTTAAAGAAATCCTTAATTGCAAATGTATATAAATAAATCTAAAAAAATAGTTATAAAAATTGGTTCCTCAATCATCGTGGATGAAAAGGGAAAAGTCAGAAGAAAATGGCTTGATGAATTTGTAAAAGATATAATTTTACTAATTAAGTTAAATAAAAAAGTTATTATTGTATCCTCGGGTGCTATCGCATTGGGATGCAATCTTTTAAATGTCAGTAAAAGCTCACTAAAACTTGATAAAAGTCAAGCTGTTGCATCGATAGGACAAATAGAATTAATGAACTTGTATAAAAAAACTTTTAACAAATATAAAATAAATATCTCTCAAATACTTTTGACTTTAGAGGACACAGAAAAAAGAAGAAGATCACTTAATGCAAGAAGAACTATAGAAAATTTACTTTCAATGGGAATTATACCTATTATTAATGAAAACGACACTACCGCAACCACTGAAATCAAATATGGTGACAACGATAGATTGGCATCCAGAGTATCTCAAATAATAAATGCGGACTGTTTAATTTTATTATCCGACGTAAATGGTTTATACACAGTGAATCCAAAATTAAATAAAAAAACAAATTTAATCAAAACAGTAAATATTATAGATAAGGAAATAGAAAAAATTTCAACCAATAATTCAATTAACAAGTACGGTTCTGGAGGCATGGTTACAAAAATTGAAGCTGCAAAAATCTGCCAATTATCAGGATGTTATATGGTAATTGCAAACGGACAAAAAAATAGACCTATAAAGGAAATTATAGAGAAAAACAATTGTACTTGGTTTATTCCAAGAGTATCTAAATTAGATGCAAGAAAAAAATGGATTATTGGATCAGTTTCTCCAAAAGGGGCTTTGATAATTGATAATGGAGCTATTCAAGCAATTAAAAATGGAAAAAGTTTATTGCCAGTAGGAATAAAAGCTATAGATGGAAAATTTGAAAAGGGCGATCATATAAAAGTTTTAGACCTCAGCAATAAGGAATACGCTCGAGGATTAAGTTCTTTTTCATCCGATGAAATAAATAAAATTAAAGGTAGCCAAAGTAATCAAATAAAAAAAATATTAGGCTATTCAAGCAAAGATGAAGTAATTCACAAAGATGACCTGGTGAAAGTATAAAATGTCTAATAATTTATACATGAAAAAAATAGGTGAAAAAGCAAAACTTGCTTCTCTAAATTTATCTAACTTAAATATTGATAAGAGAAATTCTGTTTTAAAACAGTTTAGTCAATATCTAGGAATCTATTCTCAATTAATTCTAGATTCAAATAAAAAAGATATATCTAATGCAAAATTTAAAAAAATTAAAGATAGCATGATTGACAGACTTAAATTGAACAATAAAAAAATTACACAAATTAGAAATTCGATAGATGAAATAATCAAATTTAAAGACCCTATAGGAAAGACTTTATCTTCTTGGAAGAGACCAAATGGCTTGGTCATAAAAAGAATATCTATACCGATTGGTGTAATCGGAGTAATTTATGAAAGCAGACCAAACGTTACTTCGGATGTTTCTGCTTTATGTTTTAAAAGTGGTATTGTGGTAATTTTGCGAGGGGGATCAGAAGCATTTCACTCTAACAAAATATTAGCTAAACTTTTCAAGAGAGCTCTCAAAAAGAAAAAATGTGATGAAAATTGTGTTCAATTTGTTGAAAGCAAAGATAGAAGTCATGTTGATTATCTTTTATCTAATATGAAAAATTACATCGATATAATTATTCCCAGAGGAGGAAAAAGTTTGGTTAAAAAAGTTCTAAAAAAATCCGTAATTTCAATTATTGGACACTATGAGGGTTTATGTCATGTTTATGTGGATCGAGAAGCAGATTTAAGTATGGCAATTAAAGTTGTTAAAAATTCAAAAATGAGAAATGTTAGTATTTGTGGAGCTGCCGAAACTTTGTTGATAGATAAAATGTGTCTAAAAACTCATTGTGAACCCATATTAGATCAACTTAACAAACTGGGATGTAAAATCATAGGAGATAAAATAATAAAAAAATTTATTTCTGGCAAAATGAAAATTGCAACAAAAAAAGACTGGGAAACAGAATATCTTTCTCCTACAATTTCTGTAAAAGGTGTAAATGGAGTAGAAGAGGCTATAGAACATATAAACAAATACGGTTCTTCTCACACAGATTCTATAGTGACAAAAAATAAAAAAACAGCTAAAAAATTTCTTTCAAATATTAAGAGTTCTATAGCTATCCATAATGCCTCAACACAGTTTGCTGATGGTGGAGAATTTGGTTTTGGTGCTGAGGTTGGTATATCAACTAACAAACTTCATCCTCGTGGTCCAATTGGCATTGATCAACTCACCACTTATAAGTACATTTTGGAGGGAAAGGGACAAATAAGAAAATAGTTTGTGTTAAATTATTTAAAAAAAAAAAATATCAAAATTGGTATATTAGGTGGAACCTTTGATCCGGCACACAAAGGGCATTTGGTAATTTCAAGGANAANAAAAAAAAAAAAAAAACTTGATTATATTATTTGGTCTATAACTCAAAAAAATCCATTTAAGAAACGTTCCAAAATTAATATTCAAGATAGAATTAAAATTTCAAAAAAAATTACAAAAAAAGATAGATTTATTAAAATTGAATTTCTTGAAGATAAAATTAATTCAAAAAAAACTATTGATTTAATAAGATTTTTTAAAAAAATAAATAACACTTTAGATATTTTTTTTATAATGGGCGCCGATAATCTAATCGAATTTCATAAATGGGATAGGTGGAAAGAAATTGTAAAATTAGCTAAAATTTTAGTTTTTGATAGAAAGGGATATAAGTTAAAATCACTTAATTCCATAGCTGCCAAAAAAATGCATAAGGACAGGTGGAAATTTATTAAATTCAAAAAAGTGAACATTTCATCTTCCCAAATCAAAAAAATTTGATAATCTTAGAATTAAGTAATGGAAAAAGTGATTTATCTTAAAAAGACAATAGAACAAATACTAAACGACAACAAAGCAATTAATGTAAGTTCGATTGATCTTAAGGATAAAAGTTCAATTGCCGATTATATGATTATTGCTAGCGGTACTTCATCAAGACATTTACAAGCTTTATCTGAAATGATACTTAAAAAACTTAAAAAAGAAGGAATCTCTAATTGTCGTCTCGAAGGAAAAGATAGCAATGAATGGAAACTTATCGATGGTATCGATATAATTGTTCATATTTTTAATCCAGAAAAGAGAAAGTTTTATAATTTAGAAAAAATGTGGTCTGAACTTCTTCCAAAAGAAAGATTAATGATATGAAAAAAATAAAACAATTAATAATTATATTTTTTCTTTTTTTATTTCATAGTAATGATGCTCTCACTGAAAATTCTGATGAGCTTTACCAAAAAATTGATCTTTTTAGCGAAGTTTTAGAAAAAATTAAGCAAGATTATGTTGAAGATGTAGATCAGGCAGAAGTGATGGATGCTGCTATTAATGGAGTACTACGGTCTCTTGATCCTTATTCAGCCTACATGAGCCAAAAAATGCTTGATAACATGGAAGCTGAAACAAAAGGTGCTTTTGGAGGCCTTGGTATTGAAGTTGGGATGGAGGCCGGAGTTGTTAAAGTAATATCACCAATTGATGATACACCAGCTTTCAGAGCAGGTGTTAAAGCTGGTGATTATATTGTTCGTATCAATAACATTCAGGTACAAGGCAAATCTTTAATGGAAGCGGTTAATCTGATGCGAGGACCAGCTGGAACTCCTATTGAGATTACTATTAGAAGAAAAGGTAAAAAAAAGGCTATAGTTTTAGAAATAGTTAGAGAAATAATACAAGTAAAATCTGTTAGAGCAAAGGTTATCGATAATAATATTGGCTATTTACGATTAACTTCATTTAATGAAAACAGCGGGCAGCAATTAAAAAATAAAATAGATGAATTTAAAGCCAACAATGAAATTGATAGATTTATCTTAGATTTAAGAAATAATCCCGGTGGATTGTTGTCTCAGGCAATTAAAATTTCTGATTTCTTTTTAGATGATGGAGAAATTGTATCAACAAGAGGAAGAAACAAGAGAGAGAATCAAAAATGGTTTGCAAAAAAAGGTGATCGAATCGATGGCAAGCCTCTTATAGTATTAATTAATTATGGATCGGCATCCGCATCTGAGATTGTGGCTGGTGCATTAAAGGACCATAAAAGGGCAATTTTAATTGGTGAAAATAGTTATGGAAAGGGATCGGTTCAATCAGTAATACCTTTAAAAAATAAAGGAGCAATTAGATTAACAATTTCAAAATATTATTTACCTTCGGGAAAATCTATCTCTGAAGTAGGTGTGATTCCAGATTTTGAAGTTGGAGAAGAAACCACTAAAGAAGAAGTTATTCGTGAAAGAGACGAAGGTAAAAGTGATAATCAATTAAATTTTGCGATAAAACTATTTAATGGTTAATGTCATCAAATAAATCTAAGAACCTACCATTAAGATTGGGGGTAGGAATTGTTTTATTAAATGCTGAAAATAAAGTTTTTGTAGGTAAAAGAATAGATAATCCAGTAAACTTTTGGCAGTTACCTCAGGGTGGGGTGAATAAAAATGAAGATCTTTTGTATGCAGCAAACAGAGAGTTAAAAGAAGAAACCAGTGTTGTAAGCGTAAAACTTATTAAAGAAATTGATAGTTGGTTAACTTATGATCTCCCAGATAATCTTTTGGGGAAAATATGGAAAGGCAAATATAGGGGACAAAAGCAAAAATGGTTTATAATGAGATTTGTAGGAAAAGAAGATGAAATAAATATCAAAACAAAAAATGCAGAATTTAAATCATGGAAATGGATTAATATAAATCAACTTATAAATGTTGTTGTAAGCTTTAAACTCAACATTTACAAATCTATCGTGAAAGAATTGAATATTCTATTAAATTAATTATAATTTAAAGATTGCAATATATTAATTTTATGATTAGCTAAATACCTGTTATTATCACTAAGTTTTTCATTTTTCAAAATCTTTTCTGTTGCTATTATTAACTGATCAATGCTTTCTTTATTTAAATTTTTTATATTGATTATTTTGCTAGATAAAACCGTTAAATTGTTATTATAAAATTCAATTATTCCATCTTGAACAAAAAAACTATCTACATTTTCAGAAGATTTTAAAATTTTAATTATGCCAGGTCTTAAAAATAAAATTACTGGTATATGGTCTTTTAATATACCCATTTCTCCTTCGTATGAAGGTAATATTACTTGCTGTATATTTTCATCTGAAAAAATTATTTTTTCAGGACTAACAATTTCAATTTTATAAGTGCCTTCCATTAGGTAGTTACTTCTTTCGCCATTTTTTCTGCTTTTTGTATAGCTTCTTCAATTGTGCCAATCATATAGAATGCCGCCTCGGGTAAATGATCATATTCACCCTTACAGATTGCATCAAAGCCTTTTATCGTTGATTCTAAATCAACAAGTTTACCTGGTGAGCCTGTAAATACTTCAGCAACAAAAAATGGTTGTGATAAAAATCTTTGTATTTTTCTTGCTCTCATAACAGTAAGCTTATCTTCCTCTGAAAGTTCATCCATGCCTAAAATTGCAATAATATCCTGAAGCGATTTATATGTTTGAAGTATTTTTTGTACTTCTCTAGCGACTCTGTAATGTTCTTCGCCAACTACCCTTGGATCTAAAATTCTCGAAGTAGAGTCCAGTGGATCAACCGCTGGATAAATACCTAATTCTGCAATTTGTCTAGATAGCACTGTAGTTGCATCTAAATGAGCAAAAGAAGTAGCTGGAGCTGGATCGGTTAAATCATCAGCGGGAACATAAATTGCTTGTACAGAAGTAATTGAGCCTTTATTTGTTGTTGTAATTCTTTCTTGTAAATTTCCCATATCGGTAGCTAAAGTTGGTTGATAACCTACTGCTGAAGGGATTCTTCCTAAAAGAGCTGACACCTCTGACCCTGCTTGAGTAAATCTAAATATATTGTCAATAAAAAATAAAACATCCTGTCCTTCTTTATCTCTAAAATATTCCGCAACTGTTAAACCTGATAAACCTACTCTTGCACGTGCTCCGGGGGGTTCGTTCATTTGTCCATAGATTAATGCAGCTTTCGAACCTTTGCCTTCTTTTTTAATTACACCTGACTCGATCATTTCGTGATATAAATCGTTTCCTTCTCTAGTTCTTTCACCAACACCAGCAAAAACAGAAAAACCTCCATGTGCCTTTGCAATATTATTTATTAGTTCCATAATAATTACTGTTTTACCTACACCAGCCCCACCAAAAAGACCTATTTTTCCACCTTTTGCGTAAGGAGCTAAAAGATCTACAACTTTTATTCCTGTAACTAATATCTCTGTTTCAGTAGATTGCTCTGTAAATTTTGGAGCCGGCCTATGTATTGACCAACTTTCTTTTGTAGATATTTTTCCTTTTTGGTCAATAGGTTCGCCAATAACATTTATTATTCTACCTAGAGTTTCTGGTCCAACTGGAACTTTAATTGGAGAACCAGTATTGATTACTTTATCTCCTCTTTTGAGACCTTCAGTACTATCCATTGCTATAGTTCTAACTGTAGCTTCTCCCAAATGTTGGGCAACTTCTAATATAAGTCTATTTCCAAAATTATCACATTCCAGTGCTGTCAAAATTTCCGGTAATTGATCATCAAAATAAACATCGACTACAACTCCAATCACTTGTGTAATTTTTCCAAATTTATTACTCATTTTTTATAAACTTTCTGCTCCTGATATTATTTCTATAAGTTCTTTAGTAATTGCAGCTTGTCTACTTCTATTATAAGTAATTGTAAGCTTATCAACTAAATCCCCTGCATTTCTTGTCGCATTATCCATGGCGGTCATTCTAGAACCTTGTTCTGATGCAGCATTTTCAAGAAAAGCTTTAAAAATTTGTGTAGATATATTTCTTGGAAGTAAATTATTTAAAATTTCATTTTCTTCTGGCTCAAATTCATAAAAATTATCTGATTTTTTTATTTCTTCTTTTTTTTGACTTTCAATTGGTATTATTTGTTGTTCTTGAGGAATTTGTGAAATAACGTTCTTAAATTTATTAAAAAATATTTTACATACATCAAATTTTGATTCGTTAAATAATTTAATTATAATTTCTCCGATATTTTCTGCCTCTTTATAAGTAATTTTCTTAAATCCTTTAAAATTTATTTTTTCAACTATATATTTTCCATAGACTCTATTTAATTGATCGTGTCCTTTGGACCCAACAGTAAAAATTTTTAGCGTTTTTCCTTCTTTTAAAATTTTTTCGAAATAGTTTTTTGCTTTTTTACAAATATTTGTGTTAAATCCTCCACATAGTCCTCTGTCCGCAGTAATAACAACACATAAATGTACACTATCTTTTCCAGTGCCAACTAAAAACTTTGAAACATTATCCTTATCTGAAACTGAATTACTTAAATTAAGAATAATGTTATTCATTTTTTCTGAAAAAGGTCTTCCTCTTTCAGCACTCTCTTGGGCTCTTCTTAACTTGGCTGCAGCTACCATTTTCATAGCTTTAGTGATTTTTTGAGTTGATTTAACACTTGAAATTCTTTTTTTTAAATCATCTAAGCTTGGCATAAAATGCTATTTATTTTTTTTAAATTCCTCTATGAGTGATGCTAATTTTTTTTCTGTTTCTTCTTCAAATTTTCCTGTGTTATTAATATTTTCAATAATTTCAGGATTTATTGATTTAACCTTTTCATAAATTTTTTGCTCAAGATCTTTGATATCATTTAATTTAACATCGTCTAAATAGCCTTTAACACCTGAGAAAACCGCTATTACCTGTTCCGCAACAGACATAGGAGAATATTGATTTTGTTTTAGAAGTTCTGTTAATTTTGATCCCCTATTCAATAATCTTTGTGTAGAAGCATCCAAGTCAGAACCAAATTGAGCAAATGCTGCCATTTCTCTATACTGTGCTAACTCTAATTTTATTGAACCAGCAACTTTTTTCATAGCTTTTGTTTGAGCAGCTGACCCCACTCGAGAAACTGATAATCCTACATTTACCGCAGGTCTTATTCCTTGATTAAATAGTTCAGTCTCTAAAAAAATTTGTCCATCAGTAATTGAGATTACATTGGTTGGGATATAGGCAGAAACGTCGCCTGCTTGTGTTTCAATTATTGGTAATGCTGTCAATGATCCACCACCATTATCTTTATTAAGTTTCGCTGCTCTTTCAAGCAATCTACTATGGAGATAAAAAACATCTCCTGGATATGCTTCTCTTCCTGGTGGTCTTCTTAATAAAAGAGACATTTGTCTGTAAGCCACAGCTTGTTTAGACAAGTCATCATAAATAATTAACGCATGCATACCATTGTCTCTAAAATATTCGCCCATTGTGCAACCAGTATAAGGTGCCAAAAACTGTAATGGGGCAGGATCAGAGGCCGTTGCCGAAACTACTATTGTGTAATCCATTGCTCCTGCATCTTCTAACGATTTAACTATCTGGGCAACAGTTGACTGTTTTTGTCCAATAGCTACATATATACAATATAATTTCTTTTTTTCGTCATCGCCTTGGTTGATTTCTCTTTGATTAATAATGGTATCTATTGCAACAGCGGTTTTTCCAGTTTGTCTATCTCCAATAATTAATTCTCTTTGTCCTCTTCCAATTGGAATTAAACTATCGATTGCTTTTAGGCCAGTTTGTACTGGTTCATTTACAGATTGACGAGGTATAATTCCCGGAGCCTTTACTTCAACTCTGTTTCTTTTTAATTTTTTATTTAAGGCGCCCTTACCATCTATTGGATTTCCTAGTCCATCAACAACTCTTCCTAATAATTCTTTTCCAACTGGAGCATCTACTATTGCACCTGTCCTTTTTACAACATCACCTTCTTTAATAGCTCTGTCATCACCAAAAATTACAACACCAACATTGTCATTTTCTAAGTTCAAAGCCATACCTTTTGATCCTTCAGAAAATTCTACCATCTCACCTGCTTGCACTTTATCTAGACCGTAGATTCGAGCAATCCCATCTCCAACAGATAATACTTTTCCTACTTCAGTAATTTCTCCTTTTTCACCAAACTTTTTTATTTGTTCTTTTAAAATCTTTGTTACTTCAGATGGATTTATTTGCATTTAAGTCTCTAACATGCTTGTTTCTAATTGCTTAAGTCTATTTTTTATTGATACATCAATCATGATGCTTCCTACCTGAATAATCAATCCACCAACTAGTGTGGGATCATATTTGTAGTCTAATATTATTTTTGATGTAAAATTTTCAGATAATTCTTTTTGAATATTTTCTAGTTCATCTTGAGATAATTCTTTTGAGGAACTTAACTTAGCTTTAATTTCTCCTCTACTCTTTGATAGAAGCTGTAAAAACCTATTTAGAATTTTTTCCAAAAAAAATAATCTTCTCTTAAAGCACAAAAAACACAAAAATTTGCTAAAAGTGTTAGTAAATTTAAATCTATTACTTATCACTTTTATAGCTTCTAGTTGT
Source organism: alpha proteobacterium SCGC AAA288-N07 (assembly GCA_000513055.1). Lineage (GTDB taxonomy): Bacteria > Pseudomonadota > Alphaproteobacteria > Pelagibacterales > Pelagibacteraceae > AAA240-E13. The sequence goes on from AZYB01000016.1 coordinate 9,582, forward strand.
TCATTCCTTTTATAGGTTGGATCTTTTACAAAACTTGTAAATTCAGGACTTTTTTTAAATAGATCTTGTAAACTTTTTGATTCAATTTCCATTCTATTTAATTCATAATTTTCCTTACCAAGCTCAAATAGTGCCAAAGCATATCTCCCGGTTGCTATTTCTGAAAAAACACTTTTTGAACTCAAATTTATCCCCTTTTAGCTATTAAATTTAGTGGGTGGAAAATTTTTAAACAGGATTGTAACTAGCATATCAAATCTAATGCTTCAAGTCAGAGCTATAACCAAAATTAACCAATTTCCAATACATTAATTGAAAGTAGTCGGGTCAACATCAACCGTAAGTTTTATTCCTGGGAGAATTTTTATTTTTTTTAATGTTTTTGCTAATTTTTTTTGGGTTAAAATATTTTTTTTAGATCTTAATAAAAGCCGACATCTATATTTTTGATTTAGTTTAAATATTGGTGCATTAACTGGTCCCAATATTTCTTCTTTGATATCTTGAGTAATTTGATTTTTAACTTTTAATGCTTCATTAATGGTTTTTTTTTCATTTTTTCCAGAAATAATAATAGAAATAAACCTATAAAATGGTGGAAGCTTATTTTTTTTTCTCAATTCAATTTCATTTAACAAGAATTTATGTGGATCTTTTTTAGAAATATTTAATAACATTTCATCATTAGGTGTATATGTTTGAAAATAGATAGTTGATGACGATCCTTCACGTCCTGCCCTTCCAGATAATTGATGGTAAAGTTGAATATTTTTTTCTGCAGATCTCAGATCATAACCATGGGAAGAAAAATCGGCATCTACTACTACAATACAATTTAATTTTGGAAAATGATAACCTTTAGAAATTAATTGTGTACCCACAAGTATATCGATTTTTTTATTTTCAATTTTTTCAATTAATTTTTCAGCAGATTTTTTTTTATTTAGAGTATCGCTCGAAAATATTTGAATTTTTTTATCAGGATATTTTTGTTCTAATTCTTCTGCTATTCTTTCAACGCCTGGTCCACACATTATAAATTCACATAGATTATTATCTGTGCAAATTTTATTTAGATTAGTTTTATAACCACAATAATGACATAAAAGAAAATTTTTATTTTTGTGATAATTGAGATTAACAGAACAATTGGGACAAATAAATTTTTTATAGCACTTTTTGCAAATTACAAATGGTGCAAAGCCACGTCTATTTAAAAAAAATAGAACCTGGTCACCCTTTTGTAAATGACAATTAACTTTTTCTATAGTTTCATTTGCAAGCCAATTTTTATTTGAAATTTTTTTGTTACTTAAATTTATAATCTCAAAATTTGGCATTGAAGCATCTTGATATCTTTTTTTTAACCTCGAAATTGAATATTTTTTTTTAATAACATTGTTAAATGTTTCTACAGAAGGAATTGATGTAATTAAAAGAACCGGAATATTTTCAAAAGAACCTCTTGATACAGCCATATCTCTAGCATTATAAATAATTCCTTCGTCTTGTTTGTACGAAGCATCGTGTTCTTCATCCACAATAATTATTCCTAGTTTAGCAAAAGGTAGAAAAAGAGAAGATCTTGCGCCAACCACTACCTTAATTTCTTTTTTAACAATTCCCCTCCAAATTATTTTTTTATTTTTTTTTGAAGTTGCCGAATGCCAAATAGCCGGTTCAAATCCAAAAAAATCTATAAATCTTTTCTTAAACTGAGTAGTAAGACCAATTTCAGGAAGCATAATTAATGCTTGATATCCTCTATTTATAATTTCTTTTAATCTATTAAAATAAACTAATGTCTTACCTGAGCCCGTAACCCCATCTAAAACTTGTACGTTAAATTTATTTCCCTTATTATTAATTTCGGACAAGCATTTTTCTTGTTCTGAATTTAAATTATATTTTAAATTTTTGTTTAGTATATTATATGGATCAAAAAAATTTTTAGAAATATTTTCTACTACCCCTTTGTTAAATAGTGTTAATCTAATACACATTCCAATTGGGACAATATTATAAATTGAAAACCAATTTAAAAAATTAATCATACTCACTTGCATTTTTGGAACATCAAGTTTTTTTTCTACTTTTTTTATTAGAAATTTTTTTTCAGTTTTTTCGAATTTATCCCAGACAATACCCGTTATTTTAGTTGAACCAAAAGGTACTGTAACATAGTTTCCTTTATCCAAATTTAGAGAATTACTATCATAAGTAAATGGGTAATTAAAAATATTGGGAATAAGAATCGGAACATTCATATTTCCATAATATGAAAATTTTTTAAGAGTGTATTGATCTTTTATCTAACTCAAGTGTAGCTTCTTTAATTGCCTCTGAGTATGTTGGATGAGCATGACATGTTCTTGCTATATCTTCAGAACTTGCGCCAAATTCCATTGCTAAAACCATTTCTGCAATCATATCCCCTGCATGAGGTCCTATAATATGAACACCTAGTATTTTGTCATTTTTTTCTTCTGCTAATATTTTCACAAATCCTTCGGTTTCATTAACAACTTTTGCTCTCGGATTTGCCATAAAAGGAAATTTTCCAATTTTATATTTTATATTCTCTTTAATTAGTTGTTGTTCTGTTTTTCCAACAGAAGCAACTTCTGGAGACGTATAAACCACTCCTGGAATTATATTATAGTTTACATGCCCTGATTGTCCCGCAATTATTTCGGCTACAGCAATTCCTTCTTCTTCAGCTTTATGAGCTAGCATTGGGCCTTTAATTACATCTCCAATTGCATAAATATTTTTTGTAGATGTTTGGAATTTATTATTTACCTGAATTCTACCTTGATTATCACTTTTTATAGATACTCTTTTTAAATTTAATCCTTCAGTATTAGGCTTTCTTCCAACGGCAACCAATACTTTATCCGCTTCAATTCTTTTTTTGGTGCTAGTTTTATTAGATATATAATTGATAATAGCTTTATCTTTTGCAACACTAACTCCTGTAACTTTTGAATTTAGTTTAAAATTAATTTCTTGTTTCTTAAGGATTTTTAGAAATTCAGTAGAAATATCTTTATCCATTTCTGGAACAATATAATCTAAAAATTCAATCACCGTGACATTAGATCCTAATCTTTTCCAAATTGAACCCATTTCTAATCCTATATATCCTCCACCGATAATAACTAATTCTTTGGGAACCTTATCGAAAGACAAAGCTTCGGTTGAAGAAACAACAACTTTTTCATCAATTTTTATACCTGGCAAAGAAATTGGCACTGAACCAGTGCTAATTATTATACGATTTCCTTTATAAATTTTTTGTAAATTTTTTTCCTTAACAATTATTTCATTATTTGATTTGAACGAAGCATAACCTTTGATGTATGAAACTTTATTTTTTTTGAATAAAAATTGAATTCCTTTGGTTAAAGCCGCAACTGACCTTTCTTTTGTTTTCATCATTTTTGAAAGGTTTAAAGTTAACTTTCCTGTTTCAATCCCTATGTTAGAAAAATTTTTTTTTGCTTTGTTAAAATTTTCAGACAAATTAAGTAAACTTTTTGAAGGTATACATCCTACATTAAGACAAGTGCCACCTAATGTTTCTCTAGATTCAATGCAAGCAGTTTTAAAACCAAGTTGTGCAGATCGTATAGCGCAAACATAGCCTCCGGGTCCTCCACCAATTATAACTATATCAAAAATTTCAGACATTTTTACAGATTTAAAAATAATCTTCCTGGTTCCGCTAGATGCTCTTTAATACATTTTAGAAAAGAAACTGAATCTTTTCCGTCAATAATTCTATGATCATAAGATAGAGCTAAGTACATCATAGGCCTTGATAAAATCTCGTTTCCCTTTGAAATTGGTCTTTCAATAATATTATGCATGCCCAATACACCAGACTGAGGGGGATTCAAAATAGGAGTTGAAAGCATGGAACCATAGACGCCTCCATTGCTAATTGTAAATGTCCCCCCTTGAAGATCTTGAATGGCCAATTTGCCATCTCTAGCTTTGTCAGAAATAGTATTAATATTTCTTTCAATATCAGCAAAAGACATTTCATCTGCGCTTCTTAATACAGGAACAACTAGCCCTCTATCGGTTCCAACTGCAAAACCTATATTATAATAATTTTTGTAAACAATATTATCTCCCGCTATTTCTGCATTAATTGCTGGAAAATTCTTTAATCCAACAATACTTGCTTTAACAAAAAACGACATTAAACCTAATTTAACTGAGAATTTTTTTTGAAAATCTTCTTGGTAATCTTTTCTCATCTGAATAATATTACTCATGTCAACTTCATTAAATGTTGTCAATATAGCTGCATTTTCTTGAGCTTCTTTTAATCTTTTAGCTATAGTTAGCCTAAGTCTAGTCATTTTAATAATTTCTTCTGATCCATACTTAATTTTTCTTTCGGAAGGTTTTGGTAATTGGCCCATTAATTTAATTAGATCTCCTTTTAAAATTCTTCCATCCTTTCCTGTGCCTTGAACTTTGTTTAAATCTATTTTTTTTTCATCTACAATTTTTCTTACTGCTGGTGACAATTCATTTAATAGATTTCTTTCTTGGGCAGGATTTTTCTTTTCTGAAATGATTTGATTTAAAACTAGAGGCTGTTTTATTGTTTTTTTCACCGGTTTATTTAAAACTAGAGGTTGTTTTATTGTTTTTTTCACTGGTTGATTTAAAACTAGAGGCTGTTCTATTGTTTTTTCACTATTGTTTGGCTCTTTATTATCAAAAATTGATAAATCTTTTTCTTCATTAATAGGTTCCTGCTTTATTTTTTGTTCTTTTGGTTTAGTAATTAGAACAACATTTTCGCTGGATATAACTTTATCAGCTTTTGAACTTATTGTTCCAAGTGAAGCTCCAACTTCAACTTTATCTCCTTTTTTAAAATTAATTTTTGATATTATGCCTTCTGCTGGAGATGGCACTTCAATATTGACCTTGTCGGTTTCAAGCTCAACTATTGGTTCATCTTCCCTTACATGTTCGCCTTGATTTTTTATCCACTTAGAAATAGTAGCCTCAGTAATACTTTCTCCGAGAGCTGGTACAACAATGTTTTCACTCATATATTTATTATTTAAAAACCTTTTCTAATATTTCTTTCTGTTGTGCAAGATGTTTTTTTAAATATCCTGTCGCTGGTGATGCTGCTGGCTCTCTACCAATATAGTTAACTTTCCTATTTTCAGACCTTATATGGTTCAAAGTCCACTCAATATAATTTCTTGCAGCGTTCCAGGCACCCATATTTTGAGGTTCTTCTTGGCACCAATAAAACTTGGCATTTTTTTTGAATCTTCTTAAATCTTTTGCTAAAGTTTTTACCGGAAATGGATACAATTGTTCGATCCGTATAAAAAACACTCGATTATTTTTTATTTTTTCCCTAGCTTCTAGAAGATCAAAATAAACTTTTCCCGAACATAAAACCACTTTCTTAATTTCTTTATCTTTTTTAAGTTTAATCAGTCCATATTCTTTGATTTCCGCATGATCTTGGAGGACTCTGTGAAATGTGTTTTTTTTGGTAAAATCTTCTATATTTGAAACACATCTTTTATTTCTTAGCAAAGATTTAGGTGTCATAATTATTAAAGGTTTCCTAAAATCTCTATGTATTTGTCTTCGTAAAGCATGAAAGTAATTAGCAGGTGTAGTGCAATTCATAACTTGAATGTTTTCTTTGGCACATAATTGTAAAAACCTTTCTAGTCTTGCTGAAGAATGTTCTGGACCTTGCCCTTCATAACCATGTGGCAAGAGCATCACCAAACCGCTAGCTTTTGACCATTTTCTTTCGCTTGTAGTAATAAACTGGTCTATTATGACTTGTGCTCCATTTGCAAAGTCACCGAATTGAGCCTCCCATACTACTAAAGTTGTTGGTTCGGAAAGAGTATAACCATGCTCAAAACCCAATACAGCAAACTCTGAAAGTACGCTGTCAATTGCCTCAAACTTTTTTTGTTTTTTAGAAATATTATTTAAAGGAGTATAGTAGCCGCTATCTTTTTGATCTCGAAGCACCGAATGTCTTTGACTAAATGTTCCTCGACCAGAATCTTGACCTGAAAGCCTTACCGGAGTGCCTTCATCTAACAGAGTCCCAAATGCCAATTGTTCGGCTGTAGCGAAATCAAATCCTGTTCCATTTTCAAACATTTTCTTTTTATTTTCAAAAATTCTTTTTATTGTTGGATGAACATTAAAATCTTCAGGAATATGGGTAATTCTTTTTCCAATTTTCTTAATTGTGTCTAAAGTTACTCCTGTAACTCCCTTTTTATCTTTACCTCTTTCGGGTTTATATCTTGACCAAACTCCTTCGAACCACTCGAGTTTTGGTTTATATTCTTTAGCAGTTTTTAATTGTTCGTCCAAAAGGTTCTTAAATTCTCTTTTATTTTTATGAAATTCTTCAACGGTAATTATCCCTTCCTTTATAAGTTTTTCACCATAAACACTGAGTGTTGTTGGATGTTGCCTAATTTTTTTGTACATCATAGGCTGCGTAAATGAAGGCTCGTCTCCTTCATTATGACCAAATCTTCGATAGCAAATCATATCAATCACTACGTCTCTATTAAATTTTTGTCTAAATTCTATAGCTATCCTTGCACAATGAACTACGGCTTCTGGGTCATCACCATTACAATGTAAAATTGGTGCTTCAACCATTTTTGCTATATCAGAAGGATAGGGCGAAGATCTAGCAAATCTTGGATTTGTGGTAAAACCTATCTGATTATTTACAATGATATGAATTGTGCCCCCTGTACTGTGTCCCCTTACTCCAGACATGGCAAAACATTCTGCAACAACACCTTGAGCTGCAAAGGCAGCATCTCCATGAATTAAAATAGGAATAACTTTTTGTCTTTTAATATCTTTGTGAAAAAATTGTTTAGCACGAGTTTGACCTAACACAACAGGATCAACAGCTTCAAGATGAGAAGGATTGTCCGTTAAGCTTATATGAACTACATTGCCATCAAATTCTCTATTTGAAGAAGCGCCTAAATGATATTTTACATCTCCTGCCGATTCAACTGCTGAGGAACCAAACTCGCCAGCAAATTCATTGAAGATTCTTTTATAAGATTTTTGTAGTAAGTTTGCCAATACATTTAATCGACCTCTGTGTGGCATGCCAATTTTAATTTCTTTAATGCCTAACTGACCACCTCGTTTTATTATTTGCTCTAAGGCTGGAATTAATGCTTCTCCGCCATTTATACCATATCTTTTGGTACCAACAAATTTGATAGCTAAAAATTTTTCAAATCCTTCTGCTTGAATTAGTTTATTTAAAATAAATTTCTTTCCCTTATCTGTAAAATTTAATTGGTTTTCTTTTTTTTCCATTCTTTCTCTGAACCATTTTTTTTCAATAGGATCTGAAATATGCATATATTCAACTCCAATTGTTGAACAATAAGTACTTTTAAGAAATGTAATTATTTCTTTGAGAGTGGCATATCCTCGGTCAAGATATTCTTGTAGATAAATTTTTTTATTAAAATCTTCTTTTTTAAATCCCTGGCCCAAAGGATTAAGTTCATTAAGATATTCTCTTTTCATCAATCCTAAAGGATCAAGATTAGCAATAAGATGTCCTCTAATTCTATAAGCCCTTATAAGAGCTATAGCTTTTACAGATTGCTCTTTTTCTTTTTCATAATCTTCTCTTGAAGATGCAAATCCGCTGAAAGATTCTTCCGTAGAAATTTTTTCTTGATCTATTATTTTTTTAATATTAATTTTGTTTGGTGCCCAGCTAGGTCCTTGGATTTCATTTATAATATATTTTTTTTCTTCCCCTAAACCATCAAAAAATTCTTTCCAGCCCTGAGGTAACTGGGGGTTATTGCTAATATACTTTAAATACATGCTTTCAATAAAAGCACTATTACTTTTGCTTAAAAAAGAAGTTTTCTCGTAAATTGAATTATCCTTAGTAACTGACATTATTTATTTATTTCATATTAACATAAATATTCAATTATCAATTATGCAGTTTATGCAATAAAGTATGACCAATTTCTGCTGGAGATTTGGCAATAGTTATGCCACATGATTGCATGATTTTTATTTTTTCTTCAGCTCCTCCCTTTCCCCCTGTGATAATTGCTCCTGCGTGGCCCATTCTTCTTCCTGGAGGGGCAGTAATACCCGCGATAAATCCAACCACAGGTTTTTTTATAGTATGATTTTTTAAAAATTCCGCAGCTTCTTCTTCAGCGGTACCACCAATTTCTCCTATCATCAATATTGATTTTGTCTCTGGGTCTTTTAAGAAAAGATCTAAACAATCTATGAAATTTGTACCATTAATTGGATCTCCTCCAATACCAATGCACGTTGATTGACCTAAACCATTTTCTGTTGTCTGAGCAACTACCTCGTAAGTTAAAGTTCCTGATCTGGAAACAATACCTACCGATCCTCTCTTGTGAATATTTCCAGGCATAATTCCAATCTTGCATTCGTCAGGAGTTATTATTCCTGGACAATTGGGTCCAATCAAACGGCTCTTTGATTTAGATAAATTTGATTTAACTTTTAACATATCTAACACAGGTATTCCTTCCGTTATACAAACGATCAGTTCTATTTTACTATCGATCGCTTCTATAATTGCGTCAACCGCAAATTTGGCAGGAACATAGATCATAGTCGCGGTAGCTCCAGTTGATTTTTTTGCTTCCTCCACTGTATTAAAAACAGGTAAACCCAAATGTTTCTGGCCACCTTTTTTTTGGCGTAACACCTCCAACTAGTTTAGTTCCATATTTTATTGCTTGTTCAGAGTGGAATGTTCCGTGAGAGCCTGTAAAACCCTGACAAATTAATTTCGTATTTTTATCAACTAAGATCGACATACTATCTTATTGCTTCAACAATTTTTTTTGCTGCATCTCCTAAGTTATTTGCGGATATAATTTTTAAATCCGAATTCGATAAAATTTTTCTTCCTTCTTGAAAATTAGTACCTGCCAATCTAACAACAAGTGGAACCGAAATGTTAGTTTCTTTAGCTGCATCAACTATACCTTGTGCCAAAACATCACATCTCATTATTCCACCAAAAATATTAATCAAAATCCCTTTGACAGATTTATCGGATAAAATTATTTTAAATGCAGCGGCAACTTTTTCTTTAGATGCCCCACCTCCAACATCTAGAAAATTTGCAGGTTCTTCGCCGTGTAATTTAATAATGTCCATTGTAGCCATTGCAAGGCCAGCTCCATTTACCATACATCCAATTTTTCCGTTTAATTTGATATACGATAAATTATGTTTGCTTGCCTCAATCTCAATAGGGTCTTCTTCGCTTAAATCCCTCAGTTTTAAAATTTCAGGATGTTTATACAAACCATTATCATCAAAGTTTATTTTTGCATCTAAACACAAGGCACGATTATCTTTAGTTATAACTAATGGATTAATTTCTATTAAGCTTGCATCAGTTTTTATTAGTACTTGATAAATCGATTGAATTATTTTTTTTACCTGGTCTTTAGATGAATTTTTTAAATTAAAAATAGAGACAATTTTATCCGCATCTTCATTAGATACCTCTTTTTTATAATCTAATCTAAAAGTAAATATCTTTTTTGGATTTTTTATTGCAACTTCTTCTATATCCATGCCTCCTTGAGCACTTGATATAAAAGCAATTTTAGAACTGGCTCTATCTACTAAGCATGACAAATAAAACTCCTTACTAATATCCGTGGCCTCTTCAATATATAATCTTCGAACTTTCTTACCTTTAGATCCTGTTGAAAAAAAATGGTTCAGAGAAAGAATGGAAAAAAAAGAAAACCAATTAAATTTTACAGATAAGGGAAAGAAATTTA
>AZYB01000017.1 GCA_000513055.1 alpha proteobacterium SCGC AAA288-N07
TATTCAAGTAATTATGGGTTTATCTGGATCTGGAAAGTCAACTTTGATTAGGCACATCAATAGACTTATAGAACCTACTGCTGGAAAAATTACAGTCGAAGATCAAGATGTAATGGCTTACGATAAAAATGCATTAAGAAATTTTAGAAGACAAAAAACTGCAATGGTTTTTCAAAGATTTGCTTTAATGCCACATATGACCGTTATTAAAAATGTTTCTCTGGGATTAGACATGCAGGGTTTTAAACCAGAAGAAGCAAAAGAAAAAGCATCTAAATGGATTGAAAAAGTAGGTTTAAGTGGTTACGAAGAAAAATACCCTCAGCATTTATCAGGAGGAATGCAGCAACGTGTGGGACTTGCTAGAGCTCTTACTAATGATGCAGATATTTTATTAATGGATGAGGCATTCAGTGCTTTGGATCCACTGATCAGAAAAGATATGCAGGATATTCTATTAGGGCTTCAATCTGAATTACATAAAACAGTAGTTTTTATAACACACGATCTAGACGAAGCCCTTAAAATTGGAGACAGAATAGCTATTCTCAAAGATGGAAAAATGGATCAAGATGATTTACCAGCCGATATATTATTAAAACCAAAAACTGAATACGTAAAAAAATTTGTGGAAGACGTTAACCGATCACGTGTTTTAAAAGCAAAGCATATTATGCAAAAATTAAATGGAGAAGATACAACTAAAGCAATTAAAGTTAATGAAAATGATTTTATTGAAAAGTTCATAGATAAGGTAGTTGAAGAAAAACCAGAAATGATTGTTGTTCAAGATAAACAAAATAAGAATGTTGGCTGTATTTCTTCAAAAAGACTTTCCGAAATTCTAAAAAAATAGTTTATATTCATTTAATATGAAGCAAACGATTAATTATCGAATAGATAATCTGCAATATTGTAATTGGTCTAGAGAAATATTTCAGATTAATAATGAAGCAAGATTAGATGCTGTTCATGTAACCATAGCTTACCATGAAGATTTTGATGAAGTTAAAAAGAATGTAGAAACATGGAATAAACACTTTCAAGAGTATCAGAATTTAATTATCCATGGAAAAACATTTCAAGATATTGAAAGAGCTCATCAAGAAAAGAAAACAGCAATCTTTTTTGGTTTCCAAAACTGTTCCCCAATAGAAGATGATATTGGTTTAGTTGAATCAGTTCATAAAATGGGAGCAAGATTTATGCAACTTACTTATAACAATCAATCATTATTGGCGACAGGTTGTTACGAAAAAATTGATAGTGGAGTCACAAGAATGGGTAAAGAAGTTATCAAAGAGATGAATAGACTAGGAGTGGTTATCGACATGTCACACTCCGCTGAAAAATCTACACTAGATGCAATTGAAATATCATCAAAACCTATTGCAATTACTCATGCAAACCCATCGTTTTGGTTTGCGGCTAAAAGAAATAAATCAAATGAAGTCTTAAAGGAGTTGGCAAAATCTGGAGGAATGCTTGGACTTTCTTTGTATCCTCATCATTTAAAAGATACTTCCAATTGTACTTTAGAAAGTTTTTGTGAAATGGCAGCACAAACCGCAGAACTCATGGGAATTAAAAATATTGGGATTGGATCTGATCTTTGTTTAAAACAATCCAACAATGTTGTCGAGTGGATGAGAAATGGAACTTGGACAAAAACAAAAGATTATGGAGAAGGCAGTTCTGACAATCCACATTTTCCAAAACAGCCAAAATGGTTTGAAGATGCCCGTGGTTTTAATAATTTAGAAAAAGGTTTAAAGAAGGCTGGGTTTCAAGAAACCGAGGTAAATGACATACTGGGGAATAATTGGTATAATTTTTACCGAGGTATAAACAATTGAATAAGCCTAATATAAAACTTCGAGACCCTTCAATCGTGATGAAGTTATCTAGACTTGGTTCATTCCATCAATCTAAATTATCATTTCTTAGAAGTTTTATAAGAGAATTTAAAAAGTGGAATTATAAAAGAAATTTATTTGATCTTGATAAAAATGGTTATGGTACTGCGGTATACTCATTTGAAAAAAATGGAAGAAATTATTCATTAATTTGTTTTGCACAACATATCGAGCCTCATGAAAGGTCAGACAGGGTGATTGCCACAAAATGGGATGCAGCATTTGTTTTACATGATGGACTTCCTACAAAGGAAGATATAGATCGTCTTAGAGACAACGTTCCTAAACAAGAAATAGGGAGAGTATCTTATAAGGAACTTACTTTATCCAGAGCAAATAAATCAGTAAGAGCATTTGAACATGTAGTTGACTCATTAAGCCAAGGCAATCAGCCTAATAAAGATTTATTAAGTAAGGTTGGATACTTATATCGAACAACAGCAGTTTATGGATCAGGAAAATTTGGACTTGCTGACCGTTTTAGGATTAAAGATAGAAAAGAAATTTACGGTCCTTTTAGGTTGGAAATGATGTTGGTTTATTTGGTTCGTCAGTTTACTTTTGATCAAGTAAATCATATTGCAAAATTCAAGAATCCAGAAAAAGCGATTACACTTGGTGAAGATATTGCAAGAAACTTAGGAATTGGAAATTCAACAGGCTTAGGGATGGCACCTTTTATAGTTAATCATCCGACACTATTGCATAATTGGATTTATTGTAGAGAAAAAGCATTGAAAGATATTAGATCTATTAAAGACGTTAAAATTGATGATTTTAATCTTTTTAAAGATTGTTTTGTTAAATCAAAACTGAGCATAGATACATGGTTAACAGACAGCCAGTACCAGATTAATAAAATTAAAGCCTTAAAATCTGATTTAAGTAAATTTACTCAATATTTAGAAAATAAATGTTCGATTAAAATTAATTATTTATGGAATAAAATTTATGTCTGGAATGCCGATAATCTTGGAGAAGAATGTATTGAATATATTGTATCTATGATGATGGAACCTTATGATAATATTATTGATCCGTTAATTAATGAAATGAGTTCAGAAGAAGAGAAGTACTTCAATATTCCCACAGATAGAAAAGTTTCAGATCTTAAAGCAATTCTAGAAAATAATTATAAATCAATTATCAAAATTGATTTCAAAGAAAAAAATAATACTGAAAATTTTTGGTTTATATCCAAAAATAAAGAAGAACCTAGAGTGGCCAACAGATATAAGGAACATGGATCTGAATTGGAACAACCGCTGGCAATAGCAAGAGATACTAAATTACTTTATGAAAGATTAGTAAAAGCAAAACCAACAGATACTGTTGCTGAATTTTTATTTAACAATGAAGATGTAAGACATGTTGTTAGAAGAGCTTTCATTGTTGAAAAATTTCCATATTCCGAAATTCAAGACAATACGATTGGTGCTTCATTAGTACCAATAGATATGCTTCGTCTGAAACTTTCTTTTTTTGGAGCTGTAAAATTTGATCCACGATCCGATAAATGGCTTAGGATAAATATGTATCAAGGGGCACCATTGCCTCATGAAATGAAATTTTCAAGTGATACCTGGGTTTATAATTCACTTCATTAATTATGCATTCGTTCAGCGAAATTGACACAACATCTAAACGGGCTTCCAAAGCAGCAGGATTTGCTTGGGGTATAGCCGAAGAAGTTGGAAAAAACATGAGAAATTTAGAGATGTTCGGATTACCAGGTGTAAAGAATTTAAATTTGTATTTTCAAAAAATTAAAGAAAATCCTACAGAAAAACCCAAAAAAATAGAAAAAGAAAACAAACCCCAAGCGAAAGAATTTTGTCCAATTCACTGTGGCACTATTTTTTTAGATAATTGCAAAGTATTGGAGAGCTTAAAAACGATTAAATTTAAAAATGTAAGCTATCCTTTGTTGTTTTTACCATTTATTAGTAGAGCTTCTGAGATAGTCGGAAAAAAAATATCAGTTCAATATGAGGAAAACAATTTTTTACTAAATTTTGATAAAACTATTTTTTCTAAAAATATTAAAAATAATGAAGTAGTTTCTTTAGCAAAAGAAGTTTATATCGAATTTTTAGAAAACAGTAATTCATTTTCAATTCAAGAATGGAGAGAGCTTTACAAGCTTTCAGAAAAAACATTTGTTGAAGAAACAGAAAGCTCTAAAAAGGTTGGGGCGGGAGCAGGTTTAACGGATAACGATTGAATCTTATTAATTTAAATTTTAACTATGAAAGAGGATAGTTGATGGAATTTCTAAATTATTTTTCAAATGTATTTACTTTTACAAATATTTTGATTCTTACATTAGGAACTATAGGTGGTTTATTGATGGGAGCTGCCCCTGGTCTGAGTCCAACTATGGCGGTTGCATTATTAATTCCTTTTACTTTTCGTATGACTGCAGAACAAGGATTAATAATGTTAGGTGCTGTATATACTGCAACTGTAGCCGGAGGGGCAATTAGTGCAATATTGTTAAAAATTCCTGGAGCTCCAGCAAATATTGCCACTGTTATAGACGGATATCCTATGGCAAAAAAAGGAAGATCAACAGAAGCTCTTCATTACTGTTTTATAAGTTCCTTTATAGGAGGAGTTATTGGCATCTTAGTTTTAATTTTTTTCACACCAGTTTTAGCTGATTTTGCATTGAAGTTCGGTCCTTCCCATATGTTTTGGATTGCAATTTTGGGAGTTACAGTTATTGCTTCACTTGACTCAAAATCAATAATCAAAGGACTTTTCTCTGGAGCAATAGGTTTGTGGTTAGCCACAATTGGTTATGATGCGATTCTTGGTGTAGAAAGATTTGTTTTTAATCCAATTTTTTCTGGTGGCATAAATATAATTGCAGCTTTGGTAGGATTGTTTGCAATACCTCAAGTTCTTTCAATGTTAGAGGGCAAACAAAGCCAAGCTGATCAATTTCAGATGGAAAAGAAAAGTCTACTTGAGTCTTTTAAATATAATATTTCCAGAATCAAAGCCTTGATAGTAGGAAGTGTGACTGGAACAATTATTGGACTTATACCAGGAGCTGGAGGTCAAATTGCTGGTCTAGTTTCTTATGCTCAAATAAAAAAAACAAGTACTAACAAAGAAAATTTTGGCAAAGGTGAACCCGATGGAATAATCGCAGCTGAATCTGCAAATAATGCGATGGTTGGTCCGTCTTTAGTACCTTTGCTTACTCTGGGTATACCAGGAAGTCCGACTGCTGCGGTATTATTAGGAGGACTTTTAATTCACGGTTTATTTCCAGGATCAAACTTATTTACTGTTTATGCTGAAACTACCTGGACATTTATAAACTCTCTTTTAGTTGCCCAGTTTATGATGTTAATTTTTGGATTATATATAAGTGGTTTAGCAAAATATGTAATGAAAACTCCAACTCACTATATGGCTGCTGCAATTACTATACTTGCAATTTTTGGAACATATAGTGTCCAGCACAATTTTGCAGATGTAATAGTAATGCTTTTTTTGGGAACTACTATGTTTTTTTTATCTAAATTTGGTTTTACTGCGGCGCCTATAGTTTTGGGAATTATACTTGGACCTATTGCAGAGACAAACTTCAATCAAGCTAAAATTATTGCAGACACTCAAAATGGAATTTTTGATTATTTAACATCAGGCCCATTGAATTTAACCATAATAGCACTCTGTTTAATTTCGATATTATATGGAGCTTATGGGGATAAAGCAAAAAAGGAAAAGAAATGATTGAAATAAAAAATTTAGCAATTGTTATTTTTGTAATGATATTATCAATATTGTTAGCTATTGCATCCTTTGGTGCAGGAAGTCCACAAGCTTATCTTTTTCCAAGAATAATAACCTCAATAATGTTGCTGTTATCACTTTTATTATTAGTGTTTCACTTCTATGAAAAAAATTATCAAACAGAGACAATAAATATTTCAAAACTTTCGCCAATATTAATATTAATCATTTTCTTCATTTTTACTGGTGAATATTTAGGGTTTTATTTTTCTACATCGATAATTTTTTTAACCGTATGTTACTTCTATTTTCCTCAAAAAAAAGATATTAAAAAATTACTTTTCTTTCTACTAATCGGCACATGTTTTATGACAACAATTTATTTTCTATTTTCATTTTTATTAAAAGTTCAGGTTCCAAGATTCTTTTTATTTTAGATTAAATTACTCATTCTTAATTTTTAAGCTCTGTATGACTTTTATTACTATTCAAAGCATTGATTAAACTTGATTGCCACATAACTTAAAAGCTATACTTATCTTTTAATCTAATAAGGGGGGATTAATGAATATGAAATCTAGTTTAATAAAAAAATTATTATTAAGCTTAACGTTTATTTTATCGTTCTTTCTAGGAAATATGGCTGTGCAAGCCGGAGATTATCCTGATAGACCGATAAGTGTAGTTGTTGCATATAACCCAGGTGGTGCGACTGACTTTCAAGCACGACTAGTTACAATGATGGCTGCTCATCCAAAAAAAGATTATTTGGGCCAGCCTATTGTTATTATTAATAAGCCCGGAGCTGGAGGCAAAGTAGGTTGGAACTGGTTTGCTTCAAAAGCTAGAAATGATGGATACGATTTAGCAGCTTATAACGTTCCGCATTTTATTTCTCAATCTATAGTATTTGATGATACCAAGTATAACATTGATAACTTAGAACCAATTGCTAATTGGGGTGCTGATCCAGCTGTATTAATAGTTGGTCCAGATAGTCAATTTAATTCTGTTGCTGACCTTTTAAAATTTGCAAAAGCAAATCCTGGAAAAGTTACATTTTCTGGTGCAGGAAAATTTGTTGGTCACCACATTGCTTTTTTACAATTTCAAAAAGCTAGCGGTGTAAAAATAACTTATGTACCGCACACAGGTGGTGTACCCGCTCTAGCAGCTGTAAAAGGTGGACAAGTTATGGCAGGATTTAATAATCTTTCAGATGCTTATAGAAGTCAAAAAGACATTAAGATTTTAGCTATAGCTGATCTTCAAAGAGAAGAAACTTTTTTACCTGACGTTCCAACACTTAAAGAAGAAGGCGTTGATGTTGATAATTCTAGTGTTAACTTTAGAGGCATAATGGCTCCTAAAGGTACAGATCCTAAAATTATTGAACTCTTGGCAGCTAAAGTACCTTTGATGTTTAATGACAAGAAAACATTAGGGCAGATGAAAAAAGGTGGCTCACCTATGAGAATAATGAACAGAGCCGAAGTTCAAGCTATGTGGAAAGAAAGAAAGAAAAGCTTAACCAAACTTCTTGCTGGACTAAAAGCAGAATAATAATTAGATAATTAAAGTAATAATTTCATCCCTTTTTTGTTATATAAAAAAGGGGTGAAAGCTAATTATTAACATTAAAAATAAATGAACAATAATACTCCTACAACAGAAATAATCGATAATATTGTTCAAAAAGCAAAAAGTGCACAATTAGAATTTGAAAAATATAATCAAGAACAAGTAGATGAAGTGGTAACAGCGGTAGCATGGTCTATCTGCAATCCTACTCACAACAAATTAATTTCTGATCTAGCGGTGAGCACAACTAACCTGGGAAAAGCTGATGATAAAATAATTAAAAATAAAAGAAAAACATTAGGACTACTCAGGGATTTAAAAAATGCAAAAACTGTTGGTGTTATTAAAAACGATAAAGAAAAAGGAATCGTTGAGATAGCAAAACCAGTGGGAGTAGTAGCTGCTGTAACGCCATCGACAAATCCTGCAGCAACGCCAATCAATAATATTTTAAATGCCATCAAGGGAAGAAACTCAATTGTTGTTTCACCATCACCATCAGGCTTAAAAGTATTTCAAGAACTATTAAGCTATATAGATCAAGAATTGAATAAAATTAAAGCACCCAAAAATTTAATACAAACTTTACCTTCACCAGTGAGTAAAGACCTTACTAAAGAATTAATGAAACAGGTTGATCTTGTAATTGTTACAGGTTCTCAAAGTAATGTTAGAGAAGCATATTCAAGTGGTACTCCGGCAATTGGTGTTGGTCAAGGCAATGTAACTGTAATTGTTGATGAAACCTGTGATTTAAAAGATGCTGCAAAAAAAATTAAATTATCAAAAACTTTTGATCATGCCACAAGCTGTTCATCGGAAAACAATCTAGTTGTAATCAAAAGCATTTATGATGAATTCACCAAGTTATTGGAATTAGAGGGTGGAATATTGCTTAACGAAGATCAAAAAAACTCCCTTCAAAAAATTTTATGGAGTAATGGAAAATTAAATAGAAACATTTTAGCAAAATCTGCTTTTAAAATTTGTAAGGAATTCAATTTAAATGGAGAATATTCTGAAAAAACTCAATTTTTAATAGTCGAAGAGAGTGGAGTTGGAAGTAAATTCCCATTTTCTGGAGAAAAGCTTTCTCCAGTATTATCGATTTTTAAAGCTGAAGATTTTAATCACGCAAAGGATATTTCAAATAAAATTTTGAATTATCAGGGCAAAGGGCATTCCATTGGAATTCATACTAAAAATTCAGCAAGAAGCATGGAACTTGGTATAGAACTACCGGTTTGCAGAGTTATTGTTAATCAAGCTCACGCTTTTGCAACAGGAGGAAGTTTTACGAATGGTTTACCATTTTCCTTATCTATGGGATGTGGTACGTGGGGAAAAAATAGTATTGACGATAATTTAAATTACAAACATTTTATTAATATAACTAAAATTTCAACAGTCATTCCAGGTTTAGAACCAAAACTCAAAGATTTCTTTGAAGAATATTGCAATAAATATCATCCCAAGGAATTAAAAATTATCGATCAATGATGGTTAAATCATTAAAGACGGTAAGGGATTACATTAAATTTAATGAGTCACAAAAACCCAAAGATCATTTTGTCATTTGTCCTTATACCAACATAAATATTTCAAATGAAAATTTTAGGAAAAATTTAGACAAAATTAATTACTACTTAACTGTCCAAAAAAAACAAAAAAAAAGTTCTATTCTTTGTACTTTAATTGAAAATTCATTAAGCAGCGTACAACTCATGTTAGGAATCATGTATTCCGGTATGATTCAAGTTCCATTAAACATTGTTGCAGGGGAAGAGCAGCTTTCTTATGTAGTTAATCACTCAGCTGCTAAAATTATTTTTGTGTCATCGAAATATCTAAACTTAGCCCACAAAATTACAGCAAATACTCCTCATGATATTGAAATTATTGAAATCAATAAAGATTCTTTCGTAGATCAACTTGAAAATACTCATAAAGCAATAGAAGTTGATATAGATCAACACGATCCAGCTTTTCTTATTTATACTTCAGGTACTACAGGTAAACCTAAAGGGGTAATGCTCTCTCATAGCAATATACTTGCAGGTGGCAAGAATGTGATGCTTTCTCATAAGATCAACACCAATGATAGAGCTTTATGTGTATTGCCTCTTTTTCATATAAATGGAGCGATAGTTACAATTATGGGACCCTTGGTTAGCCAGAGTTCATTGGTTTTGTGCGAACGTTTTTCGGTAACGAACTTTTGGAAATTTATTAGTAAATTTAAATGTACCTGGTTTAGTGTAGTACCCACTATTATCAGCGCTTTATTGAACAAATTTTCAGAGGATGAAATTAATAGTTTAGATTTATCTAGCCTAAGATTTGGAAGGACTGCATCTGCAGCTCTTGCGCCTGAAACTCATAAAAAATTTGAAGAAAAATTTAAAACAACAATGATTGAAACGATGGGTTTAACCGAGACTTGCGCGCCTATACTATCAAATCCCTTACCACCAGATAAAATAAAATATGGCTCACCTGGAATTCCATATGGGAATGAAGTTAAAATTGTTGATGAAAAATTAAAAGACGTACCTAGAAACACTATTGGTCAAATTTGTGTAAAAGGACCTAATGTTATTAAGGAATATTATAAAAATTCAGAAGAAACCAAAAAAAGTTTTATTGACGATTGGTTTTTAACTGGTGATCTAGGTTTTATGGATGAAGAAAATTATGTTTTTGTTCGAGGAAGAATAAAAGAATTAATTATTAAAGGAGGTGAAAATATTTCGCCTCGCGAAATTGATGATGTTTTGTATAAACATCCAAACGTAGTCGAGGCAGCAGCATTTGCTATGCCGTGCAATCACTATGGTGAAAAAATAGAAGCAGGAGTAGTTTTAAATAAAGAAAAATCATTAAAAGAGAATGATCTTATTTCACATTGTAAAAAATTTTTAGGCGATTTTAAATCGCCAAGTAAAATACATTTTTTTAGTAAATTGCCTAAAGGTTCTTCAGGAAAAATACAAAGGCTTAAAATTAAAGACCTGATATACAAATAAAAATTATATGCATAATGTTCTTCTGTTTTTTGAAAGCTAAATTTTAGAACTGTTCGGTTTCGGTTGAATCTTTCATTGCTGTTGTGGAACTTTCGCCTGAACTAATTGTATTTGATACAGCATCAAAGTAAGTGGTGCCAACTTCTTTTTGATGCTTAGTAGCAGTATAACCATCACTTTCACTCGCAAACTCTTGTTGTTGCAAAGCCGAGTAAGCAGTCATTCCATTATTTTTATATTTCCGTGCTAAATCAAACACTGCATAATTTTGAGCATGGAATCCTGCAAGAGTTATAAATTGAAACTTATAACCCATTCTACCAATTTCTATCTGAAAGTTTTTTATTTCGTTGTCTGATAGATTTTTTTTCCAATTAAATGATGGCGAACAGTTATAAGCAAGTAGTTTACCTGGAAACTTATCATGAATTGCACCCGCAAAAGTAAAAGCTTCTTTCAAGTCAGGTTTAGCTGTTTCGCACCAAATTAAATCACTGTAAGGAGCATAAGCTAGGCCCCTAGAAATAGCTTGGTCTAAACCTTCTTTCACATAATGAAATCCTTCAGGTGATCGTTTTCCAGTTAAAAAAGGTTTATCATTCTTATCAAAATCATTGGTAATTAACTTTGCTGCATTTGCGTCAGTTCTGGCCAAAATTATTAGAGAAACACCCATCACATCTGCTGCAAGTCTTGCGGATTTTAAATTTCTGATCATCGTTTGTGTTGGTACTAAAACTTTTCCACCCATATGACCACATTTTTTTTCTGAAGCAAGTTGATCTTCAAAATGAACTCCAGCAGCTCCGGCTTTTATAAATTTTTTTGTTAATTCAAATACATTTAGTGGACCACCAAATCCAGCCTCTCCATCAGCAATAATAGGCATATGAAAATCCATTTTATCTTTATTATCTATTTTTCCTTCGACAATTTCCATATGTTGAATTTGATCAGCTCTTATCAAAGCATTGTTCATTGCTTCAACTAATTTGGGAGCGCTATCATATGGATATAAGCTTTGATCGGGATACATTTCTCCAGCGCTATTTGCATCCGCGGCAACCTGCCAGCCACTTAAATAAATTGCTTTTAAACCTGCCTTCGCATGTTGAACCGCTTGATTTCCTGACAATGATCCTAGCGTATTTACATAAGGTTCGGAATTTAATAATTTCCAGAGTTTTTGTGATTGATTCTTACAAAGAGTATATTCAATATTAAAAGTACCTCTTAACTTTTCTACCTCTTGTTCAGTATAATCTCTTTTAATCCCAGAAAATCTTTTTAGGTCATACGAAACATTACCAGTGCTAGTTTTGATTCCCATAATTATGAAACTATATTATATTATGAAAGTCGTAAAATATTATCGATTTATTTATTTGCTTTGATACGACTCTTCTTCGATGTTATTCATGCCTGCGCTTCCCCAATCCTGGTCATCTTCGCGGACATATACGCCATGTTCTGAAAACTGATTATTTTGCAGCGTTTTTTCCTTGTCGCTGTATAGATTTGATTTGTCGTTCATAAATTTACTATATTTACAAAAAATAACGTATTCAATATTTTTCTTGATTTTAGTTATAAATTAGTAAATATTTGTAAATAAATTATTTACTATTTGTAAATTTTGTAAAAATGTCTCAAATAAATCTGCAAATTGGCCATAAAATTAAAAGCAAAAGAAGAAAACTTGGTATTTCACAAGCTGATATGGCTAAAAAATTGTACATTTCTCCAAGCTATCTGAACCTAATTGAAAGCGGTAAACGCAAAATAAACGTAGATCTTTTACTTAAATTATCAAATGAGCTTGGAATTGAAATGTCAGATATTTCTAAAAAGACAGATACAAATCTTTATCAAAATTTAATGGACTTATTAGGAGATAATTTATTTGAAGATTTAGATATTACAAATTTTGATATTAAGGAGATTGTCAATTCAAACCCTTTGATTGCTAAGGCGTTAGTAAAACTTGGTGATAATTATAAGAAAAAAAATCAGGACATAGTCAGTAAAGTAGAAAATATATCAGGCAAATTCATCGACAATCAAAAAAATTCATTTCCTGGTGAAGTTGTTTCAGATTTTATACAGGAAAATGAAAATTACTTTCCAAAATTAGAGGAATTTGCAAATAAAATATTCTCAGAAATTCAAAACAATAATCGAACCAGTTATTTATCCATATGCAAATACCTATTAAAAAAACATAAGATTGAAGTTAAGGATGTAATTCCAGATGAAAAAAAACCTTTTACAAAAAAATTTGACCCAATTAAAAAATCTTTTCTTTTATCTGATTATTTAACATTTGCAACAAAAAAACTTCACGTGGCTGCACAAATTGCTCATCTGGAAGCTGATGATATCCTCAATGAATATTTAGATACTTTTAAATTTCCTTCTGAAGAATCTAAAAAATTAACAAAAGTTGCGTTACTCAATTATGCTGCAGCTGCAATATTGATGCCTTATAAACTTTTTTATAAAGAATGTAAGGAACAACGTTATGATTTTGAGCTTTTGCAAAATACTTTTGCCACTTCTTTTGAGCAAGTGGCTCACCGAGCGACATGTTTACAAGATCCCAATATGAAAGGAATTCCTTTTCATATGTTAAGGTCAGATATAGCTGGAAACATATCAAAACGTTTTTCTTTATCAGGAATTGAAATTCCTCGTTACGGAGGTGCTTGCCCTAGGTGGAATATTTATTCAGCTTTTACTGCACCAGGAAAGATTCATGCGGCATTATCAAAAATGCCTGATGGTGAAAAATACGTTTGTATTGCGAGAACGGTAGAAAAAGGGGTTGCAAAACATGGAATGTTTAAAAGTTTGTTATCAATAGGATTGGGTTGTCAGATAAAATATGCAAAAGATTTTGTTTATACTGACTCTCTAAATTTAAATGATAAAAGTACGGAAACTCCTATTGGTGTCAATTGTAGAACTTGCGATCGCATGGACTGCCAGCAAAGGGCATTTCCTCCTCTTCATAAAAAATTTGATATTGATCTTAATAAAAGAGGTATATCAGTTTATGTTGCGGATTAATTTTTGTTTGCAAAAGTTAAAAGAAAAGATATTTTTATACTATGTTAGATAAAAAAAAATTTTATATTAATGGACAATGGGTTACTCCAAAAAACCCGAGAGAAATTCAAGTAATAGATCCTGCTACTGAGAAAAATTGCGCAGTTATATCATTAGGAAGTGCTGATGATGTTAATGCAGCAGTTATTGCTGCAAAAAAAGCTTTTGAAAGTTGGGGATTTTCATCAAAAGAAGAAAGAGTTGAATTGTTGGAAAAACTTTATGTGGTTTACAAAAAAAGATGGGCTGAAATAGCGGAAGCCATTACTTTAGAAATGGGAGCTCCAAAAGACTTTTCATCACAACTCCAGACAGGAACTGGCGCAAGTCATATAAAATCTTTTACTGGATATTTAAAAGAATTTAAATTTGAGAAAATTCTTGGTGAACATGCAAAAAACCAAAATATTTTATATGAGCCGAAAGGAGTTTGTGCCCTTATTACTCCTTGGAATTGGCCAATGAACCAGGTTTGCCTTAAAGTAATACCAGCGCTTGCAGCAGGTTGTACAATGGTATTGAAACCATCGGAATTAGCACCTTTGTCATCCATAATACTTGCTGAAATGATTGATGAAGTGAAATTCCCAGCAGGTGTTTTTAATTTAGTAAACGGCGATGGAGCAACAACAGGTGATGCATTAACTAGTCATCCAGATGTGAATATGATTTCATTTACAGGATCAACTAGAGCAGGAGCTTTAATTTCTCAAAATGCAGCAAAAGACTTTAAAAGAATAAGTCTAGAATTAGGAGGAAAAGGAGCAAATATTATTTTTAAAGATGCAGATCCAGAAGCAATTGAAAGAGGAGCTTTAAGATGTTTTAGAAATTCTGGGCAGTCTTGTAACGCACCAACCAGAATGCTGGTTGAAAAATCAATATATAATGAAGCGGTAGAAAGAGTAAAAAATTTTGCTAACAAAACAAAAGTTGATGTTCCTGCAAAAGAAGGTGATCATATTGGTCCAGTAATATCTGAAACTCAATTTAATAAAATTCAAACATTAATTCAAAAAGGAATAGATGAAGGAGCAAAATTAGTTGCAGGAGGAGTTGGAAAACCAGAAGGTTTAGAAAAAGGTTATTTTGTTAAACCTACAGCGTTTGCTGATGTTAATAATCAAATGGAAATAGCTAGAACAGAAATATTTGGACCCGTTTTATCAATAATTCCTTTTGAAACAGAAGAAGAAGCAATTAAAATTGCAAACGATACTCCTTATGGTCTTACAAACTATGTTCAAACCCAAGATCAAAAAAAAGCAAACAGAGTTGCAAGAAAATTAAGATCAGGAATGGTAGATGTTAACGGTGCGGGCATTGCAGTTGATGCTCCATTCGGAGGGTATAAACATTCTGGAATTGGCCGAGAAGCTGGAGCTATAGGCATAGAAGAGTTTTTAGAAGTTAAAACAGTCGGCGGCTGGAAAGATAATTAAATTTTTTTTATTCTTTTTCCAACACCCAATTCTTCTTTTTTATTAAAATCTTCACTGTTTAGTTTATATAATTCTTTAATCCTTAATCCTATCGTATTGATAATAGGTGAATCATTTTTTGTCATTCCAAGATGTCTAGCATAGACTGCCTTTTTTTTATTCACTTGATGAGGTTGAAAATCATCAATATCTTCTATTTTTAATTTATCTCCAATGTGAATAAAACCGTCTTTGGCTGCATCATTCATCAAATCTAATCCTTTTTCTGTTCTGACTATTGCAGCATTAAACCCTTCATCTTCTTCCTTAGGAGATCCGCCTCTCCATGTATCCAGTGATGCTATATCTGCACTTTCACCAATGGCATCAGGACATATCTTGCATCTGAAAGGAACTCTCCAAGTTGATTCTTCTCCCCAAAAAGAATTATACTCTCTATCATATTCACGACCATCTTTTGTTTTGATGTACATTCTTCCTGGGTTTCCATATCCCCTGTATCTGAAGATAGATAATTCATCTTCTTTCACCTTAAAGCTTTCAATAAAATCTTGTGCTTTTGTAAATTCAGCAAAGCCTCCACATACCAAAGTTAATAAATATTTACATAGTTGATTTACTCTAGGATCAATTTTAGATAACTGTCTGATTGCACTGATATCACAGGGTTTGCCAACAAAAGCAAAAGGTTGGTTCAAATCAAGAGCTTCATGAAATCTATCCAAGGGTGCAGCAGGTCCATACCTTGATCGACTTTCACCGCCTAAAAGTTCTTCTTTATTGTAACTAAATTTAGATAAACTGCGCATCGGTTTTTTTGGATCAGCAGCTGTATGCATAATAAATTTAACTTTTTTAGATTCAAGCAAGTAAATGGATAAGCCATTGAGTAAACCACCCGTTGAGCTTTCAAATCTTATTTTTTTATCAGTAGACCATGAATAGCAAAGAGATAAGTAGTAACCCCAGATGAGATTATGCTTAGCATTAGATCTAATTTCTTCTTTAGGAAGTCCTTCTACAACCGTTCCAGGGCAAACATCTAATATTTTTCTAAAAACTTCAGGACTAATTTTGCTGATTTCTTTTGGTTCAAGCCTTCCTTTTGAAGTCATTGAAACTTCAATTTTATCTTTTCCTGCAATACTTTGGCAGAGTCCGCATCCAATACAAAGACCATTATTTACGATATCACTTAGTTTATTTATTTTGGTCATATTAATTATTTTCTTATTTTATTTTCGTATTTTTTTCTAAGTTTTTGGAGATTAACTAAATATTCATCTCTTATATTTGATATCATTGCAACAGACTTTCCTTTGGATTGTTCTCTAGTGCCTTTAATAACTCTTGATGATAATTTTTTTGATAGTTTTGGTGCTTTTAGTTTTGTCCATGGTAATTTTAATGCTGGACCAAATTGTTCTAACATGTGTTTCATTCCAGTTTTACCTCCTGCCAAATGATAAGTTAAAAATATTCCCATCAAAGACCATCTTAGTCCCGGGCCATCTTCAATAGATCTGTCCAAATCTTTAGTTGATGCATACCCCTCATTTACTATATGTAAAGCCTCTCTCCACAAAGCTTCTTGAAGTCTGTCAGCTAAATAGCCAGGCAATTCCTTTTTTACCATGATTGGATTCATTGATATTGATTTATAAAATTTATTAGCTTTATATAGATAAATTTTACTTGTTTTTTTTCCGGGAACAATTTCTACACCAGGGCATATATAAACAGGATTAAAAGGATGTCCGATCATCGTTCGAGCTGGGTTTTTGCATTTAGAATATATTCTTGTTGGAAGCAATCCTGATGAGCTTGATGAAATAATAGTATTAGGCTTTGAGTATTTTCCAATGATGCTCATTAACTTAGTTTTTATTCTATAATTTTCAGTTGCACATTCCTGAACAAAGTCAGCTTCTTTCAGAGCTTCTTCTATTGAAGTAACATATTTAAAATTTTTAAGATTGAGTTTTTTTTTATTAAATAATTTTTTTACATAAGGCCAAGTACGTTTTATCTCAGCAATTAATCTTTTTTTTAATTTTAGATCTTTATCAAACGCAACAACTTTTTTATTGTGAGCTAAACATCTAATAATCCAGCCAGCACCAATCACTCCAGTGCCTATAACAGCAACATTTTTAATCATGATTACTCTTTGTAAGATGGATCCACGGAATCACATCTTCTGAGTAAGGCTGGCCATTCACTTACACCTGGAAAAAAAGCATCATATTGTTTTTGAGATTTTTCCCATAATTCTTTACTAGCAGACTTTAATTCCAAACCAGAACTTTGAGCTTGAACAGCAACTTCGCACATTCTTACTGCGTAATACATATTCATAAACGACTCTCCTGCGGTTTCCCCAACAGTTAATAATCCGTGATTTCTCATTATTAAGACTTTATTTTCTCCAAGATTTTTAGCTATTCTAAATCTCTCATCTTTATCAACAGATAATCCTTCCCAATCATGATAACCAACCTTTCCATAAAGCATTGATGAGTCTTGAACTAAATGAGGGATCCCATTTTTTAATGATGTCGCAGCCAAGGCTTTTGGAGGATGAGCATGAAAAACAAATTTATTTTTTGGATGATTTAAATGGACTGCGCTGTGAATTATAAAACCTGCGGTATTAACATCTGAAGGTCCTTCTAGAACTTTACCATTTTCATCTACTTTAATTAAATTAGAGGCCTTTACTTCTTCGTAAACAAGCCCAAATTGATGCATAAAAAAAGTATGATCTGTTCCAGGAGTTCTTGCAGTTATATGATTCCAAATAGTATCATCCCAGCCCATCATATGGGTTAATCTGAACATAGCCGCAAGATCTACTCTTACTTTCCACTCAGCTTCATTAATATTTTTTCTCATCAGTCTATTAATCCATCTCCTTGAATATTCTCTCTTTCAAAATGAATAGGCAAGGCTTTTCCATAAACTTGCTTAGAATGTTCAGGTTTATTAATCTTTAAAGGGTCTTTTACATAACACGGTAAAGCAATATATCTGGATGTTTTCCCTTCAATTTTTGTTACTCGGTGCATTGAAAATCTCCCCTTAAAAATTTGTAGATCACCAGGTTTTAAATCTAAAGATTTAACTTTTTTTCTGTCACCTTTTAAAACTTTACTAACTTCTTCAAAGCTTTCATTATCTTTACTTCTTATATCTGGAGCGTACTCAAAAAATCCTCCTTTTTCAGCTTTTTGAACCAAAATACTTAATGTGAATTCATTTCCATCAAAGTGCCAAGGAAAATAATGATTATTATGCATAACACTGTAAGGATTTTTACCCAAAGGATCTGCCCATGCGTAAAGAGGAAATACTTCAAGACTATCTGATACAAATTTTAGCATTTCTTCTAAATCATAAAACTTATTTAGATCTGAATCTTTTTCTAAGACATCTGAATTTAAGTAACCACTTTGTCTAACAGTAAATATTCTTTTTGGATGATCTTCAGGAAGAGTTTTATCGTCTTTTGTAAAATATGGATTATGTTTATCACTTGTAAAATAAATTTTACTTAATTTTTTATCCACTTCATTTTTCATTCTTTGGATAGAATCTGGTTTAATAAAATTGGAAAGTACACAACAACCATCTTCATTAAGTTGTTTTCGAGTATAATTAATTAACTCCCTATACTTTATAGATCCTGTATCATTTATAGGATATGTTTCTAAATTTATTATCTCTTTCATATTTAATCAGCTAAACCATCCGATCTAGGTTTGTTTCTTTCAATGTGAATTGGTAATACTTTTCCATATATAGCTTTTGAATGTTCTGGGGTGTTTACTCTCCAGGGATCAAGAACATAAGCTGGTCGTGAATATGATAGAGAGTATAATTCTTTTTGGGGAGAAGAATCAACTTGGAGAGTTCCTTTCAGATGCAAGATATGTCCTGATGCCATTG
>AZYB01000018.1 GCA_000513055.1 alpha proteobacterium SCGC AAA288-N07
AGTTCAAAGAAAGCGAGAAAAAAATTAAATTTTAAACCAAAATATAATTTTCAAAGACTTGTCAAAGACATGATAGACGAGGATTTATTTTTAGCCCAAGAAGAATCAAATAAAAAGTATTAATAGTATCAAATGAATATAATAGGAACCATTATTTCTGTTGTATTAATTTCCTTAATATTAAATTTTATATTTAAAAAGCTTAATATCTTAATTGATCAAACAAGCATATCAAGTCATAAAAGTTTTATTAATGGAAGCAAAACTATACCTCTAACAGGAGGTTTAGTTTTTTTTTTAATATTAATTTTTTTTTTGCCCGAGAATTATAAATATTTAAATATATTAATTTTTTTTATTTTTTTAGTGGGCTTATTATCAGATCTAAATATTTTACATTCTCCAATTTTTAGAATCATATTTCAAATAACTATAATTATAATTTATCTATTATTATTTGACAATTTTGTAAACTCAATCAGAATAGATTTTTTTGATAATCTACTAAATATATTTATCATAAAACTATTTTTTACTTTATTTTGCATATTAGTTTTAATTAATGGAACTAATTTTATAGATGGAGTTAATACTTTAGTTATAGGATATTTTATTTTAGTTTTTTCATATATTCTTTATTTGTCAGATATTACAGGATTTAATTTAGATAAATTATTTGTGTCTATATGCCTAATTTCTTTATCAGTTATATATGTATTTAATTTTTTTGGAAAAATGTTTTTAGGAGATGGAGGGTCTTATTTAATTAGTTTTGTTGCTGGCACTGTATTAATAAAATTCTCTAATGATAATTATTTAGTTTCACCATATTTTATTATGGCTTTGTTATGGTATCCAGCATATGAAAATTTATTTTCAATAGTTAGAAAGAAAATTCTTAATCAATCTCCTTCAACTCCTGATAATAAACATTTGCATCAGTTAATTTTTTTATATTTAAATAAATCATTAAAAATTGAAAAAAAATTATCAAATCTTCTCTCTGGTGTTTCAATATGTTTATATCATTTATTATATTTCTTTATTATTTTTGATAGTTATTTTTATACTGCAACACTGGTATATTCTGTATTTTTCAACGTTTTTCTTTATAATTTGATATATTTTTTTTTAATAACAAAATTAATTAAAAATAACCAGAATGGTTAAATTTTTCTTATTATATTTTTACCTAATATTAATTGTATCTTCAATTTTAGGTTATGGCTTTTTATTGTCCAATTTTTTAAATAAAAATCTATTAAAATATAATTTAGGATATATTGGAATTCTAGGTTTATTGTTTCTTGTTCTTGTATCTTATACTACAATTTTTTTTATAAAGCATGATTATGTTCACAATCTAATTATTCATTTTATTGGCCTAATTTCTTTTGCTTTTTTTTTCAGCAAATTAAAATTAAACAAAGATTATATTTTACTAATTATTTTAATTTTTTTTCTAAGCTCTTCATTATTTATATTAAAAAGTCATGATGATTTTTCTTATTATCACTTGACATATTCTTTAGGGTTAACAGAGAACAAAATTCAATTGGGACTAGGCAACTTTTGGCAAGGTTATAGACATCATTCATCATTATTTTATTTAAATTCTTTAATTTTCTTACCCTATATCCAATTTTATCTTTTCCATTCAATTGGTTTTATCACATTAGTTTTTGTTAATTATATCTGTTTGAATTATGTGCTTAATAAAAAGCAATTTGAAAATTTTAATTACATATATATTTTTTATTTGTTAGTTTTTGCTTATATTAATGTTAAATTTTATAGATTAAGTGAATATGGAGCTGATATTGCAGCACAATTAATTGTTTTAGTCTTAATTCCTTTAATTTTAATTACATTAACAAAAAATTTAAATAGATCTAATTTTAAAAGCAATATTCAACTGTTAATATTATTAATATGTTATTTAATAACAGTTAAGACATATTTTATTGTTTACACATTATTTTTGTTTTTGATTTTATTTCTTTACTATAAAAATAATAACTTTATTAAGTTGTTCTTCATAAGCAGAACAACAATTGTCGCAGCTTTAACATTTATATTATTTTCATTAGTAAATTTATCTTATACAGGTTGTGTAGTTTATCCATTAAAAGAAACATGCTTTTCAAAAAAGCTGTCCTGGGCGCTTACCCAAAAAGAAGTTAAAAAAATGAAAATATGGTTTGAGCAGTGGTCAAAAGGTGGAGCCAGTCCACATCATAGAGTGCAAAATCCAGAAGAATATATAAAAGGATTTAACTGGATCAAAGGTTGGACAAATATTTATTTTTTTAACAAAGGTCTTGAAAATTTTGCTTCAATTTTATTTCTATCGGTTTTATTTATTATAATTTTTAATCGAAATAAAAAAAATTTTTTTAAAAATTTTGACAAAAATTGTTTTAAAATTTTAATTGTCTTATTAATACTGTTTGGGGAGTGGTTTTACAAACATCCAGCGCTTCGTTATGGAGGTTATAGTTTGTTGGCATCTTTAATATTTTTACCAACATCCCTATTTTTGTCCAAATCGCCTATTGATGTAAAAATAAAGAGGAAGTTTATTGGTACTATATTGATATCTACTTTGTTAATTTTTAATGCAAGAAATATTTTAAGGATTAATAAAGAAATGAAACAATATAATTCAGATAGTTTCCCATTTTTTTATGTTCCAAAAGTTGATTTTAAAACAATAAATCTAAATAAAGATACAAATGCTTATGTTCCAATAAATGACGCTTGTTGGGCAATTAAGACACCTTGTGTTGGCGGTTCCGAGAATATTGATACAAAAAAAATATTTGGATTTAATGTGTTCCTTGATAAAAATAAAAAATTAAAATGATTTTAATTAAAAATTTTTTTTTATAATTAGTAATTAAATGAAGAAATTAATAAAATCTTTTAAAAATAATCATACTTCAATCATTATACCATTATATAATGAGGAAACTAGATTAGATTATTGTTTTGATATAATTAAAAAATTCTTAAAAAAAAATCAAAAATTTTTTTTTGAAATTATTTTCATTAATGATGGAAGCGATGATCAATCGCAAAGTACAATACGTAAATTTATAAATAAAAATAAGAAAGAATTCTTTAACGCTAAAATAAAATTAATTTCTTATAAAAAGAATTTAGGCAAAGGCTATGCAATAAAAAGAGGTATATTTGCCTCTCAATCAAAATGGATTTTAACATGTGATGTTGACATGTCAGTTTTGCCTGAACAGTATATAATTTGGAAAAGAAAAAAATTAATTAAAGATAAAAACTGCGCATATATTGCATCTAGAAGTCATAAAAATTCAAAAATTAAATCTAAATTTGTAAGAAGAAAATTAGGAGGTATCTTGAAATTGATTCTTTTTAATTTTTTTAATCTAAAAATTTCAGATACCCAATGTGGTTTCAAAGTTTTTCACTCTTGTTATATTAAAAAAATCTTTAATAAAATAAAATGTTATGACTATGCATTTGATGTTGAAACGATGCTATTGCTCAATAATAACAACATTAAAATTATTGAATTACCCGTAACATGGGTACATAGATCTGGAAGCAAAGTTCATTTAATAAAAGATTCGGCTAAGTTTTTTTTAGATTTATTAATTTTAAAAAAAAGACTTTTGAAATAATAAAAAGATTCACTTTCTATTAAAAAATATATTTTCATATGAATTTTTAATAAGTTGATATTTCTATACTTTCAGCTAAAAGCCCCAGTTTTCTTGCATCGGGTGATTCAAATAGTTCTAAAGGAGAAACAGGATTATCAATTTTAAATTTAATATAATATGTGTCTTCGTTTATTTGTTCTCTTTTTAATCTTAACTCGATAGAATTTTTTTCTAATTCATTAATACTTTTCAAGGATAATTTTTTGATAAACAAATCATTTATATAAATGCTGAAATTAATTGGTTTATTTTTTTTACTAATCAATGATCCTAATTTAATTTTAATTATATAATTATTATTAATTTTATTGTTAAATTTAAAAAGTAAAGTTGAAATATTTCCCTCAGTCCATATGCCAGGATTAGGTGAGTGAAAGTTATGTGTCCACCCCAAACCATAGACAGTTTTTTCATCTTGAAATTTAAAAATCATTTTATTTTTTTCAGTTAATGTTAGTGGATCATATTTGCTTAATTCTTTCTTATCAGAATATGTCATTTCATTTTTTTTGTCAGAAATAACAACCCAAATATTATCTCTAAAAAAAAAACCAACATTTTTATCTTCAAATAAATATTTTAAATTTCTTAAATGGTTTTTATTATCAACTACAAATATTGTATTTTTATCAATTATGCCTTCATTGAATGATTTGTATAAATTTGACCTACTAATCGAAGCCCTTTTTCTATTATATCTTCCATAAGTAGCAATATCAGTACTTTGGATATTTTCAGATAGTAAAATATCCCTCAAAGACATGAGGAAGTTTGTTTCATTATTTAAGTATGTAGTTCTTAAAACTTTATGTTCTTGACTTAATTTATCCCAAAATAAATAATCCATTTCTTTTTTCTCTTTTGTAAATGCATTTGAATTAAAATAATTTTTTAAACCAGAAGAAATATCAATTATTTGTAAAGAAAATAATATCAATAAAATATATAACGAATTTTTTCTTGAAAATTTTTTGTATATTATCCATATTGATCCCAAGAAAATCAGATAATAAACTGGCCAAAATAATCTTCCTGAAGCTCTAACAATACTCAATATCCCATATATGAATTTGGGTAATTCAATTTCAAACAGTAAATTGTTAGCAAAAGAAATTTTGTTAGTTAAAGCAACCAAAGAAAATAAAATTATAATTAACAAATAGGGTCTGTACTTTTTGTTTTTTAATTCTGTAAAATTAAAAAATACATAAAAAATAATAATTATTAAAAGAACAGCACCTCCAATTCCTAAGTAACCGAAGCCTTCATTTTGTCCTCCCATGTTTTTAAAAATTCCTGGCAGAAATAAAGACCAATCAATTATACTTTTTGGAGTTATAGAAATTGGATTAATTATATTTGTTAAATCTAATTTATAGTATCCATAACCATGTCCTAAGGCATCAGTAAATGGCAATTCAAAATATCCAAAAATATACATGATTATAAATAAAAAAAAGAAAGGTAAACTAATTTGTGTGATTAATTTTTTAATATTAAAATTAATTATATGTTCATTCAGAACAAACAAAAAAAACATTCCAAGCAAAATAATTGTAAAATAAAAATGAATTAACGCAGATAGTGAAATTAATGCTGTCCAATAAAATGTTTTCTTAGTTAATTCATTTTTTATCTCTATATAAAAACCTAATAAAATAAGCCAATGAGCCGAAAGTGATAGATGATGCAGAATTCGACTAAATAAAACTGGGCTAACTAGAAAAAATAACGAAGCAATTATTGAAAAGGTTAAATTTTTTGTAAGATGATTAATAATTAGAAATGCAATGTATGATTGTAAAAAAAAACAAATAAAGATCCATATACCGAAATGGTGAAAATTATTTGGAAGAAAATTTCCGAATAATTTAAATATAACAGAAAGCAACGGAACAGACCCAGAAAAAACAATTCCACTTGCTAGATCTATTCCATAGTTTGGGTTATTGCCAATAGGAAACCTCCAAATATCATTTTTGTAATATTTCCAAGTAATTAATTCTGTTGTCATATCATGTGATCTTAACCAATCATCTTTAGTAAAAGACAGTTGATCAAATCCAAAAATATATAGTGAGGATATAAGGCCCAGAAAAATATATAATAATAAAACCTTTATATTTTTTTCCATCATATGAAATAACTTTACAATTATTTGGATTAATATAATTAAATCTTTATGTATAAAAAAGATGTATTTAAAAAATTAGACGCAAAATACAATACCCATTTATATACCGGTTTACTTGGATATGCCATGAGATATTCTCATAGACAACTTGAAAAATTTAATGGAAAGAAAAAATATTCCAAAGTCTTAGAAATTGGAGCCGGCAGTGCGCCTCACATAGATTATTTGAAGCATGAATATGAAGAATATTTTGTAGCAGAAACCTCAAGTCATGCATTGGAATTATACAAGGGAATGAAAAATATTAAAGCCCATTCTTATGATGGAATAAAACTACCATTCAGTAATAATTTTTTTGATAGAATAATTATCTCACAGTGTTTAGAGCATGTAAACGAACCTGAAAAATTTTTATTTGAAATGATGAGTAAGTTAAAAGAAGGTGGGGTTCTATCAATATCTTTACCAACAGATCCAGGATTATTATGGAGATTAGGTAGGTTGTTTATTAAATATTTTATCGTTAGTAGAACCTATAACGTTTCCAAGGAAGAATATGAATATATTAATGCAACTGAACATATTAATTCAATTTTTACTTTAATTAATCTAATAAGATATAATTTTAAAAATCAAATTGAAGAACACTATCTTCCGTTCAGAATTAAATTTTTAGATGCAAATTTATTTTATATTGTGCATATTACTAAATCTGATAATTAGGTTTATTTGAAAATATAACCAGTAATTAAAAATTTAATTCCTGCTTATACTTATAGAAATAAATAAGTAAGTTTTTTACAGTTATCTTTTTTTTTCTTTTCGTGTATTATAAATATAGAAAATTAATTAATTTTTTTAACTATTTTTAATGATTTTTTTATATGAGTTTTTTTGATAGATCATTTGGTTCTAAGATAAGTCCATTAAAAAATGGATTACAAAACATTCCATCTACGGAGGAATTAATCGAAAAAGGTTTTGCTCCGAAAAATAATAAAATAGACGTGGTATTAATCAATCCTCCATCATCAATTTCTGATAGATATGGAAAAGAAAATATGGGTGAGGTTGGTGGAGATTTAATTCCTTTAGGCATGGCAAGTCTCGCAGCCTATATAAGAGAGAAGGGTTATGGTGTTGGCGTTCTTGATTGTCCTACTCTAAGAATAGATAATGAGAAAGTATATGAAATAATTGTTCGAAAAGATCCTGCTATAATTGGTTTTTCAACAACAACATATGCATTATTTAGAGCAATAGAACTTGCAGAAAAAATTAAAAATAAATTACCAAACAAGTTAACTGTAATTGGAGGGTCGCATGCCAATGTTGCGGGAATTGAAACGGCAAATAATTATGATGTATTTGATATTATCGCATATGGCTTAGATGGTGAATACATTCTTCATGATATTGTTAAAAAATTTTCTGAAAAAAATTATAACAGAAGTCAATTTATGGCAGATTTTACAGTACTACAAAACATAAAGGGAATTATTTATAAAAAAAATAATACTTCAATTAGAAATGAACCGACTGAAAATATTAAAAATTTAGATGTCTTGCCATTGCCAGCAAGGGATTTATTTCCTATGGAAAGATATATTCCTCTTCCAAATCAGTATAAAAAACTACCCTTAACTAATATGGTCGTTATCAGAGGTTGTCCTTATTTTTGTACCTTTTGTGATCAAGCTGGTACGGGGGCTCGCAGAAGAAGTCCAAAAAAAGTTATAGAAGAAATAAGGGAATGTGTAAATAAATTTGGAATTAAAGAAATATCTTTTTGGGATGATACGATGAGTTATCACAGAAAATGGATGAAGGAGTTTCTTGATTTATTGATCAAAGAAAATTTAGATTTATGCTGGTCTTGTTATGCGGCAGTCAATACTGTTGATAAAGATTTACTTAAATTAATGCGCAAGGCAGGATGTTGGAATATTTTTTATGGATATGAAACTGCCAATGATAATTTAGCAAAAAATATTCAAACAAATAGAAAAAATAGAGATTTTGAAAAAATGAAACAAGTAGCACAGTGGACAAAGGAGGTAGGAATAGAGGTTAGAGGTTCTTTTTTAATCGGATTACCTGGTGAAACACCAGAATTAGCTAAGCAAACAGTTCAAAATGCAATAGACTTGGACCCTGATTATGCGCAATTTACTTTGGTTTGTCCTTATCCTGGAACAATACTAGCAAAAGAAATTGGCGAAGGTAAATGGGGAAAATTCATTTCACATAACTTGGAAGAGTATCAATGTTGGAATGTTACTTGGTTGCCATATGGATACAAAAGTGTCAAAGAATTGAAAAATATGGAACGTTATGCATTCAGAAAATTCTATTTAAGACCAAGTTATATTTTTAAAAGGATTATGAAAATTAGAAGCTTTGAAGATATAAAAAGATATATTAAAGGTGGAACTGCACTGGTAAAAGGTTTTTTGTAATATTTATATTAATAGATCCAAGAGTATAGAAGAAATTTCAACTTATTTAATTAGATATATTAAAAATTTTGTTAAATAATAATCAAGTCCTTTAAATTTTTTTTTATTATTAAGTGACAAGTAATAATTATGTTGCTCACCTCTTCTAATCCAATATTTTTTATTAAAATAATTTGCATATCTGTCATCAAGACTTGTTTCATTTATGCTTTTATATGTAATATTTTCACCATAATTAAAAATTTTGTAATATACATTGCAATAAATAATTAACAAAATATCAATTGCCAAAAATTTCCACTTAAATGGATTTGTATCTTTAAAAAAATTATTAAGTATATCCTTTTTTACAGTGATTGAGCTTGTTGTGTATACTTGTGGCCAATTATTAATTAATAATTTAAAAAGTTTATAATTTTTGTAAAATTTTTTACTTGGTTTTTTCATCTCATTTTTATTATTTTCGTTTATCAAAACCGGGCGATCTTGATTACATATAAAGTTTATATTTTTCTTTATTAAATTATTTATTATTTTTAATTTCCTGCTAGAAAAGTAATCATCGCCATCCAGCAAGGCAATATATTTGCCTTTCGATATTCTTAGACCTTTTAATATTTTATAAAGTTGATCTCTTACAGGATGTTTAAATTTAGTTTTTAAATCGATAAATTTAATTACTTTATTTTTATTGTATTTTTTTCTTATTTTGTAATTTTTTTTTTTTGAAGTATCTACAATAATGATTTCATAGCTTTTTGATTTTTGCATTAAACAAGAATTTATGGCTCTTTCTAAGTATTGTTCTTGATTATGGGTATTGATTATAATTGAAAATTTCATTGATAAGATATAATTTTACAAATAAAATAATTTTAAGTAATTTTAACATAAAATTCATGAAAATAGTGATATTTAGGAGAAATTTTTTAAAAACTCTTTTTTCTTCATTATCAATTATAACTTTTATTAAATTTGATTTATTTTTTACTCATTCGAAAAAAATAAAATTGAAAAAAAACAAAAATTTTATCTGGTATCTAAATTATGATGATTAATGATTTTAAAAAATTTAGATAATATTAATTTAGACAATTTTCCCGTAGCAATTTTTGGTAGTGGCCCAGCAGGAATTAGTACTGCGTTAGAGTTAGAAAAAAAAAATGTAAAATGCTTATTAATAGAAGCAGGAGATAAAAATTACAGTAAAGCTTCCCAGGAATTTTACAAAGGCAAGATAGTTGGAGACCAGCTTACAGATTTAACATTAAGCAGACTAAGACAATTTGGTGGAACTTCGGGACATTGGGGTGGAATGTCAAAACCTATGGAGGAATATAATTTTAATTTTTGGCCATTAGGTGCTAATGATTTAAATTCTTATTCAAAAAGTGCATGTGAAATATTAAATATTAATCATCAATTTAGAAAATCATCATTAAATGAGTTTTTTAATCAAATAGAATTTCAATACTCAAACGTAAGATTTGCAGAAAAGTATAAAAATCATATAAATAATTCAAATTATATCTTTCTTGTTTTAAATACTCAGCTATCGCACTTTGTTGGTCGCAATAATAATGCTGAGTATGCTGAATGCGTATCTGAAAAATCTACAAAAAAAATTTATTCAAAGTATTTTATTTTAGCTTGCGGTGGTATTGAAAATTCAAGACTTTTACTATGGTCAAGAAAAAAAAATGAAGATTTTATCGATAATAATTTACCAATAGGGAAATATTGGATGCATCATCCGTGGATAGTAGGAGGAAAGGGCATAATAAGAAGAAAAAAATTAAGAGAAACAATGAAAAATAATTTTTTGGAATATGACGATGTAATTCATTTTGCAGCAAAAAAAGAATTAATAATTAAAAAAAAAATTTTAAGTGCCGCAATCTATATGAGCTCTGAAGAAGACACAAAGTTATATAAAGAAATTATAAAAGATATTCTTTGCGTAGCACCAGAATATGGAAAAAAAATAGCTCATGAAATTTTTAAAAAAGATCTTAAATGTGGAAATATTTTTATGCACCTGGAAGAAGATTCAAACGAAAATAATAAAATAGTTTTAGATAGAGAAAAAGATAAATTTGGAATACCACTAGTAAAGTTATTTTATAAAAAATCAAAAAAATCACTTAAAACAGCAAAATTATTTTTGGAAGAATTTGGGAATTTATGTAGAAAAGAAGACCTAGGAAGAATTGCAGCCAGCGAAAGTATTTATAATTTGGAAAGTTTTGAAAATTTAGGTGGAGCTCATCATATGGGGGGCACCAGGATGGGAATAGATAAATCTGATTCAGTAGTAAATAAAGATTTAAAAGTTCACAATATTAATAATCTTTATGTTAGTGGAAGTTCTAATTTTGTTACAAGTGGTTACACAAATCCCACTTTTACAATTATTCAATTTGCTATTAGACTTGCAGATAAAATAAATGAAAGATTAAAAACTTAAA
Organism: alpha proteobacterium SCGC AAA288-N07; assembly: GCA_000513055.1. Classification (GTDB taxonomy): domain Bacteria; phylum Pseudomonadota; class Alphaproteobacteria; order Pelagibacterales; family Pelagibacteraceae; genus AAA240-E13. The sequence continues at coordinate 10,766 of AZYB01000018.1, forward strand.
TAATTATAAGCTTATTAATCAGTATAATTATTTGATGGCAATATAAGCTACATCAGATGATTTTCTAAAAAAAATAATTTGAAATAAATCGAAAAAACTAAAAATTATATTTAAAAAGAAATTCGTCTCTTTAATATTATTATAAACAAATTTAAATCTTTTTTTATCTTTTAAATAATTTTTAATACTCAAAGTCCAATGAACAGGTTTAATTTTTTTATTAATGATAACTTTCGAAAAACCTATTTCTTTTAGCTTATTTTTAAAATTATTAATTTTAAAAATATTAAAATGTCTAGGCATATGGTAACCTTCCCAATAACCTTTAAAAATTATTCTATCAAAACAATCAGCGTTGGGGGTTTCTATTAACAAAATACCATCTTTATTAAGATTTTTAAAAAGTCTTTTAATCACTTCCATCGGATCATGGACATGCTCAATAACTTGTTGCATTGCTATAAGATCATAACTTTTTTTAAAATTAAAATCCTCAATTAAAGACATAAAAATATTATATCCTTTTTCTCTAGCCTTTTTTGCTGCGGCTTCAGATATTTCTAAGCCATCAAAATTTGAAAATTGTTTAAATTTTGAACTTATAATATCTAAAAACATTCCAGAGGCACAACCAATGTCCAAAACTGATAAATCATTTTTATGAGAATTAATAAATTTTTTTAATTGAGAATAAGTTAAATAATTTTTTATTTTAAATGACAAAGATTTATTACTAAATTCTTCATAATTTTTCAGTGTATCAGGATAAATATTTTTATGAAATTTTTTAGCAGGTCTATTTTTTAAAAAAAAATGACCACAACTATTACAACTCATCCATATGAAATTTTCAACAGTTGTTTCATAACTGTAATCTCTACCTTCTGCCTCAAAGCTCAAGCTTTCAGAGTTACAATTTATACACTTTTTATAATTTTCGAATTCAATTAAGGTCAATTTTTAAATATGTTTTTGTATAAAAATTCTTAAAATATTCATTATCTTTATTTTTCATAATAGTTTCCTTAAATCCGTAGTATGGAATATTAGGAAACATGTGATGTTCAAAATGATAATTCATTCTACACCCAATAAAAAAAGTTTCAAAAAAATTACATAATGTAGTTCTAGAAACATCATATTTTTCGTAATTTTCAGAGGCATGTTGAACGTGAGTTCTTATTCTAATTAAAGAAACAGAGATAGCAAACAAGGAATAATGGTACAAAAATTCAACTTTAATAATATTTATAATATTTTTGTCTGCAAGAAAAAGGTAAATTAATAAAAGTATTACAGCTTCGCTTAAAATTAAAAAAATAATATTGATATTTAAATTTGTAGACTTATTTTTTTTATTGTTTTTCCAATTTAAAACATTTCTTTCTTTTCCAAATTTCCAAATTGTTAATAATGATAAATCGTATAGAATTCCTTTAAATAATGGTGTGGTATATAAATGATAGTCTGGATCTTCGTTTGAGTCATGCAGTTTGTCGTGGTGCGCCCAATGTGATGATCTATAATTGTTTATTAATCTAAACGAAAATATTCCGTAGAATAAATTTGTGAAATAATCGTTAAATTTTTTGTTTTTAAGTAATAAATAGTGGGATGCTTCATGCATTTGTACATTTATCCAATTAAAAGCTACACCTAGAAAAAAAACAGAAAATATTAACAAAATTATATTGTTAGTTTTGTTTAAAAAATAAAATGAAATAAAAAATATTAAATAAGTAGTTATTAAATCCCTAAATGTATAAAAAACATTAATTTTTTTAAATAAACTATCGGATGACACATATTTTTTTCTAAAATGAGAAGTTTTTAAAGTCATACAAAGTTGTTTTTTTATTATATATATAATATTAAAAAAAAAGATTAAATACACAAATGAGTTTAAGTATATTAATTCCAGTAAAAAATGAAGAGGATATAATTGAAGATACTATTAAATATTTTGCCAATAGCTGGATAAAAGAAATTGAATGTGAAATTATTATAATTAATGATTTTAGTAATGACAAAACAGTTGAAAAAGTAAATAATTTTAGTGACCAAAATTTAAATATAAAAATAATTAGTAATAAAAAACCTGGTCTTGGGTCCGCTATAACAATGGGTATAGAAAATTCCAGTAAGCAGTTTATCTCGATTTTTATGGCAGATTTATCAGATAGCGTTATTGATTTACAAGAATATTATAGACAAATAGATCTTCATAAATGTGATGCAATTTTCGGATCAAGGTTTATTAACGGATCTATCATAAAAAATTACCCTATTTACAAATATATTTTAAATCGTATAGCAAACAATATTATTAAATTGATTTTTTTTATAAAATATAATGATTGCACTAATGCATTTAAAATTTATAAAAAATCCACACTTTTAAAATTATTTCCACTTGTTTCAGAAAATTTTAATATTTTTCTTGAATTACCTTTAAAAATTATTTGCCGAAAATATAATTATAAAATTATTCCTATTTCTTGGAGTGGTAGAAAAAAAGGTAGAACAAAATTTAATTTTAAAGAATTAGGATCAAAATATATTTTTACAATACTTTATTGTTTGCTAGAAAAAATTTTGTTAAAAAAATAATTTAGAAATTATCAATTAATTCTAACATAATTTTTTTGTTAGTATATTTTTGCTTCCAGCCTGGATAATCTCTTTTAAATTTGCTGTTATTTGAAATATACCATATATGATCACCTATTCTACTTTTAGATATATATTTTTTTTTTATCTTTATTTTTTTTTCTTTTTCTACAAAATAAAGTGCTTCAAGGATTGAACAATTTGAATATCTTCCTCCCCCTATATTATATATTTTTCCTTTTTTTGGATTTTTAAAAAAATGCCAAAAACAATTAACTAAATCTAGACTATGAATATTGTCTCTTACTTGCTTACCTTTATAACCAAGAATTGAATATTTTTCTTTACTTAAACAAACTTTGACTAAGTAGGATAAAAATCCATGTAATTTTGTTCCGCTATGATTTGGTCCAGTTATACAGCCAGCTCTAAAAGCAACAGTTTTTAATCCAATATTTTTTCCATATTCTTGAACTATTAAGTCAGCATATGATTTTGAAACACCCATAAAACTATGCGTACAATTATCTATTGAAAAATTCTCATCTATGCCGTTATAAAATTTATCATTAACTTTCAATTCCCACCTATTAGCTTTTTCAACAATATTTAATTTGTTAGGGTTATCCCCATAAACTTTGTTGGTTGACATAAAAATAAATGGACTATCGGGACAGTATTTTTTAGTTAAATCCAATAAATTTAATGTCCCTGTTGCATTGACTTCAAAATCTAATCTTGGATAACTTTTTGCAAAATCATGTGATGGTTGTGCCGCACAGTGGATTATAACTTTAATTTCTTTTTTGTACTTTTTGAATATTTTTTCAATATTAATATAATTTCTAATATCAGCATTATAGTGAATGTAATTTTTATTTAATTTAATCAATTTATTTTTAATCCATAATGTAGATCCATCGTTGCCAAAAAAAGTTTTTCTAAGATTATTATCTAATCCAACAATAACGAATCCTTTTTTTATAAAAAAATCTACGGACTCGGAACCAACCAAACCACAAGAACCTGTTATTAACGCAATTGACATAATTATATAATTTTAAACATTTGTTTTTGATATTTAATTAACCAATTATAAGTATCTTTAACAGTATCAATAATTTTATTTTTAGGTTTCCAATTATAATATTTATTTACTAGCGAGTTATCAGTTACAAAATATGGCACATCATAAATAGAAGTTTTATTAATTTTTTTTATTGGAATTGTATTTCCGGTAATTTTTTGACAAATTTTTGTTAATTGTATTAAGGAGGTATAGCTTGTTTTTCCTCCACCAACACAAAATGTTTTGTTGTTGATTTTGTTAAAATTATTTATTTGAATTTTAATTAATTCACAAAGATCGTTAATATGCAAAACATCTCTTACCTGATTGCCATATCCACCGTAACCAATATAATTTAATTTTTTTTTAATAATATGTCTCCAAATCCATAAACTTACAAAACCTTGATCTTGTTTTCCGATTTGCCAGGGACCAGAAATAACTCCACACCGATTAATTATATATTTTAAATTAAAAGCATATGAAAATTCCTCAATTAACATTTCAGAGGCGAGTTTAGTTAAACCATAAATCGATTTTGGTCTAAGAACATCGAATTTCTGATCAATCAGTTTATTAATTAATAATCTATTTTTTATTTTTTTTTTATGTTTTACAATTTTATTTATTTCGCTAATTGAATATACCCTACTAGATGAAAGAAAAATTATTTTTGCATTATCTTTTTTTGCCTTTTTTAAAATATTAAATGTACCAATAAAATTGGTATTTATTACTCTGTCAATTTCTATTCTAGAGACCTCAACAGATGGCTCTGCACAACAATCAATTATCAGATCAAATTTTGGTAATTTTTTAATTAGCCTATATAAAGAAATATCAAATTTGTAATTTTTAATACCTAATTTTAATAGTCTCTTACAATTAAGTTTTGAACCTTTGTGGGACAAATTATCCAGCGATCGGATTTTAGAGTTTTTGAGATATTTCTTAAGAAAAATTGAAATATTTGAACCTACAAAGCCACATCCACCTGTTATTAAAATATTTTTCATTTTCATGTTCGGATAGTGTTATTTAATAATGATATATTTTATTGTAATTTATAACGAATAATAATTTAAATTAAATCATAATATTTTATTAAACTAATATTAATCAATGTTTGAATATAAAAAAAAATCGCAGATAGTAATATTGTTGATATTAATAATAATTTTTGGAATAAATACCAATTTTTTTAGAAATTTTTTAGAAGTAATTTCACAAAAATTTGATGATCGTATTACAAAAAAATATGGGTTTTGTTCACAAGAAAGTATTGGATATTTAGTTTATCTTAAAAAAAAATATGGAATAAAAGATAATCCTAAAATCATAAATTATGTCCATGCACCCAATGTTAATTGGGCGATAATTAATACAAAAAATATAAACAAAAGCTCGAACAAATTTATATTGCTTAATTATCCTGGTTCAGAATCTAAAATAAATTTAAAAAAAATTAACAATAGTTTATTCGAACTGGCTAATGCATATTTTTTTTCTAATGATAAATTTAATAAAATTGAAAGTATAGAAATTTTAAATACTTCGGATAATTTTAAAAAAATAAATTGGGAATTAGAAATACTAACCATAGATAAATATAAAAATAAAAAAATAATTAAAAAATTTAATATTGAAAATATTTTACATGAAAATTTAGAAATTAAATTAAATATATTAAATGAAAATTTAAATTTAAATGAAAAAAAATTATATTTTAAAATAAAAAATAAAAATACTACTAATATTGAGAATTTGAAAATTTATCTAATATTTAAAAACAAATATATTTTAAAAGATTTTCAGATAATTGATAAAGTAGATAACTGTTATTATGTTAAGTAAATTATGAATGAAATTTTACAAATATTACTAAGTTTTATTCTGTTTTTTTTAATAATTACAGTACCATTGAATATTTTTAATACCAAAAAAATTGCTAGTAATAAATCTTTTAGCTTAGATGTAGCATCTTTTAATTTAATAATAAACTGCAATATCCTTTTGTTAATATCAATTTTACCAATTTCTCTTGGAATATATAATTTGTTATTTATTTTTTCCTATTTAATTATATTTATTTATATCTACTTTATTCAAAATTTTAAATTCAATTTACTTAGAAGTTCTGTTCAACCTATATCTATATTTTTTATAATATTTTTTATTATTTCAACCAATGTAGCAGTTGAATTAAACCTTGGTTGGGATGCAAAATTTTTTTATTATATTAAAGCTCTATTTTTTGTTGAAAATCAGCATCTTGGAGATTTAACTAAATTTGCACACAATTCTTGGCATCCACATCTTGGGTCATTTTTTTGGGCCTTTTTTTGGAATTTAATGCCTATAAAATTAGAATATTTTGGTAGATTATTTTATATTTTCTTATTTTGCTTTTCAATTTTCTATATTTGTCACAATAATTTGAAAAATACATTTATTGAAAATGTTATATTTATTTTAATAATTATAATTTTTTACACATATGAGAGGTTTTCAGGCTTACCAGAAATTTTAATTTTTTCTTTTTTAGTAATTACATCTAAATATTTTTCTTTGTTAAAAAATTCTAATAATACTCGTTATATATTGTTTATATTATTAGCCTGCAATCTTATTATTTGGTTGAAATCAGAAGGAATAGTTTATGCAACAATATTAGTTTTACTATTAAATCTTAGTAGCCAAGTTTCAAATAAAATAAAGATTTATTCAAGTGTATTTTATATTTCCATGCTTATTCTTAAAATAATTATTTATAAATATTTTAATTTTACTTTAAAAGCGCATCCTTTTTTCTTAGATTATATATTAAATTTAAATTTTGATATTATACTATATAAATTTAAATTTATTTTGCCTTTCTTTTTTTATTATTCTTTTATAAATGTTTTTTTTATTTCAGGATTGATAATTTTACTTGTATTAAATTTTCAAAGAAAAATTAACAGTTATGTTAAACTGTTAAATTATTATTTTATTTTTAATATTATATATATTTTATGCACTTATTTTTTAATAGATGCGGAAATCGAATTTGTAGTTAGAACAACTATGGAACGTTTAATATTTACTTCTTCTGGATTTTATGTGTTTTTAATAGTTACTTTTGTCAAAAATTTAAACAAAAATTTAATAAAAGGTTAATCTAAAAATGAAATTCTTAATATTGGTTAATCTCCATAAATTAATTAAATAAAAATGGAAAAGATCATTACATTTTTCATTGATTTTATAGATAAATATTATTACCAAAAGAAAATTTTTAATTTTTTTAAAAATTTTAATATTAAAATTATTTTTGATGTTGGGGCCCATAAAGGTGAATTTTTAAAATCAATAAAAAAAAATAAAAATTATGAAAAAATTTATTCTTTTGAACCACAAAAAAAAATTTTTCAAAATCTCAATTTATTAAGTTTAGAAAAAAAAATATGTTGTTTTAATTTAGCTTTAGGTAAAAATAATGAAATTAAAAATTTAAAAATAAATAAAAAAACTTCAACAAGTACATTTTCCGAAATCAATAATTTATCATTGTGGTATAAAATTAAATCTTTTGTTGTAAGTGGATCAACTAAATCATCTTTTATTTATGAAGAAAAAGTAAAAGTTGTGAAATTAGATGACTTTTGTAACGATCATAAAATATTAAATATTGATCTTTTAAAAATTGATACAGAAGGTCATGAGAAAGAAGTTTTAGAAGGTGCTATAAATTTGATTAAACAAAAAAAAATTAAATATATTCTCTTAGAATTTCATTTATCCAAGATGTACAAGAACTACAGTGTAAGAGATTTAGAAATTTTTTTAGATAATTCTAATTTCAAATTATTAAAAAGATATAAATTCCCTCTCCTTTCTTTTGAAGATAGAATTTATGGCTTGATATAAAATATTTTTTAGTTTGTATTTTGAATATCTTTTTCAATAATTTCATAAATAAATTTAGCTATTGATTTATTTGCAGGTGGTGAATAATTAACATTGTCTACATAAGATAATTTTTTTTCATTATCAATGGAGTACGATATATCAATAATATTTTCTGTTTTTTTTAAAATTAAATAT
>AZYB01000019.1 GCA_000513055.1 alpha proteobacterium SCGC AAA288-N07
GAAGATCTTCTTAATGCATCTATGCAAACAAGCAACTCCATCAAATTATCATTAGCAGGATGCGAAGAGGATTGAACAACAAAAATACTATTTCCAAAAAATAATCATTACTGGGGGAGCAACAAGAATCGGTGCCGCAATAGCTGGTGGTTTAGCTAATGACAAAAATCAAATCACAATCCACTATAATAAATCGAAAGAAAAGGCAGAAAAATTAAAAAAAAATTTAGAAAGAAAAGGTTCAAGAATTTTTTTAATTAAGGCAAATTTAAACAAAATTTCTGAACTTAATAAAATAATTCGTTTTGCAAACTTAAAAATGAAAGGCATTAATTGTTTAATTAACAATGCCTCTTTATTTGAAAACGATAATATAAAAAATTTTTCTATTAAAGGATGGGATAAACACTTAAATATCAATTTAAAGGCTCCAGCCATTTTAATTAAACAATTTGCTAAACTAGTATCAAAAAACAGTAGGGCTAGTATAATAAATATTATTGATCAAAGAGTCTTTAAACTAACGCCATATTTTTTATCTTATACCTTAAGTAAAACTGGTCTTTACACACTTACTAAAACTTCTGCGATGAGTTTAGCTCCAAATATAAGAGTTAATGGTATTGCGCCTGGACCTACAATAAAAAATAAGAGACAATCTGCAAAACACTTTAAAAAACAATATCTTTCAACTTTATTAAAAAAGAGTGTTGATGCAAAAGAAATATGTTCTGCAGTTAAATTCTTGATTACAAATAAGTCTATTACAGGACAAGTAATTGCTATAGATGGTGGACAAAATTTAAATTGGAAAATACCAGGTATTATTAGGAACAAAGAATGAATATAAAGAAATTTAAATTAATATCCTTGGACAAAAAACAAAAAACAAATTTTGATTATAAAAAAAAAGTAATAATTAAAGATTTATTATTAAATTTCGTCATTGGCTACTACAGTGCAGAAAAAGCTAAAAAGCAGAATGTTAAATTTAATATTGAACTAAATTATACAGATCAAAAAAACCTTAACGACAAGGATATAAAATCAATAGTCGATTATGGAAGAATTATTAAAGTTATTAAAAATATGAATAAAAACAAACATTATAATTTTTTAGAAAGTCTTGCTGATGATCTTTTTGATGAGCTATTTAAAGATGAAAGAATTGATAAAATTAAATTAAAAATTGAAAAACTTGATGCTATTAGAGAGGCTGTCTCTGTAGGAATAGAAATAACAAAAAAACGTACTCATGTTTAGTTTTAATAAAGGAAAATCTATAATAAAAAAAAAAATTCCTTTGATTTCTAAAAATCCCGGTGTTTACAGAATGTTAAATGAAAATAACGAGATTTTATATGTTGGTAAGGCCAAAAATTTACCTAACAGATTAAAAAATTATATTTCGGAAAAAACTCTTCCAATAAGAATAGAAAGGATGCTGGCACAAACTAAAAACATCGAAGTCACAACTACTTCTAACGAAAGTGAAGCATTATTATTGGAAGCAAACTTAATTAAAAAACACAAACCAAAATTTAATATTTTACTGAAAGATGATAAATCTTTTCCCTATATTCTTATAAGTAAAAATGAAAAATGGCCTCAATTAACTAAACATAGAGGAAAAAAAACTAGAGACGGACATTATTTTGGCCCCTTTGCTTCCGCAAGTTCTGCTAATTGGACTATTAAAATACTTCAAAAAATTTTTTTACTAAGGATTTGTGATGACAGTATTTTTAAAAATAGACAAAGACCTTGTATATTATATCAAATTAAAAGATGTTCTGCTCCGTGTGTGGGATATGTGGATCCTAAATCTTATAATAAACTAGTTCATAACAGCATTGAATTCATTTCCGGAAAAACTCGAAATATTCAAAAAGATTTATCAAAACAGATGGACACAGCTAGCAAAGAATTGGATTATGAAAAAGCTGCTATTGTAAGAGATAGAATCAAAGCTTTAACTCAAATACAATCTTCTCAAAACGTAAATGCAACAAATTTGTCTGAAGCTGATGTAATTGCTGCATATAAAGAATCTGGCAAAAGTTGCATCCAAGTGTTTTTTTTTAGATCTAAACAGAATTGGGGTAATCAGTCATTTTTTCCAAAACATGATCCTGATGAGAATTTATCTAAAATACTTTCTTCATTCGTAATGCAATTTTATGAAAATAAGAGTGCACCAAAATTAATAATAATTAATAAAGAAATTAGCGATCAAAAACTTATTGAAAAAACTTTAGAGCTTAAAGAAAATAAACCAGTATCTATTAAAACAGCAAAAAAAGGAAACGAACTAAAAATTTCTATTATGGCTGAAAAAAATGCAAAAGAATCTTTGACAAGAAAAGCTTATGAAACTGAAAGCAACAGAAGTTTATTTGAAGAACTTTCCAATAAATTTTCTTTGAAATCAAACATAAACTTGATTGAAGTCTACGATAATAGCCATATTCAAGGAAGTAACAGCGTTGGTGCCCTAATAGCTTTTGGAACTGACGGTTTTATTAAAAAGAGATACCGAAAATTTAATATTAAATCTGTTCATATAAAAAATGACGATTATGCAATGCTAAAAGAAGTTTTGTTTAGAAGGTTTTCTAAAGCAGTAAAAGATATTAAAAATGCCTTATCATTACCCGACCTTGTTATAATTGATGGAGGCAAAGGGCATTATTCTACTGCCAGAAAAACAATAAATGAGCTTGGATTGTATGATATTCCTATCATCGCTATAGCGAAAGGAAAATTTAGAAATAATGGAAATGAAAGCTTTTTCTTTGAAAACAAAGCTTTTAAATTTAATAGAAATGATCCAATCTTATTCTTTTTACAAAGGTTGCGAGATGAGTCTCACAGATTTGCTATTAGTGCTCACAGAAATAAAAGAGCAAAAAGAATGAAAAAATCTTTACTTGATCAAATTGGCGGAATTGGGAAAATAAGAAAGAAGGCTTTATTAAATTATTTTGGTTCTGCTAGGGCTGTAGAGGCTGCTAGTTTTGATGAATTGAAATCAGTAGAAGGAATAGAACAATCTGCTGCAAAAAAAATTCACAACTTCTTTCACGATTAATATTATGAAATTTAAGATTCCAAACATTTTAACCATTGGTCGGATCATTATTGTTCCTTTTTTTGTAATCTCTTTTTTTCTTCCTGGTTTTTATGGTGAAATAATTCCTTTGTTATTATTTATACTAGCAAGCTTTACTGATTTTTTAGATGGATTGTTAGCAAGATTATATAAAGAAGAGTCAAAATTAGGAGAATTATTAGATCCAATTGCAGATAAAATAATTGTATCTGCGGCATTAATTTTGCTTGTCATGAACAAGACCATTCAAAATTATGAAGTGATTGCCGCTATTATTATTCTAACTAGAGAAATTTTAATTTCAGGATTAAGAGAATTTCTTGCAGATGTACAAATTAAAATTCCAGTATCTAGATTGGCAAAGGGTAAAACTTTTATACAAATGCTTTCGATTGCAATTTTATTAACTGGTGAAACTGGAAATAAAATTATAAATTTCGAAGATTATACTGCCCAGACCGTAGGAATAATTCTTCTATGGCTATCTGCATTTTTAACTTTGTACACAGGTTATGATTACGTTCGTAAGGGTATTGAACATGTTATTTCAGAAGACGATAAAAACTAAGCTGCAGTCTTCTTTTGAACTAAAACTTGATAACTTTCGGAAAGATCTTTTATAACATGACAAACTTCAAATTTATTTTTGTCAATTTGGGATACTGGAGTAACTTCTGCTGCCGTGCCTGTTAAAAAACATCCTGAAAAATTAGACATTTCATCTAGCCTAATTTTTCTTTCAATTATTTTTATTCCTTTTGATTTTGCTATGTCAATTATGCATCTTCTTGTTATTCCATCCAAAAATGAATCTGGTATTGGTGTATGAATTTCATTATTATTATTTTTGAAAAAAATATTTGCACCTGTTGATTCCGCTATATTACCTTCATGATCTAACATGAGAGAATCTGTAAAGCCCTTTCTCTCAGCCTCGTGTTTAGAAAGCGTACATATCATATATAAACCTGATGACTTAGTATCCCAAGGAACGGAATTTGGATTTGGTCTTCTCCAAGAAGATATATTTAATTTTATACCTTTTAATTTAAGTTCTGGATCAAAATACGAACCCCACTCCCAGGTTGCAATTGCTACGTGAATTGTATTTTTTTGTGCGGAAATAGCCATCATTTCGCTACCTCTCCATACAAGTGGTCTGACATATCCATTTTTCACTTTTTGCACCAATACTATTTCTTTACATGCTTGATTAATTTCTTTTTGACTATAAGGAATCTTGATCTCCATTCTGCTAGCTGAATAAAATAATCTTTCTGTATGTTCTTCGAGTTTAAATATTTCACCTTCATAAACTCTTTCACCCTCAAAAACACAACTTGCGTAATGCAGTCCGTGATTCAAAACATGAACCCTGGCATTGGCCCATTCAACTTTTTCTCCATTAAACCATATCTTTCCAGATCTTTTATCAAAAGGTGGTAATTCCATTTTTTTATTTATATCTATATTTACTTTTAAGATTATTTTTCTTCAAAAAAGTATCTATCTTAATATATTATGTCAATATAACTTACCAATAAAATGAAAGAACTTTTATATTTAAAAGACGAACAAATCAAAGATTTAATTGAACAATTGTTTTATGCATATAGAGAAACCTATGCTGACCCTAAAAAAATTTTAAAGAAACATTCTTTTGGAATTGCTCACCAAAAAGTTATTCATTTGATCGAAAGATACGAAGGAATAACCGTTTCTGGTTTACTAAGAAAATTAAAAATCACTAAACAAAGTTTGAATCGAGTTTTAAAAGATTTAAATAAAAACAAAAAATTAATTATGAAAAAAAGTGAAGTTGACTCAAGACATAAGAATATTTTATTGAATGATAGTGGTAAAAAACTTTCAAATGAAATTTTTCTTGAACAAAAAAAAAGAATTTACCATGCATTAAAAAATGCAAATTCGGATACTGTTATAAAATTTAAAGAAATATTAGAAAAAATTATTAATGGATAAATACCTAGCGCATATTTTGGTAGTTGACGACGACGATAGAATTAGAGAATTAGTTAAACAATATTTATTCGAAAATAAATATTTAATTACTACAGCAAAAGATGCTTTTGATGCAAAAAATAAAATAGAAATAATTAAATTTGATCTTATAGTACTAGATATAATGATGCCTAAAAAAAGCGGATTAGAATTGACTTCTGAAATAAAAAAAGAAATTAATATACCAATCATTCTTTTGACAGCAAAAGGAGAAACTAGTGAACGAGTAACTGGATTAGAATTTGGCGCAGATGATTATTTGGGTAAGCCCTTTGAACCAAAAGAGCTACTTTTAAGAATAAAAAATATTTTAGATAAAACCTTACAAAAAAATATTATAAATAAAATATCAATCGGAAATTCAACTCTTGACTTAAATAAACTCATCATTAGCAGAAACGGAGAAAAATTTAAAATTAACAATACTGAAAAATTAATATTAAAAAAAATGATACAATCACCTGGTAAAGTTTTTTCAAGAGAAGCAATAGGTAAATTAATTAATATTGCTAAAGAAAGGTCTATAGACGTAATAATTACAAGATTGAGACAAAAAGTTGAAACTGATTCTAAAAACCCTCAATATTTACAAACTATAAGAGGATCTGGTTATGTTTTATGGATTGAATAAATTTATTAAAAATTTTCTTCCCAAAAGATTATTTTATAGATCTTTAATAATTGTTGCTGCTCCAATAATTTTACTACAGATAACTATTACCGTGGTTTTTTTTGATAGTCTTTGGATTAAAGCTAATAAAGGAATGACCAGATCATTGGTTGGTGAAATTGTAACTATTATAGATGTTTATAATAATGAAAATGAAGAAAGTAAAAAAATAATAACTAACTTATATAATCAAAATTTTAATTTTTCAGTAAGACTTCTAGAAGAAGAAACTCTTCCAGAAATTCAAGGAGCAAGATGGTTTAGCCCAATGGATAGAACTCTAAGAAGAGAACTAAAATCTAAGTTTATTGAATATTGGTTTGATTCTACCACTTACAAAGAAGTTGTTGATTTAAGAATAAAATTTAATAATGGGGTTCTACAAATTTTTTTTCCTAAAGAAAGAATAACTCCATCTTCGGCAAGAATTTTTGCTTTATGGATTACAATGCCAGCATTTTTATTAATTTTGATTGCAATATTATTTCTTAGAAACCAAACAAAACCAATTGTAAATTTAGCTAAAGCTGCAGAAAGATTTGGGAAAGGTGATTATATAGAAGAGTTCAGACCTTCAGGTGCTTTAGAAATACGGCAAGCTGGTCATGAATTTGATAGAATGCGAAAGAGGATCATCAGACATTTAAATCAAAGATCTGAAATGTTATCTGGAATTAGTCATGACCTGAGAACGCCATTAACAAGACTTAAATTGCAACTATCTTTTATTAAGGATAAAGAAATTTCAAAAAAAATGGCTAATGATATTGATGATATGGAAAAAATGCTTAACGATTATCTTCAATTTTCAAGTTCACAAATAAATGAAAAAACAGAAACATTTAAACTTGATATGTTGCTTAAAGAAATAGCTTCGCGTTATGAAAATAATAAAATTAATCTATCAATACATGGAGATGTAACTTTTAATGGTAGACTTAATTCTATGAAGCGTTGCATAACCAATATTTTAGATAATGCCATTTTGTATGGAAAAGAAACAAATGTCATTCTAAAAAAAACAATGAATAATATTGTAATTTTTATTGACGATGATGGACCAGGTATTCCTGTTCATGAGAGAGAAAACGTTCTTAAACCTTTTTACCGAATGGACGAAAGCCGCAGTCAAAACAAATCCGGAGTTGGATTGGGACTTTCAATCGCCTGGGATATAATTAGATCACATGGTGGTAATATGTTGCTTGAAACAAGCTCACAAAAAGGTTTGAGAGTTAAGATTTCTTTGCCTTCTTAGTTTTTTTTTTTTTAAGTTTATAAAGTTCTTCCTGAATCTTGTCTAATCTTGCCTTTTGTATTTCAAACTCATCCCTGGTAACTAAATTTAATTTATTTATTATGCTTTCTTTTTTATAGTTTAATGAGTTCTTAATTTCATTACCAATATCCTTTGAAGTAAACAAACCTTCTTCGATTAATTTAGTCAATCTATCTATTAATATTTTTGATTTAGACATATATATTTTCTTAATTTAATATATTTTATTATAAAATAGCAAAATATTTTTTTTATATAAATTTTAAATGTTTGTTCATAATTTTGATCCAGTACTAATTGATTTATATATCTTTGAGATAAGATGGTACTCTTTGGCGTATATTTTTGGTATTTTATTTGGATGGACCTATGCTAATAAAATAATTAAACATTTAAAAACTAACACTGGTTCAAGTTATTTAGAAACTAAAGATTTTGACGAATTCATTCCATACTTAGTCATTGGAATTATATTGGGTGGAAGATTGGGCTATGTCCTAATTTATAATTTTAATTATTATATAATAAATCTACATGAAATTTTTTATGTTTGGCAAGGAGGAATGTCCCTTCACGGTGGGTTGATAGGAATAATTATTGCAACTAGCATTTTTTCTAAAATTAAGAGAATTAACTTTTTAAATTTCACCGATATCATTGCCTGCGCTGCTCCCATAGGTCTCTTTCTAGGAAGAATTGCTAATTTTATTAATGGCGAGCTTTTTGGAAAAATTTCTACTCTTCCCTGGACAGTAATTTTTCCTTATGGCGGCAATGTGGCAAGACATCCGTCACAAATCTATGAAGCAGTTTTGGAAGGAATTATTCTTTTTATTTTAATAAACTTTTTGGCACTAAAAAAAAAATTATTACTAAAGGCTGGATATGTCTCAGGTCTTTTTTTAATTTTTTATTCAGTTGCAAGAATTATTGGAGAAAGTTTTAGAGAGCCTGATAAACATCTTGGATACTTTTTTAATTATTTTTCAATGGGAGTCATATTAAGTTTTATAACTTTTCTTACTGGCTGTTTTATAATCTTATTGATAAAAAACAATGAACAAAATAATTAAAATATTAAAAGAAAAAAAATCTATTCCTTTAGATCATTTTATTAATATTGCACTCTATGACAAAAAATTTGGTTTTTACAATAAAAAAAATCCTTTTGGAAAAGAAGGAGACTTTATTACATCACCATTAATTTCAAATCTTTTCGGAGAAATGTTGGCAATATGGTGTGTCGCTTTTTGGGAATATATGAGAAAACCAAAGAAAATTTTATTAGTTGAACTTGGACCGGGGGACGGTACTTTATGTAAAGATCTATTAAAAACGTTTAAACAATTTAAAAATTTTTACAATTCCTTAGAAATAAATTTACTAGAAATAAGCAATAAATTAAAAACAATTCAAAAAACAAAGATCAATAACAAAAAAGTAAAATGGATTAAAAAAATAAATGAAATAAATCATGGACCTATAATCTTTCTAGGAAATGAATTTTTTGATGCATTACCTATTAAACAAATATATAAAAAGAAAAAATTATTTTTTGAAAAACATGTTGCTTTATCAAATAACGGTAAAAAAATAAGATTTTTACATAAAAAGGCAGGTAATAATTTAATAAAACGCATACAAAGGCTAAATTTAATTTCTTTTGGTAATACAATTGAATATCCAGTAGAAGCGTTGAAATTTCTTAAAAATATAGCAAAAAAAATTAATAAATTTGATGGAGGATTATTATTTTTTGACTATGGTTATACCACAAAGAAAAACCAAAATACATTACAGTCAGTTAAAAAGCATAAAAATGTAAATCTTTTTTTTCAACCAGGTCATTCAGATATTACATCGCACATAAATTTTGAATTATTTCATGAAATATTAAAAAAAAATAATCTCGATGTAACAAAAATAATAGATCAAAATGAATTTTTACAAAAAATTGGTATCTTGGAAAGGGCAAATATCCTATCTGAAAAAATGACCTTTAAGGGAAAGGCAGATATGTTTTATAGACTAGAAAGATTGTTGGATTACAAAGAAATGGGTGGTCTTTTTAAAGTAATATTTGCACAAAAAAAGTTTAAAAAATTTTCTCTAGGTTTTTGATTATGTTTTTTTCAAAAAAATTAAAAAAATTTGAAAATTTAAAACACTGTTTTTTCTCAAGAAAAAACGGCTTTTCGAAAGGTAACTACGCAAGTTTAAATTGCGGGATAGGATCGGACGATAAAAAGAAAAATGTTTTAAAAAATCTTAATTTAGTTAGCCAGAAAATAGGTTGTAAAGAAAAATTATTAATTACTTTAAATCAAACTCACAGCAACAAAGTTGTTTATTTTAAAAATGAAAGTTCAATAAAAAATAAATTATCTGGTGATGCTATTGTAACAAAAATCAAAAATGTTGGTATTAGCATTCTTGCTGCAGATTGTGTTCCAATACTTTTATACGATCCTCAAAAAAAAATTATTGGATGTATTCATTCTGGTTGGGCAGGTGCTTTGAATGGGGTTATCGAAAATACTATAAACAAATTTTTAGAACTAAACTCCAATATAAGAAACTTGGTTGCCGCTATTGGTCCTTGTATAAACTATTATCATTATGAAGTAGGTCATGATTTTTACAAAAAATTTCTTGCACAAAACAAAAATAATAGAAAATTTTTTACTATTTTAAATAATAAAAAATATTTATTTAATATAAGAAATTATATCAATGTAAAATTAATTGGGCTTGGCATTGGAAACATTGATCATATCAATATGGATACTTTTTCAGATAAAAAAAATTTTTTCAGTTATAGAAGATCAAAAAGAGATAACGAAAATGACTATGGGAGATGTATTTCCGTCATAATCATGACTTAATCAATATCTATAAAATGGTTTGAAAAGATCTTTTAAAAATGTATAAATTAATTATTACATGAAGGTTCTCTCAGGCACCAGTAACGCAAAGCTTAGTAAAGAAATTGCAAAAATTCTTAAAGTCAAACTTGTAAATACAAAAATCATAAGATTTGCTGACGGCGAAGTATACGTTGAAATTAATGAAAATATTAGAGGAAATAGTATTTTTGTTGTTCAATCCTCTTCGCATCCTGCTAATGATAATTTGATGGAGTTGCTTGTTTGCATAGATGCATTAAGAAGATCTTCTGCTAAAAACATTACTGCTGTAATTCCATATTTTGGTTATGCAAGACAAGATAGAAAAGTAGTACCGAGAACTGCAATATCAGCAAAATTAGTTTCAAATTTGATAACATATGCTGGAGCAAACAGAGTATTAACTCTTGATTTGCATGCTGGTCAAATTCAAGGCTTTTTTGATATTCCAGTAGATAATTTGTTTTCTACTCCCATATTTTCAAGGGACATTAAAAAAAATATTAATACAAATAATTTAGTTTGTGTTTCACCAGATGTTGGCGGAGTTGAAAGAGCAAGAGCTTTGGG
The DNA here is from genome assembly GCA_000513055.1 of alpha proteobacterium SCGC AAA288-N07. Lineage (GTDB taxonomy): Bacteria > Pseudomonadota > Alphaproteobacteria > Pelagibacterales > Pelagibacteraceae > AAA240-E13. The sequence goes on from AZYB01000019.1 coordinate 10,560, forward strand.
AAGAAGAATTAATGCAAGCATAGCCATTGTAGACAAAAGAAGACCAGCCCCTGGCAAATCTGAAGTTATGAATGTTGTTGGATATGTTAAAGACAAAACCTGCGTGATTGTTGATGATATAATCGACTCGGGAGGTACAATTGTTAATGCCGCTAAAGCTCTTAAAGATAAAGGAGCTAAAAATGTTTACGCTTATATTACTCATGCAGTTTTAAGTGGAAATGCTGTTGATAAAATTAAAAAATCTCAAATTAAGAAATTAGTAATAACTGACTCAATTGATAATTCAAAAAAAATAAAGAAAAGTAGTAAAATTCAAGTAGTTTCTATTTCTTCTATGTTAGCTGAAGCAATAAAACGTATTTCTAATTCAACTTCTGTTTCAAGTCTATTTAAATAATTTTCTTGTTTTATTTCTATTGATAAGTTAAAAAACATTCCTTTGAAATAGAATTTAATATGGCAATTTTAAATGCAGAAAAAAGAGAGACTAAAACCTCGGGAGATATAAATAAGCTCCGAGAAAATGGACTTGTTCCAGGAATTTTATATGGTGGAAGTGAACTAAATAAAAAAATTAGTTTAAATAAAAAATCGATAAAAAATTTAATTGATTCAGAAAATTTTTTTTCAGCCATATTAAATTTGAAAATTGATGGTAAAGAAGAGAAGGTTCTACCAAGAGATATTTCATTTGATCCATTGTCTGATGAACCTATTCATATTGATTTTATAAGAATAGTTAAAGGTGCTAAACTAGCCTTGGAAATACCAGTAAAGTTTATTAACAGTGAAAAATCACCTGGCCTTAAAAAGGGTGCTGTACTAAATATTGTTAGAAGAAATATTGAGTTAAGATGTCCTGCTGAAAATATTCCATCTGAACTTGTGGTTGATTTAAATAATACTGAAATTGGCACGAGTATAAAAATTTCTTCAATAAAACTTCCTGAAAATGTCGTACCAACTATTCAAGGAAGAGATTTTGTGGTTGCAACGATTGCTGCCCCTACTGTTGTAGTAGAACCCGAAAAACCAGCTGAAGAAACGGCTGTGGAAGGTGATGCTGAAGCATCTCCTGATGAAACTGAAAAACCTGCTGAAGAAGGAAAAGATCAAGGTGAGAAAGCAGCAGAAGATAAAAAAGAAGATAAAACTAAAAAGTAAATTGAAAGATTAATATATGTTATTATTAGTAGGTTTGGGTAATCCTAGTCCTGAAAATAAAGATAATCGGCATAATATAGGATTTAAAATTATAAATGCCATAAATAAAAATTTTGGCCTTTCTAAACAAAAACCCAAGTTCAAAGGGCTATTAACTACAGGAAAAATAGGGAATGAAAAAGTTTATGCAATTAAACCTCTGACTTTCATGAATAATTCAGGAATATGCATCAGAGAACTAATAGAATATTTTAAAATTGATTCTGCAGACGTTATTGTTTTTCATGATGATCTAGACATAAACCTAGGTAAAGTAACTGCTAAATTTGGTGGAAGCAGCGCTGGCCATAATGGGATAGAATCAATAGATAAATTTATTGGAAAAGACTATTCTCGAGTTAGAATAGGAATTGGAAGACCTGAGAAAAAAAATATGGTCACTGAACATGTTCTTGATAGCTTCACAGATGATGAAGAAAATAGTATAATGGAATTAATTAATAATATCGTTGAATACCTTCCGGTATTAATAGATAAAAAACTTAATCTTTTTTCAAGCAAAGTAAACCAATTATAAAATTTATGGGTTTTAAGTGTGGGATCGTTGGCTTGCCCAATGTAGGAAAATCAACTTTATTTAATGCTTTAATTCAATCTAAAAAAGCTGAAGCAGCAAATTTTCCTTTTTGCACAATTGACCCAAATATTGGAAATGTGTTAGTGCCCGATGAAAGATTAAATACTATCTCAAATATTTCAAAATCAAAAAAAACTATTAATACAATGATTTCATTTGTTGATATAGCCGGATTAGTAAAGGGAGCCTCTAGAGGTGAAGGTCTAGGAAATAAATTTCTGTCACACATCAGAGAAGTAGATGCAATAATTCATTTAACCAGATGTTTTGAATCAGAAGAAATACAAAATGTACATAAAAATGTTGATCCTGTAAGAGATATAGAAATTGTTGAAACAGAAATGCTTTTGGCTGATTTAGAATCTATTCAAAAAAGATTAAAAAAAAATAAAAAAAAAAATTTAGAAGAAAATCAGTTAAAAATATTAAATGACGCCTTAGATTGTATTAACAATAATATTGATATTTCAAGTTTGTTAGAAAAACATGAAAAAAAACATATAGATTTTGCTGGATTACTTTCCTTAAAACCAAAAATTTATGTTTGTAATGTTGATGAAAACAGTCTTTCGAAAGGTAATAAATATGTGAATGCATGTTCAAAAAAATTTGGAAAAAAAAACACAATTTCAGTTTGTGCAGAAATTGAAAATCAGATAATAGATTTGGATGACAAAGATAGGGTAAATTTTATGGCTGAGTCTGGAATTAAAGATACAGGTTTAAATTTATTAATCAAAACTGGATACAGTATCTTAAAACTAGGAACATTTTTCACTTCAGGCCCAGAAGAATCGAGAGCTTGGACCATACCGATGAATACAAAAGCACTAAAAGCCGCAGGTGTGATTCATTCTGATTTTGAAAAAGGTTTTATTAAAGTAGAAACATTATCCTACAATGATTTCGTAGATTGTAACGGTTACATTAAGGCAAAAAATTTTGGAAAATTGAGACTAGAGGGTAAAGATTATATTGTTCGGGATGGAGATATTTTGTTATTTAGATTCAACACGTAGCCAAAGTTTTTTCATGCTTAAATAAACTAATAAAGCTAATATAATTAAATATAGAATTACTTTGAATCCCATTTTATGTCTTGCCTCTAAGCTAGGTTCTGAGACCCAAGTTAAAAAAATTGCCACATCTTTTGCCATTTGTTGTGTGGTAGCTTCAGTTTCATCACTGTAATCCAACAGTCCATCAGACAAAATATTTGGCATTTTTATATTGTGTCCAGACATATATTTATTGTAATAAACACCCTCGTCTAATTTAAAACCTTCGGGAGGATCTTCGTACCCCAATAATATAGAATAAATATAATTTGCCCCACCCTTTCTAGCCTTAACTAATACTGACATATCAGGGGGATAAGCTCCACCATTTGCTGCCTCTGCTTCTCTAACATTTAGGTATGGTTCTACAAATTTATCAGATATCCTTGCAGGACGAGTGAACATTTCTCCTTCACTATTTGGACCATCAATAACTTCAAAACTTGCTGCAATATTTTTGACATCATCAATTGAAAATTCTGGTCCTCCTTTTTCTGATAAGTTTCTGTAACTCAACAATTTTATAGAATGGCAACTAGAACACACTTCATTGTAAACTTGATAACCTCTTCTTAAGGAAGCTCTATCAAAAGTTCCAAATAAACCTTCGAAACTCCATTTGTTTTTGAGCAATTCTAAACTTTCTGCATATGCACCATTGGTGGTAGAAATAATAATTAATGAGTATACAAATAAAATTTTTGAAACACTTTTTATTTTTTCTATCACAAAATTATCCTCTATTAGTAGTTGCTTTTGAATCATTGGTTAATACTGGCTCAGAAATGCTAATTGGGAGAGGAATAGTTTTTTCTTTAAAACCCAATATTGGCATTAATAAAATAAAATGTATAAAATAATAAATGGTAGCAATTCTGCCGACTAATAAATATAGACCTTCTGGAGGATTGGCGCCTATATAGCCAAGAATTAAAACATCAAGCACTAGTATCCAAAAAAATATTTTGTATAAAGGTCTAAATACCGCGGACCTAACTTTTGAAGTATCAAGCCATGGCAAACACATTAAAATAAATAAAGAAGCAAACATGACAACAACGCCCCCCTAATTTACTAGGTACTGCTCTTAAAATTGCATAAAAAGGAAGTAAATACCATTCGGGTACTATATGTGTGGGGGTAACTATTGGATTTGCTTTAATGTAATTATCTGTATGACCCAGTATATTGGGAACAAAAAATACTATTCCTGCAAAAATTATCAAAAAAATTATTAAAGCATACAGATCCTTAACAACAATATAGGGACTAAATGGAACCGTATCTTTGGAAGGTTTTTTAATTTCTATACCAACAGGATTATTATTACCTGGAATATGGAGTGCCCAGATATGTAAAATTACCAATCCAAAAATTAAAAATGGAAACAAATAGTGCAAACTATAAAATCTTGTTAATGTTGGATTATCTACGGCATATCCACCCCAAAGCCAGGTGACTACACTCTCTCCAATTATTGGTATAGCGCTAAATAAGTTTGTTATAACTGTTGCTGCCCAAAAACTCATTTGTCCCCATGGTAAAACATAGCCCATAAATGCTGTTGCCATCATTAATATGTAAATGAACATTCCAAGAATCCAAATAACTTCCCTTGGTGATTTATATGATCCATAAAACAATGCTCTAAAAATATGTATATAAACAGCCAAGAAAAACATTGAAGCACCATTTGCATGCACGTATCTGATTAACCATCCGTAATTTACATTTCTCATAATATGCTCAACACTCTCGAAAGCGTGGTCTACATGAGCCACGTAATGCATTGCCAAAACAAGGCCCGTAATAATCTGTACAATCAAACAAAAAGTTAAAATCCCTCCAAAAGTCCACCAGTAGTTTAAATTTTTGGGTGTAGGATAATCTCTTAAATGATGGGATAAAGTAAGCAATGGTAACCTACTATCAAACCATCTACCAAATTTTGATTTAGGTACAAATTTTTCTTCACTCATTAAATTAGTTAACCTATTTTAATTGTATTATTATTTACAAATTCATATTTAGGAATTTCAAGATTTGTGGGTGCTGGACCCTTTCTAATTCTCCCAGAAGTGTCATAATGAGAACCGTGGCAGGGGCAAAACCAACCATTAAAATCTCCTTTGTTTCCTAGAGGTACACATCCGAGATGTGTGCACACACCAACCATTACTAACCATTCAGCTTTTTTAACTCTGTCTTGATCTTTTTGAGGATCTTTTAATTCTTCTAGTTTTACACTTTGTGCTTCTCCTATTTCTTCTTGAGTTCTTTTTCTAATAAAAACAGGTTTACCTCTCCAAAGAACGGTAATAGTTTTACCCAAACCTACGTTACTGACATCAACTTCTGTAATAGCCAAAGCTTTAACAGATGCATCAGGATTCATTTGATCTATCAAAGGCCATATGGTTGCCCCGACACCAACAACTCCTAATGCGTAAGAGGCGGTAAATAGGAAATCTCTTCTTTCATTAGTTTTTCCTTTTTGCTCTTTATCTACAACTTTAATTGAAACAAATACCCATGAAAGATATAAAAATAAAATTAAAAGAATAATAGTAGTTGTTAAGAGTATATAAGATGAGCTCATTTTTTAATTTTAGACATTTTTTTTAATTAATAATTAAAGTATCTAATATATATTTCTTTTATAATAAAACATATTTTTTTCTACTATTAAGAATGACACTGACACACCTCAAAAGCCCCCCTCTAATCAAAGTTGCGCTTTGTGAACCAGATATACCCCAAAATACTGCTGCAATAGTTAGGCTATGTGCATGCTTTGGTGTTAGATTAGAAATTATTGAACCTTGTGGATTTATTTTAAGTGATAAAAGATTTAAAAGAGTAGTGATGGATTATATAAATAAATGCAAAATAAAATTATTTAAAGATTTTGGTGAATTTAAAAAAGACAAAAAAAATGAAAGAATAATTTTAATGAGTACAAAAGCAAAGATTAAATATTTCGATTTTAAATTTAACCAAAATGATACAATATTATTTGGTCGAGAAAGTTCGGGAGTTTCGCAAATAGTACATAAAAGTGTAGATTATAAATTGATTATTCCAATAAAAAAAGAAACCAGATCTCTTAATATAGTTTCAAGTGTAGCAATTACTTTGGCTGAAGCTCTAAAACAAAATCATTATCTATAATAAATGAATATTGAAATTAAAAAAAATTTAGCAAAAAACTGGTTTATTTTATTACGAGATATAATTTGTTACGAAATTGAAAAATTAGAAAAAGAATTTGGGGCTAAAAAAAATAATAAATCAAAAAAATTTGAATATCAAATATGGAAAAAATCTAATAACAATGATGAAGGTGGTGGTGAATTTAGAATTTTGAAAGACGGGGTGTTATTTGAAAAAGTAGGAGTAAATTTTTCAGAAGTATACGGCAAATTACATTCTAGTTTTAAAAATAAAATTTTAGGTGCAAAAAAAAATCCTATATTTTGGGCTTCTGGTATTTCAGTAGTAATGCATATGAAAAATCCAAAAATTCCTGCAATGCATTTTAATACAAGATTTCTTTCAACACAAAAAAATTGGTTTGGTGGAGGTATAGATATGACTCCATGTATAAAAGATTTGGGAGAGGCAAAATGGTTTCATGAACAGTTGAAAATAGCATGTAATCGGCATGACAAAGGGTATTATATAAAATATAAAAATTGGTGTGACAAATACTTTTATTTAAATCACAGAAAAGAAACAAGAGGTGTTGGGGGTATATTTTTTGATTATAAAAAATATAACTGGAATAAGGATTTCTTTTTTGTAAAAGATTTGGGTAATACTTTTACTTATATATTCAAGAAAATTATTAAAAAAAAAATGTTTGATAAATGGACAAAAAAAGAAAAAGAAATTCAGCTTTTAAAAAGAGGCAGATATGTTGAATTTAATTTATTGTACGATCGTGGTACTCAATTTGGTCTTAATACAGGCGGAAACACTAAAGCCATATTAATGTCTTTACCGCCAACAGCAACTTGGAATTAATTTATGGATAAAGAACCAATAACAGTTGGCGGATTAGAAAAAATAAAAAAAGAATTAGATCATCTTAAAAAGATTAAGCGTCCCAATATCATTTCTGCAATAGCTGAAGCAAGATCACACGGAGATTTGAAAGAAAATGCTGAGTATCATGCTGCTAAAGAACAACAATCTCTTTTAGAAAGAAGGATAGTAGAAATCAACGATACCATTGCAAGAGCTAATGTTATAGATGTTTCAGAAATTGAATATACCGGAAAAGTAATTTTTGGATCTACTGTCGAATTATTTGAGATTAAAACAAATAAAACAAAAATTTACACAATTGTTGGAAAAGATGAGGCTGATATTGAAAAAAACTTAATCTATTTCAGATCACCTCTAGGAAAAGTATTAATTGGAAAAAATAAAAACGAAACAGCTCAATTAAAAACTCCCTCTGGAGAAAAGATATTTAAAATCAAGGAAGTAAAATATAGTTTTAACTCAGCTTCAAGATAGTTTTAATATCTTTCTTATCAAGAATAAAATCATTATCTATCCAAGACTGTTCTAGTTTCTTTAAAGCCAAACCAAGCTCTTTACTTTCAGAAAAATTATATTTTAATATTAAATAATTTGCCGTTATCGGAAAAACTGGCAATCTTAACTTTTCTAAAAAGGAAATACGTTTTTCTAATGTATTAATATCTAATTCTTCTGATATGAAGATAAAAAAAATCAACAAGTCAATGATTTGTGCGACACTATTTAAATAAGCTAATTTAACTAATTTTTGTTCATCTAACAATTCTTTAATTTTAATTTTCTTATATTTGTTAAGTAAAAATGAAATATCTCTTGGTAGAACCTTCTCTTCTTTACCATCAATTTTCAAATTTAATATGGCTGAAAAAAAATTTTCTGAATCAATTAAATTTT
>AZYB01000020.1 GCA_000513055.1 alpha proteobacterium SCGC AAA288-N07
GCATTAACAACAACTATACCGGCTCAAATATCGCTGAAATATAACTACAAAATTGTACCAGTCTATATAGAAAGGTTACCAGATAGTAAATTTGAAATGACGATCCACAAACCATTTGAATATGAAAAAACTGGCAGCCATGAAACTGACATTTACAATCTCACATTAAAAATTAATAGAGAAATTGAAAAAATGATTTTGAATAAACCCGAACAATGGATTTGGTTACACAATCGTTGGAAAATATTAAAATATGTTGGTGATACATTAGAATTGAATATTGAAAATTATTAATTTAATTTACCCTTTTTCCAAATACCTTTTTCAACTTTACCATTGACACTGGTTAAGGTTCCATCTCCATGCTTTTTACCATTTTTCCATTCTCCAATGTATTTGTCTCCATTTGAGTATATGTAGGTACCTTTCCCATGATATTTATGTTTTTTCCATTCTCCAATGTATTTGTCTCCATTTGCATATGTATAGGTTCCTTGTCCATCTCTTTTATGATTTCTAATTTCCCCAACGTATTTGTTTCCATTTCCAAATGTATAAATTCCTTCACCATGCATTTTATGTTTTTTAAATTCCCCAACATATTTATCTCCAGCAAACTTGCCAGGTCCCCATATTAAAGTTCCTTGTCCATAAAATTTATTATTTTTAAATCTCCCAATGTATTTGTCTCCATTGGCATATGTGTATGTTCCTTGTCCATAAAGTTTACCCTTAATAAAATCTCCTATATATTTATCTCCATTTTTGTTAATTAAAGTGCCATAACAATTATTCCATTTAGAAATTTTAATTTTTAATACTTTTAACTTAAGAGGACTGCCTTTACATTCAGGCAAAGAGCTTGCAGGTTGTACAGAACTGCAAACCAATAAACCCAGAACCAAGATCCCTAAAAGTTTTTTCATTTATTTTTTTTCATTTCTTAAATTCTTTAACAATTAATTTTAACGAATATTCATCTTTAGGTTTTTTTTTAAGATAATGATAAATTCCATGACGACCTTTGTTAGCTATATCAAGTCCTTGTTTTCCTAGTCCTTCTCTGTCTTTGCTAATTTCGGTCGTTATATGAGAGAAATATGATAGTTCGGACAAACAAGTTTCTTTAGCTTCTTTTTCATTTTGTCCATTATCTAATGCTCTTAAAAATCTTGTTTTAAGAGTCATGAAGTGTTCATCGTTTGGATCGTTTAAGATTTCATTGTGATCAATAAGATATTTAATAGCTCCAAGTTCATAGATGAAATCAATTATATGCCAATTAAAACCGTTTTTAATAACCTCATCTAATCCAATATAATTTTTTTTCTCATCAAATTCTAAACTTTTTTTATCTAAAAATTTTTCTAATTCGCTTTTAGCATTAGCTCTTTCTATTTTCATAAATCTATAAGCAAGTCCACAACTTGGTATAAACGCTGACCCTCTTGGTCCTTCTTCAATGTTTTTAAACATATTATCCATAATTTATTTTAACATAGAGATAGTTTTTTAAATTTTATTTTGGTGTTAGATCAAAAGCAATACAGTGTCTTTCATCATTTGAGGTAAATGGAACCGTGTAATGAAATAATGAAGATGGATATAAAATTAAATCAAATGGTTTTGGGGCATAATAAAAATTTGGCAAACTTTTATCATAAGGATAATCCAAGCCTTGTAATGATAAATTGATAGAACCTTCATTTATTTTTAAAGGCTTTGGAATCTTTAAATAAAATACACCACTTAACCATCCCGTTGGATGCATGTGCGATTTAAGTTGACCGTGTTTTTTAAGTTTTATATACCATCCAATTAACTTACTTTTAGTTGGCCATCTAGATATATAGTAATCATCATTATTTTTGTAATTTTCTCTGTAAATACTAATTTGTTCTTCAATTTTTTTTTTTAGTTCTATAACTTCTAAAACAGGAATATCTAGTAAATTACCCGTTGATTGATGTCCATGTTTAACTATACTTTTAAGTCGCCAATTAGATTCTAACTTTTCTGAGATTTTTAATAATCTATTAAAAAATTGATCTGAAAATTGAAATTTATCTTTTAAATTTGTAGAAAAAAAATAATCTAATGGGTTTTTACAAAATGGATAAATATTTCTAATATTTTCTCTTGGAGATACATATGCTGCCAAAGCAGCAATTCTCAAATTTGTAGGGTATTTTTCGGCAAATGTATTTAATAATTTATTATAATTTTCGACTCCATTTGACAAATAAGTGCACTCTAACAATTGCGCATTACCAAGAACTGAATCTACTTTTTTGAAATAATCTGCAGCTTTTTGAAATTCTTTAAGTTTCCTAAATATTTTACCAAGATTATAATACGCGAATACATCATTAGGTTGAATTTGGATTGCTTTTTGATAACAAATTATTGCTTTTTGATTTTTTCCTAATTCATTAAATATTTCCCCAAGATTATTATGCGCATCTGCATAATTAGGTTGGATTTGGATTGCTTTTTGATAACAAATTATTGCTTTTTTATTTTTTCCTAATTCATTAAATATTACTCCAAGATTATTATGCGTTGATGCACGATTAGGTTGGATTTGGATTGCTTTTTGATAACAAATTATTGCTTTTTGATATTTTCCCAATTCTAGTAGTACATTCCCAAGATTGCTAAGTGCCATTGCATGATTAGGATTTGTCTTTAATATTTTTTTGTAAAGATTCACAGCAACTTGAAGATTATTTTTTTTATGATTTTGAACAGCTAAAGCAAAAGTTTCTTCTGTGGTTAAATTTTTTTTTTCACTCATTTTAATTCTTTGAATTGCAAAAAATCAAACTCAAAAATACTGTAACTATAACTTTCTTCATATCGCTAAATCTTACATCATAATTTTTATTGAGTCAGTCGTGTAGAATTGTAGGATTTTAAGGGATCAAACATGACCAATACATGACCATAAGAAGATAAATCAAAATTGCAGTTATGTGAAATTGATAAAAACGTTGGATTTATTGGCGCGCCCTACAAGATTCGAACTTGTGACCCTCGGTTTAGAAATGCAAGGGATTGGGTATACGAATGATCTCGTTTTACATCGTTTTGTTATTTTACAATATTTATTTTACAAGGTGTCTACGAAAATGGCTTAAAGACTCGCTGGCTTGTTGTTCAAAACTAGGTACCAAACTGTAGCCAAAAGGGGATAAATTTTTATCTCAGTTTTGCAAACCCAGAACCAAGATCCCTAAAAGTTTTTTCATTTTCTACGTTTTCTTCTTTTCTTTTTCCTTTTTTTCTTTGTTAAATACTCATTCTCTTTTCAGGTCAATATCAAGATAAGTGTGAATATTATCACAACAATTATGGGAGCAATGAAATGATGCATCTAATTAATCCTTATTCACTTATCTTTGTTTCGCGTTTCTTTGTTTATGCTTTCGCCATACTCTTTAGTAAAATCAATACGTTTAGATGTTGATGGCGCGTTACCGGCAGGTAGTACAGAGTAGAAAAATGTTACTCGCTCTTGGGCTATATAAACAATATCTGTATTACGTGGCACCCATAGCACGTCTCCAGGGCCGGCTTTGAATATTTTGTCATCGACTTTTAACGTGAACTGTCCCTCAAGTATGTAGATGACCTCGTCATAAGTTATATGCCAAGGTATAGAGCAATCTTCAAAAACGCCAATCCCAGCTCCCAGTTTATCGGAAAACGATACATTGACCAAACCGATGGTTTTCATGCCGTTCACAGGCTCAAGGTCGAGGTCTTTTTTACGGAATATCTTTGTTTCTGACATAACGTCTCTCCTTATTAAGTATTAAATACTTTGTAATATTACTCCACTATTTGATTTATCCCAAAAACATCTAGTGCTGTATCTAGTATCCTATAAAATCCTATAATAATGCAAAACCCTTCAATAAAATATATTTTAAAATTATCTATCCCTATTTTTTTTGCAAACTTAGCAATTCCATTAGTTGGAATTATAGACACTGGTTTAATGGGTAATCTTGGTAATTTATCTTATCTATCAGCAACATCTGTTGCAGCAAATTTATTTTCAATGATTTTTTGGAGTTTTGGTTTCTTAAGAATGGGTACCGTTGGTTTAGTCTCACAAGCATATGGAAAGAAAGATTATTCAGAAATATTTAATATTGTTTTAAGAAATCTAATTTTTGTATTAACAATTTTTATAATATTAATTTCACTTCAAAATTATATTTTTAGATTAAGCTTAAATATTTTTGATCTATCAGTTACAACTGAAAAATTTTATAAAGATTATTTCCAAATTCGAATTTGGTCAGCACCAGGTGAGCTAACATTATATATTATTACAGGTTTATTTATTGGTTTACAAAAGACCAAGATTTCAAGTTTAGCGGTAGGTTTATTTTCTATATTAAATATAATTTTAAGTATCATTTTTGTTACAAAATTTGATTTAAATATCAAAGGTGTTGCTTATGGAACTTTATTCTCAGCTTTAATAATATCAATATCTTTTTTAATTTATACTTTTTGGTATTTATACAGAATGTCTAAGATTGAAATTAAGATTGATGATTTAATAAACTTAAATAAAATTAAGAACATATTTACTATTAATTTAAATATATTTATTAGAACAATACTTTTAACTTTTTCCTTTTTATGGTTTACTTATCTTGGAAGCCAAATTGGTGAAGATTATATTGCAGCAAATGCTATTTTAATTAATTTAGTTTTTCTATCTGCTTTTATTTTGGATGCCTACGCTTTTTCTACAGAGGGAATGGTTGGCTATTCTCTTGGAAAAAATGATATCAATCTTTTTAAAAAGATTGTTAAAAATTCTTTTATTTTAAGCTCAATTACTGGATTGATTATTTCAATTATTTATTTCTTAATTAATAAGTTTGCTATTCAATTAATGACTAACATTGAGGTCATTAAAAGTCTTAGCTCTTCTTATGTAGTTTGGTTGATTATAATGCCTTTAATCTCTTCATTTTGTTATCAGTTCGACGGGATATTTATTGGAGCCTCGCAGACAAAAGAGTTACGTAATGCAATGGTTTTTTCAGTATTCTCATATGTAGTCATCTCCCTAATACTGGTAGATCTTTTGGGTAACACTGGTATTTGGATTTCGCTATGTCTATTTATGATCTTAAGAGCTTTGTCCTTATATTGTTATTTAGATAAAATTTATTTAAGGTTTAATGTTATTAAATCAATTTAATTAATCTTTAGTTAACTATAGAAGCCTAGTTAACGGCAACGGGCAACAGAACGCCCCTTTAACCCAGAACCACCATCCCTAAAAGTTTTTTCATGATTAAAGGTTATCATATCTGTTTGTGGTTTCTCCACCTAGTTTTGTTGGTGGTTTGTTGGTGGTTGATAGGATTTTACAGGAAAAGCTTTTTCATAAACTCTTAGACACAATCATTCTATTATAAACCGATGCAATAGACAATGTAATGATTTTAGCTGATCCTAACGCTACAAGCGCGAAAATTGTGCCAAAAATTAGCAAGAATATTCTGGAAGGCTTATTTCCTGCGTTACTGCCCTCAAGTTGTTCAATAAGTTCTTTGTTTTCGTTTTCTAAAATTTTGTTTTTAAATATTTGATTTTCTAACTTCACTTTCTCATTTTCTTTAAGCAGTTCTACAATCAACTTCTTGCTTACTTCATTTTCTTCAAGAGTTTTCTGAGCTAATAATTTCAGTTTTTCATTTTGAGCCTTTAATTTTGTATTTTCGACTTTTATTTTTTTGTTTAAATCTCTCAACATTTCAATTTCTTTAAAAGTTTTATTATAATCTTGAGTTGTTAAGCTTTCATCTATTTTTGGTAAATCAGGAACAGGCTCTAATTTTATGGTTTCTTTTTTAGCTTTACCAAAAGATTTGGTAAATGCAACAGCAGCGATTTGATTAATTAATCCATCTTCGTTTCCATACATTAGGTCTAGGTCGAAATTAATATCTTTAGCTTCTTTATTTAAAGTAAGACCCACATAATAACCCGAAGTAACCGAATATGCTGGCGAAGTACTTGTATTGTCATCGTCTGCTACGATAGCTATATTATCATTTAAATTGCGGTTTAAACTAACACCAACATAAGGCCTAATAATAAAACCTTTTCCAAGTTCTTCATTGTATTTTACTTCAAACCCTCCACTCAAAATCTGCTCAACGGATTCGTCCACTGACAAATCGCCATCACTAAATTTTGAGATATAATCTGAGAACCTTTGCATTCCTAAAGTGGATTGAACACTTATATTAAGAGAACCTTCTTCGCTCGTTTTAATTTCTTTACCTATTTTACCGTTAATAGCTAAAAATTCGCTTAACAAATTAGTTTTTACTTTAGCACCAGTATCTGAGTCATAGTCAGTTATATCTAAGTCATTAAGTCCTATCATGGGTGAAAAAGATATTTTAATACCCTTGTTTGTATAAACATTTTTTAAACCTAATGCATAATTGCCCCCGCCTAAAAACTCTCCATTATCAAAATCTCCATCGTGTTTACTATAACCAAGAAAGATATTGCTTGTTATGGAACCCCAATTAATTGGGCTAAGTTGCCCTACAACACCTGCCATGCTGCCCTTGTACATGTTTTCTCTTTTGACGCTGCTGTAAAATACTCTAAAAAATTTATCTTCTGGGCCTCCAGAATTAATATAATTTGCAGCGTTAAACAAACCTTTTAATTTCGTTGAAACGTTTTCACTTCGATATTTTGCATTATAACTTACGACTTCAAGACCTTCATCAATTACTAGATATCCACTAGTTTCTGAGTTATCTGCATCAGCATTTCCAGAAGAATCCTGTATTGTATAAGTATCGTTTCCACAAAGATTATTCGTTATGTTAAGGCTTGGTTTGTTATGAATTTCTATAGTTGTGTCCTGTGACATATTACATTCTAGGTACATAGTGGTATTTGCAGCAGTATTATTTAATTCAACTTCTCCCGTGAATGTTGGGGCGCCATCTACATAAATTTTTGTGCCGCTTACATTATCCTTGATTTCTATTGAATGTAATTCACCAGCACCACTTATAGTTCCTTTATTAGTGATTGTTGAATTAGCTGCATCAATCTGTATTCCCGCTCTCAGACTATCGTCATCAGTAATAGCCTGAATAATTCCTCCGCTGTAATTGGTAACAGTTGTACTTGTTGATTTTGCTCCTATTTTTACAGCGGTCTGCGTTGCCGTAATAGTTCCATAATTTTCTATAATTGTGTTATCTGATGTTGCGCTATCACCCCATATTATTATTGCATTAACACCATCGGCTTTAATTTCAGCTCCTGATCGGTTAGTGATTTTATTATTATCTCCATCCTTAATATTAATTGCTTTTGCTGCTGTACCATATATATCGCCGTAATTATCAATCTCCCAATTAGATCCTGCTCCTATATAAATTGCATTTGGACTTTTAATAGTACCTGTAAAAGTACCTGTGCTTTTGTTGTTAAGAGTAACTGTATCTGCGCCATCACCACTAATAGCATTTGAACCATTTTTGGTACTTTCGATCCATCCCGAATTATTAATTATAACTCTATCTGCCGAGTTGTTTTCTAAATCAATACGATCTTTTACACCTACAACATATTGGCCCTCATCAAGAACAAATGTATTATCACTTTCGCACCGGTAAATATTATCGAGTTTGTTTTCAACATCTTGTCCACTGATCTCTCCAGAATCAACACTGCAATCTTCTATTGTTTCTGCGTAAGCATTACTACTTAACAACAAACCCAGAACCACGATCCCTAAAATCTTTTTCATAAACCAATGCTACACCCAATTTCTTTGTGTGTCAGTCGTGTAGAATTGTAGGATTTTAAGGGATCAAACTAGTAGAAAACTAGTAGATAAGGCACATAAAAATAATTGTAATAGTATGAAATTAACAAAAACGTTGGATTTATTGGCGCGCCCTACAAGATTCGAACTTGTGACCCTCGGTTTAGAAAACCGATGCTCTAATCCAACTGAGCTAAGGGCGCATCAGTATAATAGTGTCAATCTTGTACGGACACTAAACTCAAGACTTTGTAGCATAGTTATTAATAAATTCAATCACAAGTAATTATAATTATACCAAAAAAAAATAAGATACTTTGAAATAAAAAATTTTCTATTTAAAAAAAAATTTTTTTATCAATATTAATAAACCTAATAATTCAACCCTTCCTATAATCATAAACGTCATTAAAGAAATTTTTGAAGTTATATTTAAACCTAAAAAGTTAAAATCACCGAGGTTATAGTTGTTTGAATTTACTGTATTGGTAATTGTCAAAATAGATAAAGTTAATGAATCTTTAAAGTCAATTTGGTGTAAAGACAAAATTCCCGATAATATAAACAAACTTAAAATAAAAAAAACAATAGATAAAAAATAGATATTAATTTCTTCGTCTTTGATTTTGTTTTTGGACAAGAAAAGTGTATTGCTAGAAACATATAGAGGTTTTGCTACAAGATATATTTCTTTTAAAGAAAATTTAAATAAAGTATATAATCTTATAAATTTTAGCCCTGATGAAGTTGAAAAAGAAGCGCCACCAATTATTGTTAAAATTAAAAAAAGCAATGATAAATTAGAAAAATTAGTCTCTAATGCCAAGCCTATATTCGAAAAACTACTTAATATTGTAAATAAGATTGAATTGAATCCATAAATATTGTTAAAAAATACATAAATAATAACTAAAACAAATGATAATAAAATTAAAAGAAAAATATCTTCATGAATATTTATTAACGATCTGTTGCCAGAAACAATATTATAAAAAAAATAAAGATTAAAAAAAGGAATTAACATACAAAATGAGAAAATTAATACTTGATTATCAGATCTTAGAATGTCACTTAAAGAATTTGATGGAATAAAACCCCCCGGAAGATACCAGCGTCATGGATAAATTAAATGACTCAAATAGTCGAATACCAGAGTAAGTAAATAATACAAAAACTAAAAATGTTGTAAGAAAATAAATTATTAAAACTTTTGTATACTGATTTTTTATTTCGGAAAGATTTACTCCTTCAAAATTTGAATAAATATTTTTTATCTTTACTTTTGATGATGCTGTGAATAAGAATAATGAATACAAAAAATATAAACCACCCAACCATTGAGAGCTCGACCTCCAAATTAACAAAGGTTCGTCAATGTCTTTTGTATTTTCAAAAATTGTAAACCCCGTAGATGTAAAGCCAGATATTGCCTCAAAGTATGAATCTATGAAATTTATACCGTAAACACTTAAATAATAAGGTATAGAAATTAATAATGGAAAATAAAAAAAACCTACGATTATAAGAAATAATTTTTCAAAAAAGTTTATCTTTTGATTTAAATATTGTTTATTAAAAAAAATAAAAATAACACTAATTAATAAAGATAAGAATAAACAACCAAAGTAAACTTTTATATTTAGTAAAAAACTAAAATAATAGCAAAAAAGAATATTTAGTAACGAAAAAATTGAAATGAATAATGTAAATATTCCTAAATATAGTAGCGTCGATCTAAACATTTGTTAATTAAATGATATATTAGAAAGAACTTATTCTAAATAAATTTTCAACTTTACTGAGTTGATCTCTTTTAGTTAAAAAGACAACTAAATCTTTTTTTTCAAAAACAAAGTTTGATTTTGGAATAATAATATCATCTTTTCTTAATATTGCTCCTATCCTAATTTCCTTTGGAAGATTTGATTCCTTTAATTTCTTATTAATTAACTCTGAAGTTTCTATAATTTCTGCTTCAATAAATTCATATTCTCCATCTAATAAACTGTATACGGTTTCTATAGTGCCTTTATGTACGTGTTTTAATATGTTTGAAACTGTAATCATTCGTGGATCTACCAAATCATCAATTTTCAAAGATGACTGCAACAAACTATAATTTGATTTATTTACAAGAGCAAAAGTTCTTTTTTTTGATGAAAATTTTTCAGCTAATACACATGCCATAACATTATCTTCATCATCATTGGTTAGTGCTAAAACTGTTTCAATTTCCTCTATGTTAGCTTCTTTTAATACTTCTTCATCTAGACCATCACCATTAATGACTATTGAATTTTCAAGTTCACTGGCAATTAGTTCTGCTCTTTCCTTATTTTTTTCTATAATTTTTATTCGCACTTCTTCCAATGATTTCTCTAAATTTTTTGCTAAATTAAAACCTATATTACCGCCTCCTATGATAAGGATTTTTTTTGCAATTCTCTCTTCATGACCAAAAGCTGCTAAAGTTCTATTTAATTGAGAAGAATTGATCACTACATAAGCTTTGTCATTTAATTTCATATTGTCTGTTTTTTTGAGTATTAAAAAATTTTCATTTCTTATTACACCCAAAATATTTGCCTCTAAGTCCGGAAACATTTTTGTCAATTTATTTAACTGTATATTTATTAAAGGACATTTCTTATTTATCGAGATTTCCAACATTTTTATTTTATCTTTAGCGAAAGGAACATTGTCCAATGTTCCGGGAGCTTCTAATTTTCTTTGTAAAGATTTAGCAACCTCCATTTCTGGGGAAATAATTACATCAACAGGCAATTCTGTTTTGCTAAAAAGTTTACCATATTTTGGATTAAGATAGTCCTGGGCTCTTATTCTTGCTATTTTTTTGGAAACATTAAAAATAGAATGAGCTATCTGGCAAACTATCATATTGACCTCATCGTTTTTTGTGACAGCGATAATCATATCCGCTTCTTTAGCTCCTGCTTTTTCAAGGACTGAAGGAAATGTAGCCTTTCCTACAATGCCTTTAACATCGATTGATTCATTTATCTTTTGAATATCTTCGCTTGATTGATCTATTATGGTAATCGAATGACTTTGGGCAGATAATTGTTTTGCAATACTATAACCTACTCTTCCAGCGCCACAGACAATGATATTCATTAATTTATTCCCTTGATTCCAAGAGTTTTTAACTTTCTATGTAGTGCAGATCTTTCCATGCCAACAAAATCAGCGGTTTTTGATATGTTGCCTTTAAATTTTTTTAATTGTGAGGTTAAATAAGATTTTTCGAAATTTTCTCTGGCTTCTTTTAAGGGAAAAGAAAAGTTATTTTCAGATATATCTGTTTTTTTTGTAGAAACTTTTTTTAAAGATTCGCTTATAATGAGGTTGATATTTTCATTTTTTTCGTTGGGTGATAATATTGCAATTCTTTCAACCAAATTTCTTAGTTCTCTAACATTTCCTGGCCAATCATATTCAAATAAAAATGGATTATTAGTGTCAATTTTTAATTTTGATATTCCATATGTCTCGGAAATTGTTTTAGAAAAATAATCTATTAGTAGTGGAATATCTTCCATTCTATTTATTAATGGTTCCAGTATTACAGGAACAACGTTTAATCTGTGATAAAGATCTTCTCTAAAATTACCATTATCTATTTCGTTGCGTATATTTTTGCTTGAAGTACATATAATTCTTACATTTACTTTGATATCATGATGACCATTAATTCTTTTAAATTTTTGATCAGTCAATACTCTTAAAATTTTAGCTTGTGTTTCTAGGGGTATTTCTGAAACTTCATCAATAAGAAGTATACCTTCAGATGCCTTTTCAAATGAACCATAATGTATCGTTCCATCATCATTTTCGGATCCAAAAAGCTCGAGTTCATATTTTTCGGGATCTAACAATGCTCCACTTAAAATAATTAAAGCTTTTTTTGCACGTTTTGAATCTTTATGTATCTTTCTTGCAACTAATTCCTTACCAGAGCCTGCTGGGCCTAGAATAAAAATTCTGCTTTCAGCAAAGGTTAATTTTTTTATTTGTTCTTTTAATTTCAACATAGAGGGACTTTTTCCAATTAAATCGTAAGAATAAAATAGTTTGTCTTGAAGTTTTTTATTTTCTTTTTTTAAACCAAAGTTTTCAACAGCTCTTTTTGCAAAATTAATTAGTCTTTGAGAGTCAAAGGGTTTTTGTATGAACTCAAATGCTCCGGATTTTAATGAATCGATTGCCATTTGGATATTAGCATGGCCAGAAATAATTATAACAGGAATATCAGTATCTTTTTTTTTAATATGATTTAGTAACTCAATTCCATCGTTATCTCCTTTATCAAGTTTTACATCAATGATTGCAACGTCTGGTAATTTTTTATCAATTTCGCTTAAAGCCTGATTATAATTTGCTGCTTGTCTAATGCTGTAACCACAATCCTTCAAAAGACTAGAAATAAGAAACCTTATATCCGAATTATCATCAATGATTAATATTTCAGCTGACATTTTTTGGTAAAATAATTTCTACTCTCGCGCCATTTTGTTTCGATTCAAATTTAATTTTTCCGTCATGATCATTTATTATTTTATTAACAATCGCCAAACCTAAACCTGTACCTTTTGCTTTTGTGGTGAAATATGGTTTTACTATTTTAGTCAAATCCTCATTTGAAAAACCTATGCCGTTGTCATCAATTGTACAGTAAATATAGTTATTTTTCTCCTCAATTTCTATATCAATTTTATAAGCAAATTCTCCATTTTTCTTTGATTTGTCCATTATAGATTCAATAGAATTTTTTATTAAATTTATAAATACTCGGTTTAATTGTGCTTCATCAGCAGCTATTAATATTTTTTCTTTTTCACATAAAAAGTTAAAATTAATACTAACGTTTGAAAGAGAATGCAGATCGATAACACTGGTAACAATTTTTTTTAAATCAGTATTTTTTATAATCGGTTTTGGCATTCTTGCAAAGTCTGAAAATTCATTAACAAGATGCTCTATGTCTTTAATTTGCTTATTAATTGTTCTTATATAGCTTTCATAATTCTCTTTATCATTTTCATTAGTAATTTTGCTTAAATATTTGTCTTTTAACCTATCAATTGATAATTGTATCGGTGTTAAAGGATTTTTTATCTCATGCGCTAATTTTCTGGCGACATTTTCCCATGCTTCGTGTCTTTCTGATAGTAATAATTTTTCCTGCTGCCCTTTTAATCTATCTATCATCGAATTAAAATTTTTGTTTAATTTGTCAATTTCTTCTTCTGCTTCTATTATTGGTACTTTAGTATTTAAATTTCCAGTACTAATATTTTCCGACGCTCTAATTAAATTAACTATAGGTCTAAAAAACCTTGAAGCAAATTTTATTCCTACTGTTATTGATAAAAATAATAGTAGAGTTACAATAATTACGTAAATTAATACAAATGTTATTTTTATTCCTGATCTTTTATTTTCTACACCATAATAAAAATTTACGGCTTGCTCTGTTTCTTTTAGGTATTTTATAATCTTTGGATCTAAAAATTTTACAACATACAGATATGTGTCTATAAAACTTTCAAGTTTTAAAAGTGATGAGGATCTATTTGTAATAGCATCAGTAATTTTAATTGGTCTATTTTCTGAAGCTAACAATTCAAAAGCCCTATCCAAAGGCGGAACAAACTCTAACGAAGTATCCTTTACACTAGACATCATTATGCTTCCTGAACCATCTAATAGATGTACTTCATCTAATCTTCGTATTAACCTTTGGTGTCTCAAAACACCTTGTAAAATTTTAGGATTACCATGAAATAATTCGGCATTTCTATTTATATCTATTGCAACTAATAAAACATCGGCTTCAATGTTATTTCTAGTTTCATCTACATAATTTTTTGCAACATCATATGAATTATTTACCGCTGTAGTAATTTTTTGATCAAAATATTTTTGTAAACCAACAGAAAACAAAACTAAAGAAAATATAGCGATAACTATTGATGGTAACACTGTAGATATAGAAAAAAAGGTAATATATCTAAGATTTGCTTTTGAACCTGCTTCCTGTAAGTCTTTATCTTTAAAAAGTTTATAAATTTCTCTTACAATTACTAAGAAAAATAACAAAACCAATGCAAGGTCTATAAATAGCAAGGTTTGAAAATTAAAGTAGTTTAATTCAATAAAACTTTCATTAATAAATGAAAAAAAAGTTAATACACCTAACGTGAGACTTATTGAAAAAATAACAAAAACCCATTTGTTTTTTTTAATAAAATCCAGCATTTTAAAATAATAAAATATTTAGAATATTATTGATATATAATACATAATGAGTATTTTTCTAATACTACTAGCTGCTGGTGAAAGTAAAAGGTTAAAATCTACTTTACCAAAGCCATATATAACAGTTAATAACAAAAAAATATTGGAACATGCAATAAATTCATTCAAAGATTTTCGTGCAATTAAAAAAACTGTAATTGTTTACAATAAAAAACATAAAAAATACCTAAATAAATTAAATCAAAAAAAACACCTTAAAAATTGTAGGTGGTAAAACTAGACAGGAATCTACATTTAAAGCACTAAAAAAAATAAAAAAAATGAATTGTAAAAAAGTATTAATTCATGATGCTTCTAGGCCTTTTCCTTCTAAAAAAATTATAAATGAAATTATAAAAAAACTTAAAACCAATCATGCGGTAGTACCTATAATAAAAGTAAATGACGCAACAAAACGAGTTAAAAAAAAAATAATTTTTAAAAATATTAAACGTAACAGTTTAAGATTTTCTCAAACTCCACAAGGTTATACTTTAAAAAAAATATACGAAAAACATAAAAAAAATATTAATTTACCTGTTGATGATGACTCTGCTTTATTTACTGAGGATAGAGAAAAAGTAGTAACTATAAATGGTAGCAAAACAAATTTAAAAATAACTGATAAAGAAGATCTGAATATATTTAAGTCTTTAATAAAAGGAAAAAGTTATTCTGGCATAGGGTTTGATATTCATAGATTAGTTAAAGGAAGAAAACTTTATTTGGGAGGAATTAAAATACCCTTTGTTCTTGGGCTGAAAGGTCACTCTGATGCCGACCCAGTTCTTCATGCTCTCATCGATAGTTTGCTTGGTGCTTGTAGATTAGGTGACATTGGAAAATTATTTTCAGATAAAAATAAAAAATATAAAAATATTAGATCAACAATTTTGGTAAAAAGGGTTGTTGAATTAATTAAATCTAAATACTTTTCAATAAACAACATTGATATAAATATTATTGTTCAAAAACCTAAAATAATAAAATATGCAAATAAAATGAGAGAAGTAATAAGTAAGATATGTAAAATAAATCCTAATCAAATAAACATCAAAGGTAAGACAACAGAAAAACTCGGTTTAATTGGAAAAGAAAAAGCTATAGCATCAGAAGTTATAACTTCGGTAATAAAATATGATTAAAAAATTAAAAATAATTTTAGAATAATGTTAGATGATTTGATAGCTGGTATTTTTGCTGCAATAATAATTACTATACCAATGATTATATTTAGTTAAAAAATTTATGAAAAAACTATCAAATAAAATAGTTAAAATATTAACTAAGAAAAAACTTAAAATTTCTTTTGCTGAGTCTTGCACTGGTGGAATGCTTTCGAGTGCTATCACTTCCGTCAGTGGATCTTCTAAAGTGTTTACTCTTGGTTTGGTTGCTTATTCAAATCAATCTAAAAATAGTGTTCTTAAAATTCCAAAAAAAATTATAAGGATTTATGGTGCCGTTAGTTATGAAACCTGCCTATCTATGGTAAAAAACTTAAGTAAAATTGCTAAAACAGGAGTATCTGTTTCCATAACAGGTATAGCTGGCCCCAAAGGTGGCACGAGGGGAAAACCTGTCGGCCTAGTTTATATAGGCATTAAAAAGGATAATAAAACTTTAGTTAAGAAACACTTGTTTAAAAACAAAGGTCGTTTGTACATTCAAAAAACCGCGGTCAATAAATCTCTAGATCTTATTTTAAGTTTTATTAAATAACTCATTA
This sequence comes from alpha proteobacterium SCGC AAA288-N07, assembly GCA_000513055.1. GTDB lineage: Bacteria > Pseudomonadota > Alphaproteobacteria > Pelagibacterales > Pelagibacteraceae > AAA240-E13. The sequence goes on from AZYB01000020.1 coordinate 15,888, forward strand.
GCTCTTTTTTCAAAAGCATCTGCTATTTTTTTTAACCCTAAATCAAAAGTTTTAATCATTAAAACATTTAAAATCTTATTTTTTAGTTCAAAATTAACATGAAAATTTACCTCGCTTGAATCGCCAGTTTGCCTAAAAGTCCATTTATTTTCTAAATGTTTCAAAGGTCCTTCTATATTAGTTACGTGTATTGAGTCAGCGGATTTATCGTAAATAACAAAGCTTTTATATATTTCTTTAAAAAAACTTTTTCCAATGGTTAGATCAGCTGTAATTTCTACAGTATTTCCTTTATCAATAGTAGTATGAATCTTTCCTCCTAAACACCACGGAACAAATTCTGGATATTTTTCAATATCAAGTACCATTCCGATTAAATTCTTTTTGGAACAGGAAATTTTTTTTGTTATTGAAGCTGATGGCATTGAGACTGGTTTTCTCTCAATTTTTTCATTTTAGAAAAATCTTCATCTGCATGGTATGAAGACCTAGTAAGAGGTGATGAAGCAACTATTAAAAATCCTTTGGATTCTGCTATTTTTTTTAATTCCGCAAACTCTTCTGGGTGAACATATCTCTTCAATGGGTAATGTTTTACAGAAGGTTGCAAATATTGCCCTATTGTTAAAAAATCAACTTCAGATCTAATTAGATCGTCCATTACTTGTAAAATCTCATCTTTTTGCTCTCCTAATCCAAGCATAATTCCAGATTTAGTAAATATTTTATTATTTATTTTTTTGGCAGACTTTAATAGTTCCACGGAGGCAAAATATCTTGAACCTTGTCTGACTTTTAAATAAAGACTTGGGACTGTTTCTATATTATGGTTAAAAACATCTGGGCTAGCCTCTATAATTTTTTTATAAGCATTACCTTTTCTTAAAAAATCTGGAGTTAAAACTTCAATGGTCGTATTTTTATTAAGTTTTCTAGTTTCATTGATTACTTTTGAAAAATGTTCCGCTCCCCCATCTTTTAAATCATCACGATCAACTGAGGTAATCACAACATGTTTTAAATTAAGTTGTTTTGTTGCTTCAGCTATTTTTGTTGGTTCAAGTTGATCTAATGGCTTTGGTTTTCCAGTCTTAACATCACAAAACCCACACGCTCTTGTACAGGTATCACCCATTATCATAAAAGTAGCATGCCTTTTACTCCAGCATTCCGTAATATTTGGACAATTTGCTTCCTGACAAACAGTATTTAAATTATTTTTATTAATTATGCTTTTTGTTAAATAAAAATTATGAGAATTTGTAATTTTTGATCTAATCCATTTAGGTTTTTTTTTAATTGGATTAGATAGTTTATTAATTTTTTCTGGATGTCTAATTATCATTTTACCGATTTAGGTATACTTCTTCATTTGGCTTTCC
>AZYB01000021.1 GCA_000513055.1 alpha proteobacterium SCGC AAA288-N07
CATAATCATCAGGATTTACTGTCGTTTCCACTCCATCAGAATCTGTTAATGTAACTGTTAAATTTGTTTTGTCTTCGTTTGCCCTAGTATAAGCATACATTCCGTCTTCAGAAAGATTGTAACTCTGACCACCATTAAAATTAAATGTCTGTAAATCATCATTGAAACCGGTACTCGACATTGCTTTATCAAATATAATTTGATTACCAGTAATCGTATAATCAGCAGAATCTAAAGTTGAAGAATCAGCTAATGTAATTGTTAAATTTGCTTCGTCTCCGGCTGCATAACTATATGGTGTACCATCCTGATTTCTAAGATAGTAAATCCGGCCACCTGAAAAATTTAATGTCTCTAAAGAATCGTTTCTACCAGAGAATGTAATTTCATCTAATGTAGTTTCAATATTTGCAGTAAGATTAAAATCAGTAGTAGAACCATCAAACGTAATTGTGTCTAGTACAACTGCTGGAGTTATTGTTCCTCGGATTTCTGGCGTACCTCCCATTGGATAAAATCTTAAACCCGGTGGTAAATCATTTTGATTACTAATTGTATACGCTACATTGGTATTTTGTGATGTAGCACCTAAAGAAAGGTTAACTTGACTCCCTGGAAAAAATGCTCGTTGAGGGGAAGCGGAATAACCAAGCGATCCTGCCGTTGTATACCAAGTTGGTGCTCCAGCATTTAACGTACAATTTGTAGCAGCGCACCACGCAGCACGACTAGCATAGCCATTATAAGTGGTATCAACAGTAACTGGATCATCATCATCATCAACATCATTATCCACCTCAACAGTGTAATAAGGATCGTAATAAGGATCGTAATAAGGATCGTAATAAGGATCCATCATGTAAGTATCGTAATACATATCACCACCCATCATCATAGGATCCATGTAAGGATCCATGTAAGGATCCATGTAAGTATCGTAATACATATCACCACCCATCATCATAGGATCCATGTAAGGATCCATGTAAGTATCGTAATACATATCACCACCCGTCATCATCATAGGATCCATGTAAGGATCCAAGTAAGTAGTATCACCACCCATCATCGTAGGATCTATGTAAGGATCGTAACCTTGAGAAGTATAAATATCACTTATGAGATCTTTTGCTGACATACTTCCTTCATAATAAGGATCGCTAGCCATATTTTCATACAGTTCTTGATCCATTTCAGCCATGGCTATCAGAGTTTCTGGAGATTGCTCAGCAATCTCATAGAAAACTTCTGTCATAAAATTTTGATCGGTATCCATATCAGCTAAATGATCAAACATCATTGCAGACATATCTCCACTTACATATTCTGATGACATTATATCTGCAATCATAGAAGCATCTTCTGCTGAAACATTTGAAAAAGCTTCATCAAACATATTGTCCATTAAATCTGCTTGTTGATCATATAATTCAGTCATCATATTAGGATCCATTGCACCCATTTTATCTAACAAAGCTAAAGCTAGGTTTTGTTCCTGACCCATATCATAACCAGGATCCATCATCGTAGGATCCATAGCATAAGGATCACTCACCATGTAAGGATCGTAATACATATCACCCTCCATCATAGGATCCATCATTGTGTGTTCCATCACTGATTCAAGAATCATTGCTGAATTTGCAGCATCACCTGTTGACATCATATAAGCCATAGTTTCCATGGACTGTTCACCACCGTAATCCATCATTGTTCCAATAATATCTTCCTGAAAATCTTGCATTGCACTCATCATTGCAGGATCATCATAAGGATCATATTCGGCTGTTATTGTGGGATCAGGCATTCCTGTATCAGGATCTATAAATCCAGGTTCCATTGCCATAGGGTCCGTTGGAGTTTCCATATGATAGAAAATATCAAAATCTTCTTGCATAAAATTGTCCATAACCTGTGTCATCATTTCCGGGTTTTCATGCATCATATTTTCCATCATGTACATTGCGCTGTTACCACCTGCATGCATCATCATGTCGGCTGCTGTTTCGGAAGCAATTTCTTCACTATGATTAATAATTTCTGAAAAAATTTCCCCTTTCAAATCATCAAAAAATTGTTCTTGATAGTACATCTCCTCTGCCTGCATATCTTCAGGCATACCAGAGTCATAATAAGGATCATATTCGGGTGTCATTGTGGAATCAGGCATTCCTGTACCAGGGTCATAATAAGGATCGGCTTGCATTTCCATCTTTGCGGATTCGATATGTTCAAATAAATCATAATCTTGTTCCGCTAAGTTACTATAGATATCACCCATCATTTCGGGATTGTATGCAACCATGCTCTGCATTAACATTGCAGTATTTCTACCTGTAGTATTTTGCATCATAGTAGACATCATTCCAATATCCTGCTCTGTTGCATTTTCAAATGCATTGGTAGTTAACGCATCCATCATAGTGGGGTCTTGTTGATATAGTTCAGACATTTTTTCAGAAGCAATTTCTGTAAAACTTGCCAATACATCCATAGACAAATTTTCTCCTGTATCAGTTGGTTCAATATTTGTAATTTCGTTTACTAAATACGAACCTGTTTCAGTATCACTTACTTTCATCATTTGTGCCATGGTGTCCGTAGCAAACTCAGATTGATCTTCAATCATTCCAGCAACAATAGTTTCTCTTAATGCTTCGAAATTTCCTGCGTCAGCATCGGCTATATGTGAAAAAATATCAAAATCTGCCTTTTCACCTTCTCCACCCATTATCTCATTCATTAACAATGATGCGTTACCCGTATCATTTTCCATTACCCCTTGCATTAATGATAAAGATTGTTCAGAGTCTGAGTTTACAATTATTTCTGATAAAACGCTCAAGTCTCCTGTGGACGCTGCTACAATAGATTCTCTTTTATCATCTTGGAAAGATGATATGTTTGCCAAAAGAGTTTCAACATCTGCTAAATTTGTTAAACCCGATTTACCTTCGGCAAGCTGCTTCATGATTGCACGTTCAATTTTTTTTGGATCAATAGTTGAAGCTTGAACTACAGCTTTACTCATTGCATCCGCAGCTTCAATTATTTCCTCTTCACTCATTGTGGTTGCTTCCATTGGCTTGTCTTCCGAAAGTTTAAGACCAGCATGTGCTTCTGTGATGACAATGGTTTCGTCACCTGCATTTACGATAATTTCTCCGACATTTTTCATTGTGTCCTCAACAAGTGCTATTGTTATTTCATCATCTGCATCAGAAATTCCACCGGTAATGGCTGTTCCTTTTAGATCTATTTCCATTTCTCCTAGTTTGATCTTCATAATGCCTTTATCATTTTTTGCTATTGTTCCCGACTCGAATGCAAACTTACCTTTGGTAATAGCTATTATAAATGATGGCTCTTCTGAAATTTTATCAAATTTTTCTACGAGAAATTCAGAGTCACTTTGCAAGGTTAAAATTGAATTATCAATAAAAGAAACTACAATTGAAGAATCTGAACCAATTTTTATTTTGTCATTAGTAAAAACTTGATCAAACGCATTTAATTTAATCAGATCATCGGCATCTTCTTTATTTACACTGCCTTCAAGTGAATCAATAAATCCAATGAATTTTTTTTCAGCCTCCTCAGCCCTGAGAATGTTATTAGCAAATAAAACAAATAATATTAGTAAAAAACTAAAGTTTTTTAATACTAATCCGATTACTTTTTTGATAGTTTCAAGCATGTCATCTTTTGCAAGATATTTTAACAAACTATTAATTTCAGGCCTAATTATAATCCTATTCTACAATATTTTCTTTATTTTATTATTGTTATTTAATCACAGAAATGGCGGTTTTTTACTAAAATCCTGGAATTATTCGCCCTATAAATACTCCGAACTTTTTAAAAAATCGGGTGGATATTTTAAAAATCACCTTCAAGTCAATGATTCAAAAAGTAAAAAACTTTACCAACTCATGAATGCCACTGAAAATAAATCAGCATTAGATTATTATTACTGGAATAATAAGTTGCTTTATTTAACTACTAACAAGCTATACCAAGGTGATTTTGAGATAAATTTTCAAAATGCTGTCAATCTTTCAAAAAATAACTCAGACATTAAGTTAGCACTCAGACTTTTTTATTTAAGAAATATTCCAAGATTCAGTAAAGAAACTCAGGATCTTGTAACTTCAAAGTGAACTAAACACTAGGTTTGGTAGTATGTTAAATTTGCAAAGAACATATAGTATATATAACAGTTTTAAGTATCCATATTTCAACTATGGATTGTAAAAAACTGACAATATGATTAGTATTTAATATGCAATAAAATTAAATTTATTAAGGAAAATTTATTTAATTAAAAAATATTAGCAAATGGAAAAAACAAACAATTCTAAATAAGCTAGAGTCCTTTAATGAGCAACTAAATTTAACTCATTACTGGATAATTTTTTTAAAATATAAAAGAATAATTTTTTTCCTACCTTTTTTTATTGCTTTATTAGGCTACTTGATAGCATTAAATATTCAGCCAATTTTCAAGAGTAGTGCCACTCTAGTAATAGAGAAGCAGCAAAAAAAAATAGTTGATATTGACGAAGTTTATAACGCTCGAAGCACAACGTTTGGTACTTCTTATAATCATATTAACAATCAAATTCAAATTATAAAAAGTGATGAATCATTAATATTAAGTGAAACGTAAATTAAAAATTTTAAAAATAATAACATCCATCGATCCTAAATTTGGAGGTCCTGCCATTCAAATTATTGATGGCTCGCTGGCTTTGTATAACAAGGGTATTAATGTTGATGTACTGACTTGTGATAAAGAGGGCTCAAATTTTTTTAAATCAAAAAAAATTAAAATAATAAATAAAGGACCTCGTTTTGGTACTTATGGATTCAGTTTAAGACTCTTTTTATGGTTATTTAATAATAGAGATCAATACGATGCTTTTATAATACATGGAATATGGCAATTTATTACGCTTGCAGCAAGAATATTATTAAAAAATAAATATTATGTTTTTATTCATGGTCAACTAGATCCTTTTTTTGCAGAGGATTTTTTAAAATTAATTAAAAAAAAAATTTATTGGCTTCTTGTTGAAAAAAATAACTTGCAGCATTCAAGAAGTATTTTATTGACCGGGTTAGGAGAAAAAGAATCACTAAAAAAAACATTTGTAAATACAGCTGGAATTAAAAAAGAGATTATTCGATTTGGTATAATTAAACCTAAAATTAACAAAAAAAAAATATTGAAAAAATTTTTCAAAAAATTCCCTATATTAAAAAATACAGGTTTCTATCTTTTTCTTGGAAGATTCCACAAAAAAAAAGGCTGCGAGATCATTATTGAATCAGTAAAAAAACTTAAAAATAATTTTAAAAATATAATTTTATTTTCAGGTCCAATGAGTGGAAGTAAGTATGAGGCAAAATTAATCAACCTAGTTGAAAAATATAATTTACGAAAAAAAATTATATTTACAAATGCACTGTACGGCGACCTTAAATGGGGAGCAATACAAGCATCCAAAGCCATGGTATTATCATCGCATGGCGAAAATTTTGGAGTTTCTTTAGTTGAATCTTTGAGTTTTGGAAAACCTGTACTGACAACTTACAAAGTAGGTATTTCAAATGAAATTTCAAAATTTAAAGCAGGTTTAATAGCAAAAGATGAAACTAATAGTTTTTCAAATATTCTAAAAAAATTTAATAATTTAAATAAAAATAATTTAAGAAAACTATCAAATAATTCATATAAATGCTTCAAAAAAAATTTTGATATATCTATAAACAAAAATAGCTTATCCAATTTATTAAAAAAAAATTTTTCATAAAAAGAAAAAATATTAGAATTATTAGTTTTTAAATCTCAGATAAAATTATTAATTTCAGTACTATAGATATTAATTAATTTATCATGAAAATTCTTTAAATTAAAAATTTTTGCTCTTTCCAATCCTTCATTGCGTTTAAGCAAATAAAATTTTTCGTCAGTTAATAGATTAACAATATTTTTAACAAAACTATCAACATCATAACAATCACTTTTTAAAGCAGCATCTCCCACTACCTCAGGTATAGCTGAATTATTGCTACAAACTATCGGTGTTCCACATTGCATTGCTTCTAATAAAGGCCTACCAAAACCTTCATACGTTGAAGGGAAAAGTAATATTTTGCATATTTTATAAATATTTGGAATTTCTCTTCTTTTCAAAAAAGGTAGGCATTTTATATATTTTGATAAATGTTCAAAACCATCCATATTCAAAACTCCTCCCAATCTAACAAAAAGGATATCTTGGTCCTTTTTTATTAATTTCTCTAATGTCAAAAAAGAAGTGTTTGTATTTTTATAAAAAACATTTCCCGTAATCAAAATTTTTTTTTTATTTATTGGTAAATTGTATTTTTTACATATTTCAGTTTTATCTATTGCTGAATTATCAAAGAAATCTTCGACTGTTTCCAAAATAACTTTAATTTTATCTTCAGGACAATCTGTGTATTTTAGAATATCGCTTTTAGTATTTTCACTTACAGCAAATACCCTATTAAAATATTTCAATTTACTCAAAGAATGAGATAAAAGATGGGGCCATTTACCAGTTTTTTTGTAAAACACAAATGGTACTAAATCATGTACGGTAACGAACTTTATTTTTGAATTGATGACAGAATATAAATGAGCATATTGATGATCACAAACATGTGAAATATCAGTTGCGGGCAATTTTTTTATTTGTTTTGGATAAGAAATATATCTAGCATATCTCATCTTAATTTTTTCAAAGTACAATAAATGAGAAAAAATATCTATCTTTGGTCTGAACGATTGAACATCTACTTCTTTATAATTATTTTTCTGATATTCAATTAAACTGTTAGCATAAGCGTCCATACTAATACGTTTATCTTCTTTAAAGTTAAGATAATATCTAATTTGCATAAACAATTAATAGATATCTATTCTAATTCGCTAATCTTTTTAGCCAAAAGATTTGCTAAAATTTCATTCGAGAACAAATTATGATGAGTATCAACAGGCAATATTATACTAGTTCGATCATAATTATTCTTTTTATAATTTTCCGCTAATTCTTTTATTGGGTCTATAAAGTAATAGAAAGAATCTGCTTGATGTTCTTTAATTAATTTTATCGATTTTTCAACGTTGGATTGGGAAAATTCTTTTGCATAACTCATCGTACGACCAGGATACGGTATTTGTATGATAATTGTTTTTATATTATGATTTTTTAAAAATAAAGCTTTCTCTCTAAGCCATTTAATAGCTACCATAGTACAATTTTCATTTAAGTTTTTTACAGATCCTGGCCTTATTTTTGGTCTTAGCCACAAGCCAAAACTACTTTGGTAAAAAATATTTCTATAAAAAGAATATACCATTGAGCCTAAACTTGTGTGATGGATAAAATATCCTTTAGGATTATTTATTAATTTTAAAAGGTGGCTTTTATTTCTCAAGCTACCGTATTCTTTATCATTTTTTTGTACTCTAGGAGAATTAGTTAGCGAACATATATCATTGTCAGTCAAGCCATATACAACATATCTTGGTTTAAAGTTTTTAGTTAAGCGTATAAATAAAGGATTATAATGTGTCATACCATATCCCCACACTCCCCAATTACCTATTGATAAGCCCGTTGCTTTTGCTAATAAATTTGGCCAGGTGTCACTATTAGAGATGCCGTGACCAAAAGTTTGTGAGTCGCCTATTGTAATTATTTCGGGTTTAACAATATTTTCTTCAATTGAATTTACTCTAAATCCATTTTCATCAATGAATACAAGCTCCTTAAAATGACCGTTTGTCATTATTGATTTTGAAGGTTTCTTAAATGCATGAAAGGATATTTCTTCATCCCAAAATAAAGCACTTGAATCAAAATGAAAAACTTCTGTGGATATTTTTCTTATAAAGTTTCTAGATATAATTTCTAGGATAAACAAAACAATAAATATTGTAAAAAATATACCAAATATATTTTTTAAAATACTTTTTAATTTTTCCATAATTACAATTCAATTCCATATTCTTTTTTTACTGCTTGTTTTAAATTTAAATTGTTATTTTTCATGATTTTTTTCAATTCCAAAATTTTCAAATCTACTAAAAATCGATACCAAAATCCCTGTAAAAAACACCACGCAAATCCCTGCCACCCATTTAAAAAACCAAGACGAAAAATATATTTGTAGATGAAAAATAAAAAAGATCTTAGACCCATGGGAAGATTATAATAAATTTTAAATTTAAGATTTTTTTTTAGTTTTTCTTTTTTTGCCAAATTTAAATCATCATTTTCTTCTTTTCTTTCTTTTTCTAAAAAAAATTCTATCGTTTCTCTTATTGCAAATTTATTGTGTTTTGTGGTCCACCACGTAATATTGTTCAAATTTTTGTCAATAATATCCAAATTCGTGTGCTTGATGTTGCCGTTTACTATTATGTGTTCATCACTCCAAGTATTCTCACATTTCCCTTTTCCATTTCTCCAAATACGAACCATTTTTTGAGGAAAGTCACCTCCAAAATTAATTTCTTTTTCCAAAAAAATTAACCTTCTGATTATTGAAATTCCAGAAGTTTTTGAAGAAAGATTTTTTAAATAGTTCGCAATTTTTTTTGCGAATATTTTAGATGCAATTTCGTCTGGGTCTAATCTAAATATCCATTCAGTTTTAATATTTGCATTTTCAATTCCCCAATTCAATTGGCTTGAGTAGTTGATCCAAGCATGTTGAAGCACTTCAATGTTATATTTTTTTAAGATATTCAAAGTATTATCAGTTGAAAAACTGTCTATAATTACAATCTTTTTTGCAAAATCTTTTATTGAGAGTAAACATCTTTCAATATGCTTTTCCTCATTATTAGTCATGATTATTGCAGTAATATCTGCATGTATTACTTTAGAATCATTTTTTATGTTGACCATATATTTTTATATTTAGCTAATGAAATTAATAATTAAAATAATCAAAAATATGCAAAAAAACAAGTTACTGTTTTATTAGCTCAATTGTTGTATAAATTCAATTTATGATATCAAGATTTTTATTAATTTTTTTTGTAATTTCTGCTTGTACTTTTTCACCAGGTTTCAAAAAGGAGCCTAATAGTAAAAACCCCAAAAATATTGGTTTAAGACAAAACGGAGTCACATTAGCGTTTTATAATATTAATAAGATGAACCTTGGTGCATTGCCCAGAGTTGGAGATATAAAAAAGAAATCAAAAGATAATTTGAAAGAATTACTATCAGAAGACACATATTATTATACCCTTGGCTATGGCGATGTAATCAATATTGCGTTAACTGATATAGAGGATATCAATGGATCATATACCATTAGTCCCGATGGGAGTGTAACCATTCCTTATGTCGGCCAGGTTGTTGTAAGTGATAAAACAAAAGAGGAAGCACAAGAATTTATTAATAATGTTTTAAAGGATCTTTATCAGGAACCGGAAACTATTGTAAAAATAGAAGCATACAATAGCAGTTATGTTTATCTCACGGGATCAATAAATCGACCTCAATCAATTTTGTTATCAGAGCAACCATTAAAATTATTAGATTCACTTATGCGAGCAGGTTATGTTAAAGATCAAAAAACTTATAATAAAAATGCGCTTCTTAGGAGAGGGAATGAAGTTTATAATATTAATTTATACCAACTGTTAGAATTAAATAAAACAGAATTAAATATTTATTTAAGAAAAGAAGATGTCTTACACATAACAGAATCGGATGTTGACCAGGCTTATGCTTTTGGAGAATTTAATAGACCAGGACCCATCCCCGTATACAAAGATTTAACATTAACGGAATTATTTGCTACCCAAGGGATCAATGAAAGTACCGCTAAAACAAAAGCAATTTATGTTATGAGAGAAGATGTAACAAAATTTTTACATATTAATATTTATGAAATTGATCTTAGAAATCCAGGAGCTTTAATCGCTGCGAATAATTTTTATATTCTACCAAACGATATTGTCTATATTCCTTCGACGAGGTTAGTTGAGTGGAATAAAGTGATCAGCCTTTTAACACCAACAGACACTCTTTTTACAACTTATAATCCTTACATAAAAGAAAATGATACATGGTATATAAAGAATTCTAACAGAGACTAAACATTAATATTTTTAAAATTTATTAATCCACTTAGAAATAATTTTTAAACATTTTTTTACTTAATCTTATAATTATTGACTTTATTATTTTTGGTTGTTTCTTTATCTGAATGAGGGTTATCTAAACAATTTGCCACTACTGATAATTTTTTTTTAGTCTTGAAAGAAAACCAGACTCCTGGTGGAACGATTATTAATCCATAATTTTTTTTATCCAAGTTTATCATGTCTTTTTTATTATAACTTTTTGATTTTTTTCTCCCATCAATAAAAGTAAAAATTACCATTCCATAACAAACGGCCAAAAAGCAATAATTTCGCTTGTGTAAATTCCATCCTTTTGTTTTTTTTTCCTTAATCTCGCTAAAATAAACTTCCCCAAATTTTTTAAAAAAAGTATTTTTTTTTGAAATAAATTTTAATATATCTCCCTTTTTATTTTTGACGACACCTATATTAATTTTTTTAAGCCCAATTATTTTCATTCATATAACTTTTTATTTGTTCATTAGTAACATCTATTGGGTTTTTTCTTTCCTTAAATACTTTTAAATACCATTCAGTTGTAATTTTTACACTATTTTTTATATTGTAAGTAGGAAACCAACCAAGTTTTTTTTTTGCTTTAGTAATATCTAATTGTAAATTTTGTTGTTCATAAAATTTAATATTTTTTAATGCTCTCATTTTTCCCTTCCCCCAAAATGTGATTATATACTTCACAATCTGTTTTACGTCAGTTACCGATTTTGGTTCTGTACCAAAATTCCAAGCATCAGAAAATTTTAAAGGATTTTCAAATTGTTTTTTTGCCAAAATTAAATAACCTTTGAGAGGTTCTAATACTAATTGCCATGGCCTATTAAATTTAGGATTCCTTAACAAAATAACTTTATTTTTTTTCAAAGATCTTATGCAATCTGGAATTAATCTTTTTTTAGACCAATCACCTCCACCAATAACATTGCCTGCTCTCGCGCTTGATATTCCACAATTTCTTTTATTTTTAAAAAAACTTTCTCGATAAGCTCTTATTATTAGTTCTGCAGAAGCTTTTGACGCACTATAGGGATCTACACCTCCTAACAAATCACTTTCCTTATATGCTTTAATTTTCCCAACATTTTCATAACATTTGTCAGAAGTTATGCAGACAACAGATTTTATAAATTTATAAGCTTTTGTTATCTCTAAAATATTGAGTGTCCCTCTACAATTTATGTCAAAGGTTGTATGTGGATTTTTGTATGATTCATAGATTATAGGTTGTGCAGCTAAATGAAAAATTATACTGGGTTTTGAAGAGCAAATAAATTTTTTTAATTTTCTAAGATCTCTTATGTCAAAAATTTTTAATTTAATTCTATTGTTCAAATTGAGTTTATAAAATAAATTTTTATTTTGATTTGGATTAAATCCTGTGCCATATACTTTGGCATCTAACTTTAATAGCCAACTACATAACCAAGACCCTTTGAATCCTGTTGCTCCAGTAACAAGTACCCTCTTATTATTATAAAAACTTTTTATTTTTTCCATACTGCTTTTTTTTCATTCCACATTTGCTCTAATAGAATTTTATCTCTCAAAGTATCCATACATTTCCAAAAACCCTCATGCTTAAATGCCATAAGCTTTTCTTCATTTGCAAGTTTTTCCATAGGTTGTCTTTCAAACATTGTAGTGTCGTCTTTTATGTAATCAAAAACCTTGTAATTAAGTACAAAAAAACCTCCATTTATCCAGCCAGCTTTAGCCTGAGGTTTTTCCTCAAAATTTATTACTCTATCATTTGTAATTTCTAATTCACCAAATCTAACTGAAGGGTGAACTGCTGTTACCGTTGCTATTTTTCCGTGACTGTCATGAAATTTTTTTAATTTATTTAAATCCACATCAGATAAGCCATCTCCGTAGGTCATAAAAAAATTTTCATTTTCATTAAAATAATGTTTTAGTTTTAATATTCTTCCTCCTGTCATTGTGTCTTTACCGGTATCCACAATTTCTAAATTTGGGAATTCTTTTTGAAGCCTTATTGAATCTTTATAGTAATCATTTATGACTTCTTGTTTGTAGCCTGCAGCTATTATAAAATTTTCACAACCAAATGAGGAAAAAATTCTCATTATATGAGTTAGAATTGGCTCTTTGCCAATTTTGACCATGGGTTTTGGTATGTCGTTAGTATATTCTGTTAGTCTTGTGCCATACCCACCAGCTAATATAATAACTTTCATATTTGAAAATTTTTACGTGTCAAACGATAGTTCATATTCAATAATTACGAATCATCTAACTTTTATCATGTAAGTTTAAAGTATTTAATACTTTAATATAGCAATAAGTATAGAATCAAGTCGTTTTTAAAGTAATGTTAATTTTTTTTAATAATAGTTTACTTTTAAATATTATTTTTCAGAATATTTATTTGATTAGAAATTGATCTAAAAGAAGATATTTTATTGTATAGTTTATTATATTTTGTATCTCTAAAGTTTTTGTCAAAATATATTTGATTTATTTTGTCACTTAATTCAATATAATTGCTAGGTTCAAATAATAAATCTTGGTCATCAATAATCTCTGGTATAGCTCCAATGTTTGAACCAATAACAAGTGTTCCGGAAGCAACAGTTTCTTGAATAACTCTACCATATTGCTCTTCATATTCTGAAGGCACCACAACCAAATCTGACATACTCATAAATTTTGTTATTTCAAAATAGCTGCATTTAACTAATTTTAATTTATTTTTTTTTAACAACTTTTTTAATTTTGGTTTTAATTTTCTAAAGTAATTTTTGTTTTCTATATGAAATACATCAAGCATAAATATCCAGTTATCGAACTTTAAATTTTCAAGTGATTTTAATAAAGTATGTATTCCTTTTTCAGGTAATATTCTTCCAAAAAATGAGATTATAAATTTATCATCTGCCCTTTTGTCATGAATTGTGAAAATTTTTTCATCATATCCCAATGGCATTACAACCGTTTTATTTTTGTATCCTAGAAAATCGTAATTTTTTTTTATTTCTTTAGTGTAACAAAAAATTTTATATATTTTCCATTTTATGAAACTGTTAATAAAATATAATAGAGTTAATTTTACCAACTTCTTGAATGTAAATTTATTAAGTATATTTCTTATATTATTTTCATTGCAAAAATAACAAATCTTAAACTTATAAAAGAACGAGTAGATTATCAAAATTATAGATTGAACTGTCGCAGTGTCATTATCTAGTATAATTAAATGTGGTTTAATCTCTTTAATTATTTTTTTTACATTATCAAAGTAACAAAATCTTAAATGTTTAAATTTCAATTTTAATAATCTCAAATCTAAATTAATATTTTTGATATTATAGTCAGGGTAAACTTTTTTCCTATTCATATATAAAGATTCAGGTGCAATACATGTAATTTGAATATTATTATCTTTCGATAACTTTTCGAAAACAGAAAGATTTATTTTTTTCAAGAATGCATGACTAATGCAAATTATACGTCTTTTTTCCATTTAGTAAGTGCAATATTTTTATTAATAATAAAAAGATTTTTCATATATTAATTTTTAAAAATATTATTTTTTTTCATCCATTTTATGGTTATTATAATTTATCATCCCCGTAGATAATATTATAATTAAAAATGTTGTTATTCCTGGAATGTGAAGTGAAAAATCAATGAAACTTTGGATGAGTAGAATTATCAGGAGTAAACTTAGCAATATAAATCTAGCACGCTCTCTTTCTTGGTTAATATTGTTCAATAATTTTTTAAAATAAATTAAAGATAATAAAAGTAAAATTGAGATACCTATGATACCAACTTCACCCATTAATTCTATTCCATCATTATGCGCGTGAGCTGCAAGGTTTCCATCTGGTGGTATATTATAAAATAGTTTAAAAATTAGTCCAAAGGCTCCGGCTCCATAACCAAACAACCAAAATTCTTTGAATTGCGTGAAACCGAATTTATGTAAAGCAAATCTTCCAGCTTCTCCCGCTATTGAAGTTTCAGCATATCTTTCAACTAACTTTGAATTTCCGAATACTAATCCTAATATCAATATGTCAAAAAGCAGAATAAATAAAATGATTGTGGATAAAGGGTTAATGTATTTCTTAAATGATATTTTTGAATAAAGTAAAAAAGAAATTAAAACTAAAACATAGCTAAAATTTACAATTCGTGACCATGTAGTAAGTATTCCAATGGTTAAAAAAATTATAAAAATTCTAACATAGATAATATTAGTATTAACTTGTTCAAAAAAACTAAAACTAGTTGTCTTATTTTTCTGAAAAAAAACTACCATATAGTATAAGCCTGAGAACGCACATAAGAGTAAGAATGTTGCAAAAACTGCTCTATTTACAAATAGCCCTGTGCTTGCGTGAAGGTAATGGTTTTTTTCAATTAAAAAATTAGAGGGGTTACCTATTAGCATCCAGTAGGTGGCAAAAACGGCATGGCAAAAACCTAATAAACAGAAAAAAAACAAGACTTTCATTAAGTGTTTGCTTCTAAAAAATAAAGCAGGAAATACTAAAAAAATTATAAAAAAATTAATGCAATTTAATATTCGAAAGTACGAACTGCTGGGATCAATACTTATTGACCAAAATTGCTTATCTATTTTAATAGAAGAATATAAAGCATGATTAGCAGGGGCAATGATCTCAAACCAATTTAATGGCAATGGAATTATTTGAAAAATTAGGTAGCCTATATATACAAAAAAAATTGTAAAAAAAAGTTTGTTGTTAATATAATTTTTCTTAATATCCTCCAGAACTTCTTTGTTTTTTAGGCATAAAAAAAAAAAGATAATAAAATATATTGATGAGAATTGAATCAGTAAATTGCTATTGCTAGCATTTATGCTTACGCACAACGTTACAACAAATAAGAATATATTTTGTAGTAAGGTTCTTTTTAAAACCATTATAATAATTAAGCTGGACTAATGTAATTAGGATCTTGCAGTATTTTAATTGTTAAAGTTCGTTCATTATTATATGAAGGTTCATCAGTTTCTACTGCCTTAACTGTAATTTCAAATTCTGTATCTTCCGCGAGCGATGCTGGGGATCCTTCTAATCCTACTTCAACAGTACCTACATCAGTGCTTGATTCAAAAGTTAAACCACTACCAGCAAGATTACCAGCAGTTGCAGCAGTTAATGATAATGTTACATTTTCGCCTTGATTATATGTGGCAGCTGCCAGAGATACGACTGGATAATCTGGGCTATCATAAGCGACTTCAACAAGACCTACATCTCGTTTAGGTGTTATCAAAGCTATTCCAGGTTTACTTACATACATTACAAATGTTCTTTCGCTAAATTCTGTATTTGCTGGGTCAGTTGCTGTTATATCAA
This sequence comes from alpha proteobacterium SCGC AAA288-N07, assembly GCA_000513055.1. GTDB lineage: Bacteria > Pseudomonadota > Alphaproteobacteria > Pelagibacterales > Pelagibacteraceae > AAA240-E13. Next base: position 15,553 of record AZYB01000021.1, read on the forward strand.
ATGTGTAATCATCTTCTTCTGAATGAAGAAATGCAGTTGTTTCGGCACCAGCATCCGGAGCTACATCAAATCTAATTTGATTACCGACGATTTCATAAGTATCTGGATCTTGAAGCACTCCATCTATTTCAACAGTTAATTTTCCAGTTGTTGCAGTAGGAGTAAATGCTACATTTGATTGTGCATGTTTTATTGAAGTAACCGTATCACTTGCAGATTTTTCGTTTCCCGAAGTAAATGTAATCTCATCACCACTAATAGCATAAGTATTAGTAGCTTGAGTTACACCATTTATTACAATTTCTACATTTGCAGGGTCATTGCTTGCATCAGTATATGAAGAACCTGCTTGTTCAAGAGTATAAGGTCCAGCAGATGCGGTTGAATATTCAACTGAATTCACTGTAGTACCACTAGTAGAATAATTAATTGAACTTACTGTAGAACCACTGGCAGCTCTATTATATGCAATTGAACTTACTGTAGAACCGCTGGCAGCTTTTGCATATTCAATTGAACTTACTGTAGAACCGCTGGCAGGTCTTTCATATGTAATTTCACTTACTGTATAACCGCTGGCATCTTTTGAATAATTAATGGTCGATACTATATTTCCAGAACTAGGTGGACTGTTAAATTCAACTACACTACCAGTAATAGTATAATCGGCAGAAGATACTACATCGCCATTATCTAATGTAATTATTAAATTTTCGGAGTCGGTGTTTGCAAGATAATATGGAGTGTAATCATCCGTTTCCAGAAGATAAAAAGTAGTGTTCACATTATTAAACGTCCACATAGTACTACTTAAATCATCATTGATATCTGCATTAGCTGCGGCCTGCGGGCTATCAAATACAATTTGATTATTAGTTACTTCATAATCATCAGGATTTACTGTCGTTTCCACTCCATCAGAATCTATTAATGTAACTGTTAAATTTGTTTTGTCTTCGTTTGCCAAAGCATAAGCAAACATTCCGTCTTCAGAAAGATTGTAAGTCTGACCACCATTAAAATTAATTGTCTGTAAAGTATCATTAATAGCTGAAACCTGCGCAGCCTGCGGGGTATCAAATACAATTTGATTATTAGTTACTTCATAATCATCAGGATTTACTGTCGTTTCCACTCCATCAGAATCTGTTAATGTAACTGTTAAATTTGTTTTGTCTTCGTTTGCCCTAG
>AZYB01000022.1 GCA_000513055.1 alpha proteobacterium SCGC AAA288-N07
TTAATTACCATTTCTCCTTTCATAATAAACTTAATTTACAATGAGAATGATTCTATCACGCGCGCAGGACTATTTGATCTCACAATTGAAAAAAAAAATATTTTGTTAAAATATTATTTTCTTCAATATTTTAAATTAGAATTTTTGTTTATATTGTTATTATCAATCTCTTGCGTATATTTTTTTAATAAAAAAAATCTTAATTACATAAGACTTTTAAATATTTTTTTTATTATTTTTATAAGTTCTATTGTTGCTCCAATTTTTTTCATTTTAGCGTCTCCTAAGTCAGGATTAATGTATCATTTTAATAATGCAGTAGTTGTTTGTGCTTTTATGTTTTTCTTAATTTTTGTAATCATATTAATTAAAAATTACATAAAATTAGATTTAAAATTATTATTAAATAATATTTTAATTTTTTTACTTATTAGTATTTATTTTTTAAATTTTTATATTGAAAAAAAAGATAATTTTAATGACAAGGTCTATAAAAACAAAAGAATAGAATTTCAAAAAATTACAGAAAATTTAAATAATAGCAAAAATATTTTTACCAAAGACAGGGCATTATTAACATTTGATAATGAATTAATGATTTGGGCCATATTAAACGATATTGAATATTTGAATTTGATAAATGGCATGTGGGCAGCCAAAACAAATGAAATGCTTGAAAATGATTTAATTAATAATTTTAAATTTTTAAATCTTAATGAAAACGATTTTATAAATTTTTTTGAAAATAAAAAAACAGGATGGAGATATTTTAACCCTGATGTAGCAAATTTTTTTCATTATAGATATACAGCAAATTCTCTAAATACCTTTAATGGATCAAAAAATTTTGAAAAAAATATAAAAAAATTTATCCTATCTAGTTCACCAATTTATAGTCAACAAACAGCAATACCTAATGAAGAATTTGATCGATTAAAAAGAAAATTTTATCATTACAAATCAACAAATTTTAGAGAACCTGAAATTATTATATTAATGAAATTAAGCCCTATAACCAAAAAAATTGTAATAAAAAAAGAAAATTATTGCAAATTTTATGATGGGAACTTCTATATTTTATACCTTAAAAAAGATTCTAAAATTAAATGTGAATTATAGTTTTTTTTTTAAATAATCTATATCAAATAACGGATAATTAGTTTTAAACATATGTTTGAATTTATTTGATAAATAAAAATTAATTGCTTTTTTATTCTTAGACTCAACTTTTACAATATATTCTTTTTTATTTTTTTTTCTTAAATAAATATCTAATTTTTTTATTAATTTTCTTCCATAAGATTTATTTCTAAATTTTTTCGAAATTGTAATAGACAAAAGCTCAGAATTAATAGAAGGACTTTTATCAGAAAATAAAAATAAAATAATTAAACCATAAATATTTCTTAAAAAAGATAGATTTAAAATATTTTTTAGAAAAAGAAAAATTAAAGAAAAAAAATTTTCGGTTAAAAATTTTAAATATATTTTTTTATTATCCGCGCATCCACATAAAAAGCCTATTAATTTTTTATCATAAACCAAAATCCATATTCTAATATTTTTATTTACTAAAAATGATTGATAAATTTTTAATAGAAACTCGAAACCGATGTTTGACAATTTTCCATTAATATTTTTAACATGTAAGTTTGCTATCTCATTCGCATAGGAAAGGTTATGCTTGTTTAAAATTTTTATCTTCATAAAACACTTTTTATATTAGATTATACAAAGGATATATATATGATGTTTTATATTTTAAAAAAAAATGTGGAATCGCATGCTATTTATAGTACAACCACAAAAGATAAATTCTTACTAATCAATTGTGAAAATTTATAGAAGTACATATTTTTTGGTACAATTAATATATTAAAAAAACCAATGACAAAAAAAAAGAATATTATTGCATTCTCACCTCATGCAGATGATGTTGAAATTGCAATGGGTGGTACAATTGCAAAATTTATTAATGAAGGGCACAATGTTACTATTATCACTGCAATTCTTCCCAAAGAAAATTTAGATGGAAATATTGATAACTTCATGAGCAAAAACCGAAGGAGGGAACAAGAAGAAGCTGCAAAAATACTTGGTGCGAATTTAGAAATATTAGATTTGAATCCTTACGATTTTACTTTTAACAGGAAATACATAAAGTTACTTGATGAAAAAATAAAAAATTATAACCCAGATATAATATTTTCTTGTTGGGAGCATGATACACATCAAGATCACAAAAATTTAGCCAATATACTTTTTTCTGTTACAAGAAAAAATAATATTTCACTAAATATGTATGAGGCAATGTTACCTGGTGGATTGAACACTCATTCTTTTAATCCTCAATATTTTGTAAATATTTCTAATTACATTGATGTAAAAACGGAAGCACTAAAGGCTTACAAATCTGTTTTTGAAAAAAAGAAAAATAATTATAGTAAATATTTTGATTCAATAGTCGGAAGAGCTAAGTTTAGAGGGGAAGTGGTAGGAGTAGATTATGCCGAAGCTTTTATTGTTGTTAAAAGAATTGAAATATAAATTTCTTAAAATAAATTAATTCATGAGTATAGATTTTAAAGAAGACCACGAAAGCTTAACTTCAAGAATAAAAATACATGATTTATATGGATCGGCTAATCTTGATTTTTGGATGTTTAAAAAACTCAAAATTAAGCATGATGACAAAATATTAGATTTAGGTTGTGGAGATGGTAAACAATGCTTTGGTTTAAGAAATAATTTGGATAAAAATTTATTACAAAGTAATATTGAAATAACTGGTCTAGATGAACACAAAAATTTAATTAAATCCGCTGAGAGCAAAAACAAGAAAATAAAAAGTGATATAAAATTTAAAATAGGTAGTTTTGATGAAAAATTATTATTTCCTGATAAATCCTTCGATCTAATCATTTCTTGCTTTGCAATATATTATGCAGAAAATATTGAAAAAACTTTGCTAGAAATTAAAAGAATTTTAAAACCTAATGGTAGAATTTTTTTCACAGGGCCAATGCCCGATAATAAAAAAGAATTTAACAGAGTAATTGAAGAAGCTGCAAATGATAAAATTCCAAAGCTTATTGGAAGCTCAAGGTATAGCACTGAAATATTCTCGTCAGTTAAAAATATTTTTAAAAATGCATCTATAGAAGAATTTAAAAATGAATTAAATTTTAAAACCATCGAACCTTTCGTAGAATATGCTCGTTCAGCCCTGAAAAAAAACAGAAAAGTTTATGACGAATTTCTTAAAAATAAAGACTTAAATTTAATTTTAAATAAAATTCAAAACATATTGAAAGAAAAAATTAAAAGTAGTGGAAATTTAAAAATTACTAAATTAGTAGGTGGAATATCTGCTTATAACAAATTTGACTAATAAAATAAAAAAATGCACTTACAAAAAAATATTATTTAATTTTTTTAATGATTAATTTGATTTTTTTTTTACCTACTTTTACTTATGGGGGCGCTGGAAACTCAGTTTATAAACTTTGTAAAAATCTAAATAGAAAAAAATACAAAATACATATTATTTCAATTGGCAAATGTGAATATAAAAAAGAATTTGAATCTTTTTGTGAAAATATCTTTGAACTAAAAACTAAAAAAACTTTTTTTTCAATTATTAAAATTAGAAAAATAGTTTCTAAAATTGTTAGTAAAAGTCCAATAAAAACGATTTTTATTTCAGGTCATCATTATGCTAACGTTTCGTCTTTAATTGCTCTAAAACCTTACAAAAATATAAAAACCGTATTGGTCGAAAGAACAGATATAGAAGAACTTAAAAGGCATTATAATATTAAAAGTTTTTTAAAAAATTTGATTATTTATTTCCTTGTAACTATTTTATATAAAAAAGCAGATGCGATTGTAGCGAACTCAAAAAGTGGACAGCTTGACTTACAAAAAGTATGTAAAAAAAAGGTAATAAATATTAATCCTCCTTCATTAAAAAAATTAATAAATAATAAAACATTTAAAAAAAGCAAAAACAAAATTTTCACAGTTATTACAGTTGGCAGATTAGTTAAAGAAAAAGGAGTCGACACTATGATCAAGGCCTTCGCAAAAATTAAAATAAAAAATATAATTTTTAGAATATTGGGAGAGGGAAAAGAGAAAGAAAGTTTAAAAAAATTAATATTGAAATTTGGTCTTGAAAAAAAAGTATTATTATTGGGAAAAATTAATAATCCGGAAAAGTTTTATTTAAATTCTGATTTATTTATTCACGCATCACATTTTGAAGGTTTTCCAAATTCCATAGTAGAAGCAATTAATTATAACTTGCCGGTTATATGCTCAAACTGTAAGGGGGGAACAAAAGAAATTATTTTAAATGGAAGAGGTGGTGATTTATTTCCAATTGGAAATCATGATATTTTAGCGAAAAAAATATCTGCTTTTTTTAAAAATCCACAACCTTTAAAAAAGAAATTAATTTTAGCAAGAAAAAATATTAAGAAATATACATTAAAAAATAGTGTAAAAAAATATGATAAACTTTTTTCAAGCTTATAATTCACCACAGTTTATTTCAAAACTTTATTTTTTCTTTGTTACTAACAAACCAATTTACGGTATTTTTTATTCCAATTGAAATATCTGTAAATTTATTTATACCGGAAATTCTTTTAACCAAGCTATTATCACCATGAGTTTTGTAAATATCGGCTTTTTGCATAGGCCTGCTTTTTATATTAGCTTTCTTCTTCGTTAATTTATCAATTCTACGAATTATATCTGTAATTTTTAAAGGTCTATTAGAACAAATATTTAAAATCAGATGTTGTTTTTTAAATTTTGAATTAATCAATTTTTTTAAAATCTTACAAACATCTTTTATATAAGTAAAATCTCTAAAATGATTTCCATAGTTATTTAAATAAAAAAATTTAGATTTTTTAAAAGTTGCATGTAAATATTTAATCATAAACATGTCCGGCCTTCCCCATTCACCGTAGATTGTAAAAAATCTTAAGCCAATACATTGGATCTTATTTTTTAGCAACAAAACTTCTACCATCTCTTCATTTATTTTCTTACTTAATCCATATATGTTCTTTGGTTTTAAAATATATTTTTCCTTTAATGGAAATTTATTAAGCTCTCCATAGGCAGAACTTGATGAAGCATAGAATAACTTTTTAGTTTTAAATTCTAAAGATAAATTTAAAATGTTAAAAAAACCAGAAATATTATTTTTAATATAAGATTGTGGATTTATTAAGGAATATCTTACGCCTGCTTGTGCCGCAAAATGAAAAACATAATTAAAAAGATATTTTTTATATATTTTTTTTAATTTTTCCTTCTGATTAATATCTATTTTATGAAATATAAAATTTTTATTTTTGGTTAATTCTTTTAATCTTTTTTTTTTCAAATCAACAGAGTAATAATTGTTAATATTGTCTATTCCTATAATACGTATTTTTTTATCTGATTTAGCTAGGAAATTTGCAAAATTAAAACCAATAAAACCACAGCAACCTGTAATTAAAATTTTCATGACAAAAAATATATACCAATTATTTTAATTTAAGTATATTTATTTGAACAATGAAAATTATTCCATGCATTATTGGATTAGGATATGTAGGTTTGCCAATAACTTTGGGACTAGCAAAAAAATTTTTAACTTATGGATTTGATATAAATAAAAATAGGATAGAAAGTTTAAAAAAAAAAATAGATGTTAATAATGAATTTGATAGGAAAAAATTTTCAAAACTTAAAAAAATTATCTTTACTAATAAAATTTCCGATATTCAAAAATGCAACTTTTTTATTATTTGTGTTCCTACTCCGATACACAGAAATAAATCACCTAATTTAAAGAGTTTAAACGACTCCATAATTCTACTTTCCAAAGTATTAAAAAAAAATGATATCATTTTTGTTGAATCTACTGTTTACCCGGGAGTGACCGAAAAATGTAAAAATTTTTTAGAAAAAAAAACTAAATTAATAAATAACAAAGATTTTTTTGTTGGATATAGTCCGGAAAGGGTAAATCCTGGTGACAAGGTTAATACGTTAAAAAATATTTCTAAAGTAGTATCAATCAAAACAAAAAATAAAAAAATTTTAAAAAATGTTTTTAAAATTTATAATCTGATATCTAAAAAAATAATAAAATCTTCAAATATTAGAGCTGCAGAAACTGCAAAAGTTATAGAAAATATTCAAAGAGATATTAATATTGCATTTATGAATGAAATTTTACTTATCTGCGCAAAGTTAAAAATAAACTTCAAAGAGGTTATTAGACTAGCAAAAACAAAATGGAATTTTTTAAATTTTGAACCAGGCTTGGTTGGGGGGCATTGTTTGCCGATAGATCCATACTATTTATCAAGTTTGGCAGCTAAAAAGAATTTTAAAACTAGAGTTACTCTAGCCGGAAGAGAAATTAATGATTATATGTTAAACTACATAATTAAAGAATTAAAAAATTTTTTAAGCGAAAAAAACAAATCTTTAAGAAATTCTAAAATTATTATTGTTGGCCTAACATACAAGGCTGGGGTTACCGATATGAGAAATTCTTTAAATTTTAAAATATTTAAAATGATTAAAAAATATAATAAAAAAGTTATAGGATGTGATCCATTTGTTGTCGAAAAAACTAAAAGACTTTTTGGGATCCGCGACAAAATAAATAAAAATACTAGGTATGACGTAATTTTATTTCTTTCGCATCATAAAATATTTGAAAAAATTTTTAAAAATACCTTATCTTCTAAAAACAGAAATAAAGTGCTAGATCCATTTAACTATTATTTGTAAATCATAGTTTAGAATTTGATTTATATGAAAAAAAAGTCTCTTGTTTTATTCATTCCATCAATAGAAAACGCTGGGGTCGAAAAGAATTTATATATAATTGCAAATTATCTTGTGAAAAAAAATATTTCGGTAAAAATTTTAACTGCATTCAATAATAATAGGAAATTTTTTGATAAAAAAATAAAAATCGTATCTTTAAAAAATAAAAATATTTTAATAAATTCAAGATTTTTCAAAACTTTAATTACAATTTTTCTTTTTTTTAAATATTGTTTCTTTGAAAAGAATATAATCTTATCATTTCAATCAAATATAACTGCTATATTTTTAGGATTAATTTCTAACAAAAAAATTATTATAAGATCAAACACAAGTCCTGAAAAATATATAAAAAATTCATTAAAGAAAATTATATTTAGATTTTTTTTAAACTTTGCTGATGAAATAATTGTAAACAGTTATGAATTTAAGAAAAGATTTAAAAATTTTTTTTTCATAACTCCTAAGGTAATTTATAATCCATTCGTAAAAAAAAAAATCAATAAAATAAAATTTACCTTTTTTAATGACAAAAAATCTTTGAAAATCATTAATGTTGCAAGGTTAACTGATCAAAAAGACCACCTTACTTTACTTATGGCAATAAAAAAATTGAGCAAATTAATTAAATGCAAATTGGTAATTATTGGAAAAGGCTATAAAGAAAAACAACTAAAAAAATATATATCAGAAAATAATTTACAAAAATTTGTAAAATTAATTGGATACAAAGAAAATCCTGAATCTTTTATAAAAATTTCAGATGTATTTGTTTTGAGCTCTAGGTACGAAGGTTTACCAAATGTTTTGGTTGAATCTTTATATTTAAAAAAATATATTATTTCTTCTGACTGTCCTACAGGACCTAAAGAAATTTTAAATTACGGGAAGTATGGAGATTTATTTAAAGTCGGTAATTATAATCAATTATTTAAATTATTAAGAAATTTTAATAATAAATCTAAGAAGATTAAATATAAGATTGATCAAGGATACAAAAGTCTTGATAGATTTGACTACAGAAACAACTGTGAAAAGTATTTACTAATAGTATCTAAATATTTGTAAAAAATGAAACAAAAACAAATCTCGGGAGGATTAAGAAAAAAAGGTTTTTTAAAAAAAAACAAAAAAAATTTACCTTTGGTTTCAATAATCACAGTTGTATTAAATAATAAAAAGTTTTTACAAAAAACAATAGATAGTGTGTCAAACCAAAGTTATAAAAATTATGAACATATAATTATTGATGGTAAATCAACTGATGGCACGGTAAAAATTTTAAAAAAAAATAATTCAAAAATAGATTATTGGATATCAGAAAAAGATCGTGGTATTTACGATGCAATGAATAAGGGAATAAGACTGAGCAATGGTTTGCTGGTTGTCATGCTTAACTCAGATGATATTTTTTATAAACATGCAGTTAAAATAGCTGCAGGTTATTTTGATAGATATAAAAATATAGATTTTCTTTTTGGAAGTGTAATTAAATATAAACTTCTATATGGCTATAGACCATGGAAAATACGTTGGAGTTTTGGCTTTTATAGCACACATTCAATTGGTTTCTTTATAAAGAAAAAAGCTCAAAGAAAAGTGGGTTCTTATAACATCAAATACAAATATTCATCAGATTATGATTTTTTTTATAGAATGATCGTAAAACACAAACTAAAAGGTATGGCTACAAAAAAAAATGAAATATTTGGAAAGTTTAGACGTGGGGGGATATCTTCAAAAATAACTTTTATGGATTATTTAAACGAAACTGTTAGAGTTAGATTAGATAATGGACAAAATATAGTTTTAGTTTCAACAATTTTTCTATTAAAATATACGAGATATTTAATCAACAAGATAATTTAATTTAATAAAGTTCTTCGTTAAGCATTTTATAAATAATTTGTTTAAAAGTAGTTTTTGCTTTCCAGTTTAATATTTTTTTTGCTAGCTTTGTATCAGCCTTATAAGATTTTATATCTTGATTTCTAATTAATTTTTTTGTATTTGCTTTTAGGCGATTTTTTGGAATTTTTAATAATCTAAATACTTCATAAACAAAACTTTTAAGACTGTGTCTTTGACCTGAACCAATAACCAAATCTTTCACTTCTCTTTGTCTAAGCATTAAATACATAGCTTTAACATATTCCGGGGCCCATCCCCAATCTCTGTAAATATTAACATTCCCCAGATATAAATATTTTCGTTTTCCTTTTTTAATTAATTTGCAATGATGGGTAATTTTTTTTGTAACAAACTCATCAGATCGTAATGGAGACTCGTGGTTAAATAGTATGCCGCTGCAACATTTAATTCCATACCATTCCCTAAATATTTTTGTTAACCAAAAACTACTAGCCTTGCTTACTCCGTAGGGACTTTGAGGATCAATATAAGATTTTTCATTGTAAACATTGTTTTTCCTATTACCATAAATCTGACCTGAAACAGCATTAAAAACTTTAATATTTTTGTTAGTTTTTTTTACTGTTTCTAAAATATTTAATAAACCTAGTGTATTGCTTTTAAATGCCTCAGCAGGAAAAATGTATGATTTTGTTACAGAAGACTGTCCACATAAATAAAATATTTTATCAGGTTTGATTTTTGTTATTAATTTTTTGACTGTAAAAAAATTTTTTATATCACATTTAATTATTTTTACCTTTTTTAAAACCCCCAATTTAGCAAGGTTTTTGAGATTGCTTTTACTAATATTTCTTGTAGTACCGTAAACTTTATTTTTTTTACTAATTAAAAGACAGCTAAGATATGACCCATCTTGTCCTGATACGCCAAATATTAAAGATTTAGATTTATTTTTTTTCATTTAAATTTTTATTCTTTAGAAAAATATTTAAATTAAATTTTTTATTTAAATAATCATATTCACCTTTGTCAATTAATTTTCCTTTATCCATAAGAAACACTATGTCACAATTTTGAACAGCCTGATGTCTATGAGTAATTATTATTAAAGTTTTCGACTGACTAAAAGAAAAAATTTCATTCATAATTTTCTCCTCATTTTCAATATCTAAAGAACTAGTTGCTTCGTCCAGTACTAAAATACTTGGATCATTATATAAAGCTCTAGCAATGCCAATTCTTTGTCTTTCTCCTCCGGATAATCTTACCCCCCCTATTTCCAATAATTGTTTGTTCACCCTGAGGTAGCCCATCTATTAAATTTTTTAATTGGGCAGCATTGATTGCGTCTGAAACTTGTTTTGAATTTATATTACTATCATAATGTCCAAAGGCAATATTTTTGCTAATTGTATCGTCTATTAGATAAATATCTTGAGGAACATAACCTATCAGACTTTGCCAACTTTTTAAGTTTTCTGAAATATCTATGCCATCAACTAATATTTTTCCATCTGTAGGTTTTAACAATCCTAATAATAAATCAATAAGAGTGCTCTTCCCTGCTCCAGAATTTCCAATGAATCCAATTTTTTTTCCAGAATTAATTGATAAATTAACATCAAAAATTGAACTCTTGTTTGCATTGGGATATCTAAAATTAACTTTTTTAAAGTAAATATCTTTAAAAAATTTTATCTCTCCTTTTTTTTCTTGTTCTAAAACTATGTTTGTTTTTTCAAATTCCGAAATCTCTTTTGAAACAAAATTAAATGATGGAGCTAAGGCTCTAGTTGATGCCAAAGATGTTGCTATCGAATTAAATAAAGGTAGTAAACGTATTGCCGCAACAGCAAGAAGTGATATCAATGGAATTAGGGAAACAGTTGATCTATCCATAGAAACAAAAATTGCAGAAATAATAACAACAGCCATAACTAATATTAATTCTAAAAATAACCTAGGTGTAGAAGTTAAAAAACCCTGGATTAAATTATTTTTTTCCATTTTATCTATATGTTGTTTGTAAATTTCTTCCATTTGTTCTTCTTTATTTAAAATTTTTATTGCTTTGATAGCTCCAAAAACTTGACTCATAATTTTAATATCATAACTTGAAAAGTATCGGGCAGCTTTTCCTAGAGATTTTAATTTTTTTTTACTAAGAAAAAAAAATATTCCAACAAAAAAAATTAGGAATATAAAAACATTAAATGTCACAAATGGATCGGCAAAAAATAATAAAGCAAATATCATTATTAATAATAATATTTCTCTAAATAGATTTATAACGTTCAAAAGTACATTGGTTGCATTACTTACATCCAGGGTTAAGCTTCTAAGTATTTCTGCGGGGTTTTTTTGTAAATGAAAAACATAGGGAGCATTAATATAATATTTCATAAGTCTTGTTCTAATGCTGCTTCTTATAAAGATGGTAACTCTTCCCTGCCAATATAACATGATAGCTAAATATAAATTTTTTAATAAAAAAATTGCCGTGAGGACAACTGCTGCAAAAAGTGCTATTTGATTTTGGCCAAATTGATCAAGTAAACTTGAATCAATAAATGAAGGAAGGTTTGATTTAAGAATATTTATATCGACTATTATCATTGCGAAAACTGGAATAGAACCGATGCCAACTATTTCAAAAAATGATGCAATTATTGTACCAAGAATTAAAAAAAAGCTCTTTTTCCTTAATTTAGTTGTAAGCAAAAGTTTAATATTTTTTAACATTTTTAAAAACTTTTTTTCAAGAATTAAATTTCTTATTATAAATTAAGAAATAGAAAAAATTTATTTATTACATTTAAATTTGAAAACATCTTGAATATTGTTCAGCTATTTTTAAATTTATTCCATTATTTTTTGCAATTTTGAATAACCAATAAGGGTTGTTTATAAATGGCTTACTAACTGCTACAAAATCAGCATAATTATTTGAAATTATATTATCAATTTCTTTTTTTGTTCTTATCATTCCATTTGCATAAACATATATATTTACTTTTTTCTTCAAATAGTGACAATATTTGACTTGATAACAGGGTTTAATTTTTTTATTAGTAATTAGTTTGATGCCGCCACTTGAAGGAGTCACGTAGTCAAAACCAATATTTTTTAATTCATTTACTAAATAGATACAATCATCAATTGTTATTCCATTTTTCAAGCAATCATCTGCTGTTACTCTGGCGCCCAAAATTTTTCCTTTTGGCCAATATTTTCTAACGTCACTAGCTATATCTAAAAGAAATCGAGATCTTTTTAATAAATTACCACCGTATTCATCAGTACGCTTATTAGAAATCGGAGAAAAAAACTGGTGAAGCAAATAACCATGCCCCATGTGAATTTCCAATAAATCAAAGCCCGATTGATTTGCTAGTAGTGCGGAGTTAACAAAATCTTTTCTAATTTTATAAATTTTTTTTAAATCTAATTTAACAGGTGTTGGCCAATACTTGTCTCTTTTAATTGAGGAAGGTGAGTAGGTAGCCCATCCTCCCTCCTTTTTATTTAATGATGTATTAAATTTTTTCCACGGTATGTGGCTAGAGCCTTTTCTACCTGCGTGGCAAATTTGTATACCTAGTGGAATATTTGAAAATTTTTTTATATATTTAATAAGCTTTTCGAATGATTTTTTTTCAATATCATTTGATAAAATTAAATCTTTTTTAGAAATTTTTGCATTTTTTGAAGGGAAAGTTGATTCTAAAATTAATAGGCCAGCACCTAATTGAGATAATTTTTGCAAATGTGAAAAATGCCAAGAAGATAGTTTGCCGTTTACCGCCGAATATTGACACATGGGACCCACGGCAACTCTATTGCTTAAAAGAATATTATTAATTTTTAATTTTTTAAATATCACTATTTTTTTGTACTACAAATTCACCGTGTGGGTAAAAAATAGCATCTGGATAAGACCAGTAAGTTTCGAGAAAGTACATGCCAAGTCCATGTCCAAGTTTAGGAAGATGTGGAACACCATCGCTATCAATCATGGAATTAAAAGGCACCGCGAACCTTAGCCATTCGCCCTTTGGTTGTTCATCATAATAAAATCTTAAATTTATTGCGATCAAAGGATTAATCAATTTAAAATTTTCTTTTTCTAACAAATTATATATTGTCTTTAACGTTGTTGCAGATTTTATACCTAATTCTGAAACTTTGATTCTTGTTAAAATAATTGGAAACTTTATACTTTCTAAATCAGTTTTTGTTCTTTTTGCTATATCCTTTATCCAATGGCTAACCTTATAATTTTTTTTCAAAAGTGATTCTACACACTCATTCATATTACTAAATTTGCATTCTTTAATTATTTTCCAAGAGTTTTCCATATTAATTTAAATTTATATTTTTTTAAAAATTATTTTATTTTGTTTAATTGAAATTATGATAATTCTAACCAAGCCTTAGAATGTTTTTCACCATAAACCATTCCGTTTGCGTTACATGAATTGCAGGGAGATTGCGATCTATCTCCTTTTAAGTGCAATTTTCTGTATTTATTTAAAATACTTCCGTTCCAAATTTCAAAAAAACTCTTTTGCATTATATTGCCCATCGTAATTCTTCTTTGCCAATCTTGTGGACACAAAAAAACGTCACCATTCCAATCTATCAATACTTGATAACTAGTATAATAGCATTTTTTGTTAACTTTTATTTCATCTTGATTTCCTATTGTAATAGTTCCGACTCTGTTTGTTAGTTTTACTCCGAAATCTTTTTTGTCGCTGTACCATCTATCTCTCAAAATTACAAAGTCTTTGGGTATATTATTTCTCTCGATCATTTCTTTAAATTTTTTTAGCTGATCGGATCCATCATAAAGACTTATTAACAACCTCGATGCATTAGAAGAATAAATCTCTTTTAATTTTTCATCATCAAGAGTATCTCCGTTTGTTATTATTTCTACCTGTCCTATTTTTGCTAACTCGTTAATAATAAAAATATGATCTTTATGTAAAAGTGGCTCACCATAACCACATAGACAGAATGCGCCATTAAAATTTATTTTTTTTAAATCGGAACATAATTTTTTAATTAAAATTCTTTCCATTTTTTGATGAGTATTTGGTGCAATTTGTTCATTTGATTTTGGACAAAAAGAACATACTCTATTGCATGTGTCTATTAGACTGAGTTCAATCCAGCTTGGAAGAGGATAACCGTTATAAAATTGAGGATCTCGATCTAATATAGGCTTCTTTCTATTTATATTTCTTAATATTGTTAATTTGGGATCCATAATTAATATTTTTATTTCCTTACTGAAAAGAAAACAATCCTATTTTTAAACATCTCCTTTTCTTTATAACTCAACTTTTTAAAGATGTTGGTATATTTGAAATCGTCAATACCTTTTTTGTCACCCTTTGCATCATAAATAATGTCATGCCCAAAGTAATTAAACCAAAGATCATTTTTAAATTTTTTTTGAAAGAAAGTTTCTAACTTTTTAACAGATTTATAATTTTTTTTTAAAAGTTTACTCACTTCAACAAAAAAAGGGGGCGAAAAATTTTCTTTTGGATTTTTAATTTTTTTTAAACCCATTTTGTATCTTAACATATTGGTATAACCAAAGGGAAAGAGTTTGCTATCTGAGTGATTGCCATCGTCAATACCTAAGGTAAATTTATTCGAAGAAACTTTGCTAAATTCTATAACTTCTTTTTTCAAATGGTCCAGAGAATGATAAGAATCAAGAAATGCAAATTGGGGTTTTTTTTTAAATTCTCTTAAAGCAGGAATCCCTGTATACTTATTTAAACTATTGCATGGTACATAAGTCCAATTATCAAAAATATTTATTTTTAACGGTCTACATATAGCATCGTTTATTACCTGTCTTATTAACGATATTTTGTCTGGATTAATATCAAATGTGAAAAGTTTTTTTTTAAAAACATAAGAAGCCATAAATAATACAATGGTAGATGCACCTACGCCTGTTTCTATTATTATATTATTTGTGCCCTTTAATTTTTTAATTTCTCTAAAGAGAGCAATTGCCGCAGAGTCTGGTAAAGAATTTGCATATTTTGGTAATAATCTTTTTACAAAAATAATAAACTTTTCAGGATTTTTTAAAATATTTGCCTTTTTATCGTAAATAAAATCAAACATAAAATTTTATATTAATATTGTAAAA
>AZYB01000023.1 GCA_000513055.1 alpha proteobacterium SCGC AAA288-N07
ATTAGTTTTGTTAGATATTTTGTCTTTATCCATTAAGTCTGTTTTATTTAATACGACTATTTCCTTTTTTTTTATCAATTTATTACTATATTTTTTTAATTCTTTTCTTACTTGTGAATAACATTTAATTAAGTTTTCCTGGTTAATATCAATTAAATGCAAAATATTTTTACATCTTTCAATATGTCTTAAAAATTTATCACCTAGCCCAACACCTTCATGGGCTCCTTCAATTAATCCTGGAATATCTGCTAAAGTTAATTCTTTGTCATCGTAATTTGTTACACCCAGGTTTGGATTGATTGTTGTGAATTGATAATTTGCAATTTTAGGTTTTGCTCTTGTTAAAACTGCTAATAAGCTTGATTTTCCAGCATTTGGCATTCCTACAATTCCTATATCAGCTATTGTTTTTAACTGAAGCCATATCCAGAATTCTTCTCCTAGTTGACCTTTGGTTATTTTTCTTGGAGTTCTATTAGTTGAACTTTTGAATCTAACATTTCCAAGTCCACTTTTTCCTCCATTAGCGACAACAAACTTTTGACCAGTTTTAGTAAAATCGAATATTAATGTATTGTTATCCTCTTCAAATACTTGAGTGCCAGTTGGAACTTTAAGAATTAGATCGGATCCTTTTTTTCCTGTTTGATTTTTGCCTTTGCCATCTTGTCCTTTTTCTGCTTTGAAATGTTGCTGATATCGAAAATCAATTAAAGTATTTAAATTGTTTTCTGAAGATAATATAATGGATCCACCTCTGCCTCCATCACCGCCATCAGGCCCTCCAAATTCAATAAACTTTTCTCTTCTAAAACTGGCTGAACCAGAACCACCTTTGCCAGCTTTAATAAATATTTTTGCTTGATCTAAGAATTTCATAGTACATCCCCTTATATGTTAATGAAGTTGGGGAATTTAATTGGGTTTTACAGAAACGGATGTTCTGTCAGATTTTATTTTTTTAAATTCTACTTTTCCATTAATCAAGGAATAGATAGTATGATCTTTTCCCATGCCAACGTGATTTCCAGGATGAATTTTTGTTCCTCTTTGTCTGATGATTATATTACCTGGAAAAACTATTTGACCTCCATATTTCTTTACTCCAAGTCTTCGTCCGGCACTATCCCTACCGTTCCTTGATGATCCACCTGCTTTTTTTGTTGCCATTATCTATACCTTATAAATATCCTATCATTTTTTTTTCATAAAGCATATTTAACTAAACTATCTAAGATTGGATGATCTGAAACTCTAATATCTTTTTTATATTTTTTTATAAATTTCCATAATACTTCTTTATCTGTAGCATTACTTGTTCCAACTAAGTTTAATAAGACCGAAAATGGCATAATAGACTTCTCTTTTGGAGGATTTCCGTTATGAACATGCCAAACGGGGTTGAGTAGTCTGTGTTGAACATCTTGTTCACTAAATTTATCTATACAAAATAAATATTCGTCAACGGCTTTTGGAACAACATCTGCATATAACTTTTTTGCTCTTTTGGGATTTTGATACATAAATAATGATAAACTCTCAGGTGAAGCATATTTCAGCCAATCTTCTATTGAAATACCATTACCTTTAGATTTAGATATCTTTTCACCCTTTTCGTCTAAAAATAATTCATATGGAAAACCGTTTGGACTTTTCTTTCCAAGTACTTTGCAAATTTTATCAGATATGATTGCACTCTCAATTAAATCTTTTCCGTACATTTCATAATCAACATCTAAAGCATACCATCTCATTGCCCAATCAACTTTCCATTGAAGTTTACAGTTACCATCCAAAATGCTTACTTCGATTTTTTCTCCTTTATTATCAAATACAATCTTATTTTTATCTTTAATAATTTCTATTACAGGAATCTCCAATACTTTTCCTGTCTTGGGACAAATGGGAAGAAAAGGACTGTAAGTTTTTTGTCTTTCTTTTCCAAGGGTAGGAATAACAATATTTATAATTTCTTGATATTTATTTAGCACCAACATTAAAGCTTCGTTGAAGTAACCTGATTTATATAATTTAGTTGAACTTTTAAAATTATATTTGAAATTAAATTTGTTTAAAAAACTTTTTAACATTTCATTATTATGTTCACCATAACTTGAATATTTTTCAAATGGATCTGGAATACTAGTTAAAGGCTTATTTAAATTTTGTCGCAATATTTTAGCATTAGGTATATTGTCTGGAACTTTTCTTAATCCATCCATGTCATCTGAAAAAGTAATAATTTCAGTTGGAATATCTGTTAAATGAAAAATTGCATTGACCATCATGGTTGTTCTAGCAACTTCTGCAAAAGTTCCTATATGAGGAAGACCGCTTGGACCGTATCCAGTTTGTAAAGTAATTTTTCCCTTTTTCTTTAAATTGCTTTCTCTATCTTTAATCAATTTACGTGCTTCAACAAAGGGCCATGAATTGGTTTTTTCAATTATAGATTTATCGATCACAATTAATAGATTTATAAAATTTACATTAAAAAATATAGATAAATTTATTCCTTATTGTATTGAAATTTACACAACATAAAATATTGTTTCCATCAAAATGACTAATTATAAAACAGTTTTTTTTGTACTTGGAATTTTACTAATTATTTTGGGATTTTTCATGATTACTCCCATAATAGTTCAGCTAATTTATGATGAATTTAATGGAACTTTTATTTATTCCTCTGCAGTAACTATATTTATAGGTACCCTTTTTTTACTTTCAAATTTAGATCAAGATAGAAAATTAAATTTACAACAAGCCTTTTTATTAACCTCCCTATCATGGTTTGGCATTGCTATTTTTGGGTCTTTGCCATTTATCTTTTCAAATCTTGAATTAACATTTAGTGATGCCTTTTTTGAAAGCATGTCAGGAATAACAACCACTGGATCTACAATTATAGAAGATTTAGATAATGCTCCTAAAGCAATTCTTATATGGAGAGCAACATTACAGTGGCTTGGTGGAATCGGTATAGTCATAATGGCAATCACTGTAATGCCCTTATTAAATGTCGGTGGAATGCAGCTATTTAAATTAGAAAGTGGAGATACAACTGAAAAAATCTTACCTAAGACCAGAGAAATGGCTTACAATATTGCTTCTATCTATTTATTTCTTAGCATAGCCTGTGTAGTTGCATATTTTTTTTCAGGGATGAATGTTTTTGATAGCATTGCTCATGCGATGACAACTATCGCAACAGGAGGATTCTCAACTTATAATGAATCAATAGGGTATTTTCAAAATCCAAAAATAGAAATAGTAGCAATTATTTTTATAATATTGGGAAGTATACCTTTCATAGCTTATTTAAAATATCTTAATGGAAACAAAAAAATCTTTTTTCAAGATGTTCAAATTAAAGGGTTAATCTACATTTGTTTAATATGTACAATTATAATAGCTATCAACCTATTCATAAAAGATCAGGAAAATTTTTTTTCCGATTTGAGATTATCAGCATTTAATGTAGTTTCGATTTTATCTGGCACAGGTTACGTAACTACTGACTTTAATCTTTGGGGTAATTTTTCAATGGTATTTTTTTTACTTTTAATGTTCATTGGAGGATGCGCTGGTTCGACAACCTGTGGAATCAAAATTTTTAGAATACAAATTTTGTGGTTATTCATAATTAATGAAATAAAAAAATCAATTTATCCGCGTGGAGTCTTTCCCTTATCTTACAATAAGGAAAAAATTAGCAAACGTTTCATGTCCTCGATAATATCTTTTATTTTCTTGTATTTTTTAATTTTCTTTCTAGTTGCAATGTTATTATCTTTTACTGGATTAGACTTTATTACTTCTTTTTCTGGAGCTGCAACAGCAATTTCAAATGTTGGTCCTGGACTTGGTAAAATGATAGGGCCAAGCGGAAACTTCAGTGAATTATCCAATTTTGCAAAATGGATTTTGAGCTTTGCAATGTTATTGGGTAGACTGGAGATATTTACTTTGTTAGTATTGTTCTTTCCAGGCTTTTGGAAAAGCTAAATTTTTATTAGTGTTTTATGGAGATAGTTAAAAAACAAACATTATCAGAAACGTTTTCCGTTTATTTTGATAGACGGATGACACGGATTCTTTTACTTGGAATTATAAGTGGCTTTCCATGGGTTCTCATTGGAAGCAGTCTTAGTCTATGGCTTAAAGAAGATGGTCTTAGTCGTAGTACTATTGGTTGGGCTGGATTAATATTTGGTGTTTATGCAATCAATTATCTCTGGGCTCCAATAATTGATAGAATTCGCATTCCATGGTTGACCAATAAAATTGGTCATCGTCGTGGCTGGATAGTAAGCATGCAGTTTATTATTTTAGTCAGTCTAATTTGTTGGAGCACAATTGATTCTACAGCAAATCTTGGAGCTGTTATTGCGATCGGCTTAGTTATTGCTATTGCCTCAGCAACACAAGACATAACCATAGATGCCTTAAGAATTGAACAAATCGGAGAAAATGAGGGAACTTCTATGCAAGCTGGTGCTGCTATGGCGGTTGTTGGTTGGTGGACTGGTTACAAATTAGGTGGTGTTGTTGCACTAAACGCTGCACAATATTTTCAAAATGCAGGAATTGAAAATTATTGGCAAACTACTTTTCTGGTACTTGGAATAATTGTGATTGCTTGCAACATCGGTTTAATGTTCGTTCATGAACCACAGCCTACTGAAAGACAATTAGCTCAAAGACAAACCGATGAAATGATAGAAAAAAAATTGGGATCTTCTGGAATTTTTACAAAAATAATTGCTTGGATTAGCGGAACAATTGGTGGTCCTATAATAAGTTTTTTTAAACGTAATGGTCTAGCCATTGCTTTGGGTATTCTTGGATTTGTATTTCTTTTTAAAATTGGAGAAGCTTTTCTTGGACGTATGTCTATTGTTTTCTATAAAGAAATGGGGTTTTCCAAAGGTGATATTGCCCTCTATTCAAAAGGCATAGGTTGGATTACCACAGTTGTGTTTACCCTTCTGGGCGGCCTGTTTGCTATACGTTCTGGAGTGGTTAAAGCAATGTTTGTCTCAGGAATATTAATGGCAGCTACGAATCTTTTGTTTGCCGCTCTTGCCTGGTCAGGAAAATCAGAGTGGCTTTTTGCTGTTGCTGTTTTATTAGACGATATTACTGCAGCATTCGCAACCGTTGCTTTTGTAGCTTTCATTTCACTACTGGTAGATAGAACTTATACAGCAACTCAATATGCTTTGCTTGCTTCGATAGGAACGCTTGGTAGAACTACATTAGCAGCCTCATCTGGAGAATTAGTAGATTGGTTGAATGGAGATTGGGGAACATTTTTTGTAATTACTACCGTTATGGTAATTCCATCTTTAATTTGTTTGTGGATAATAAGAAACAAATTAAAACTAAGTGCGAGTTAAATTTTCTAACAACTATCCTATTATAAATCTTTATAAAAAAAAGAGTATTGCTTCAAAAATAGTTACACAAATGTTGTACGGTGAAAATTTTACCATATTAAGAAAGTTTGGAAATTGGTGTAAAATCAAATTGCATACTGATAACTATGTTGGATTTATAATAGGAAAAAAATTTGCTAAGCCATCTAAACCAACACATAAAGTTTCAGTTTTAGCAGCAAATATTTACGGGAAGCCTTTCATTAAAGCTAAAAAGAAAAAACAATTAACCTTTTCCTCAAAAATTCATGCAAAAGAACAGTATAGTTCTTTTATCAAATTTGAAAATAGCTGGATAAGAACAAAAGATCTTAAACCCATAAATTATAAAGACAAAAATATCTTTTCAAGAATAAATTTATTCATAGGAAGAAAATATAAATGGGGAGAAAAAAACTTTAATGGATTAGATTGTTCTGCTTTAGTGCAACTATTTTTTAATTTTAACAACCAATTTTGTCCAAGAGATGCAAAAGATCAGTTAAATTATTTTAAAAAAAAAGTTAAATTACAAAATATTAGAAAAAATGATTTAATTTTTTGGCATGGTCATGTCGCTATTATCTTGTCCAAAAATAAATTAATACATGCCTACGGACCGTCAAAAAAAGTGTTAATTATGAATGTAAATTACGCTATTAAGAGAATTAAAAAGACTGCAAATTTAAAAATAATTGGAATAAGAAGAACAAACTAATTATGGAAAATTTAAAAAAAGAAGCAGAAATAGAAGCGCAAATAATATTAAATTATTTCCAAGCGGAAGATTTTGTATCTGGCGAAATAAAAGCAAAAAAACTAATTAAAAAATTTCCAAATTATCAAGCCGTTTATAATCTGCTCGGATTATGTTTACAATCGCAAAAAAAATATTCTGAAGCAATAAAATATTACAATATTGCTATTCAAAACAATCCTAATTTTTTTATTGCCATAAATAACCTGGGTCTAACATATCATAATATGGGTAACCTAAAAAATGCTCAATCCTATTATGAAAGAGCAATAGAAATAAATTCTAGATTCACACATCCAATAAGTAATTTAGCAAATGTAAAAAAAGAATTAAACAATTTTGAGGAAGCAATTAAATGGTATAAACGAGCATTAAGCATTGATAACAAACTCTACATAGTTCATTACAACTTAGGTATGGCATATCAGGCTCTTGGAAAATTTGATGAATCAAAAAAACAGTTCGAATTGGTTTTAAAAATTAATCCTAAATTTACTAAAGCTGACAGAAGTTTAAGCATTTCATTAAAATATGATATCCATAATCCTCATCTAAAAAGCATGGAAAATAAAATAAAAGATAAATCATTAAATAATTTTGAAAAAATAGAATTATATTTTGGTCTCGGTAAAGCTTATGAGGATATGAAGGATTACAAAAAGTCATTTGAAAATTATATACTGGGTAACAAAATAAAAAGAGATACTATAAAGTATCAAATAAATGATGATATTAAATTATTTGAGAATATAAAAAATTCCTTCTCAAATATTGATTTTCGAAATCTTGAAAATATTGGTAACAAAAGCAATAAAATTATTTTTATTTTAGGAATGCCTAGATCTGGAACAACTTTGGTTGAACAAATAATTGCAAACCATAAAAATGTGTATGGTGCGGGGGAATTAAAAGATTTGACAGAGATCATTAGAGAAAATTTTCTAGTTGATAATAAAATAAAATTTCCAGAAAAATTCAATACTAAAAATGAAACTTTTTTTAATAATATGGGTACAAATTATTTAGAAAACTTAGATAGATATAATACAAATAAAAATTATATTACTGATAAAGCACCATTGAATTTTAGATGGATTGGTTTAATAAAATTAATACTTCCAAATTCAAAAATAATCCATTGTACAAGAGACTCCAGAGATAATTGTCTATCTTTATTCAAAAATATTTTTGAAGGTCAACTTAATTTTTCTTATAATTTAGAAGAAGTAGGTAAATTCCACAAACTATATCAAAATCTTATGAAATTTTGGAAACAACTGATGCCAGATTTTATTTATGATATTTCGTATGAAAAATTGGTGAAAAATCAAGAGTCTGAATCAAGAAAATTATTAGATTTTTGTAATTTGGATTGGGATAAAAATTGTCTTACTTTCTACAAAAATAAAAGGGGTATTGTTACAGCAAGTTTTGCACAGGCTAGAAAGCCTATTTATAAAAACTCAGTAAAATCATGGCAAAAGTATGAAAGTGAACTTTCACCCCTGTTTAAAATACTAGAAAGATAATCTATCTTCCAAAATCAGGTTTGCTTACATCCTGTCCAGCCTCAATAATTTCCTTTCTAATTTTTTTAGTTTTTATAAAAATTTCTTCTAATTTTTTACCATCTCCATTTTCTATTGCATTTTTTAAATCCTCAAGATTTTCAATAAATAATTCTATCGCTTTCGAGGTATTAGTTTTATTTTGTATAAATATATCTCGCCACATAATTGGATTAGATGCAGCAATTCTTGTAAAATCCCTTAAACCACCAGCACTATATTTAACAATATCAGATTGATTTTTATCCTGGATATTAATTGATGTATTGACAATATTATAAGCTACTAAGTGTGGAATATGACTCGTGATTGACAAAATATAATCGTGCTGTTTTGCATTCATAATATCAACTTTACTTCCTATTTTTTTCCAGAATAATTTGAGTGTATTTATGTCCTTTTCTTTTACCTTTTTGCTTGGAGTAAGAATACACCATCTATTTTTGAAAAGTTCCAAAAATCCAGCTTCAGGACCACTTTCTTCTGTTCCAGCAATGGGATGAGATGAAATCCATGAAACATTTTTTGGTATAAACTTTTCAACTAAAGTAATCACACCTTCTTTAACTGATCCAACATCTGTTAATATCATTCCACTTTTTAAATAATTTTTTATTTTTAAAATTACATTTTCATAACTACTTAATGGTGTAGCAATTATGATTAAATCAGAGCCACTCACCATTTTTTTAGTATCCGAACTTGAATCATCAACAATTTTTAATTTAAGTACTTTTTTATTTACAATATCTGATCTATTGGAAGAAACTATTTTTTCAGAAAGATTATGTTTCTTAATTGCCCTTGCCAAAGATGATCCGATTAGACCACATCCAATTATACATACTTTCTTAAACATTATTTAAAAATACCCCTAATACTTTTAATAAAAAGTTCGTTTGATTTTGTATCTCCAATAGTTAATCGTAAGGCATTGGGCAACTTATATTGTATCATCTTCCTTAAAAGCAGTCTGTTATTAACCAATTTTTGAAAAACTTCTTCAAAATTAATCTTTGTTTCATTAAAATTCATTAAAAAAAAATTTGCTGTTGGTTCGTTTGTTTGAATTTTACATTCTTTTAAAACAGAAAATATTTTTTTTGACCAAAGTGTATTATAATTAATTGCCTTTTTTGTCCATTCATTATCTTTAATGGCCTCAATACCTGAACAAAGAGCTGCTCTGTTTACATTAAAAGGAGGTTTAATTTGATACATAACATCAATAATTTTTTTTGAAGCATAACCCCAACCCAATCTTAAACCAGCAAGACCATATATTTTGGAAAAAGTTCTGGTAATTAAAACATTTTCTTCTTCTTTAAAAAGATCTAATCCAGAAGTAAAATCATCTTTATTTAAAAATTCAAAATATGCATCATCAACAACTAAAAGGATATTGCTTCTAAGCTTCTGTCTTAAATTTAACATTTCAGCCCTAGTTAAATAAGTACCAGTTGGATTATTAGGATTCGCAACAAATACAATTTTAGTTTTATTAGTAACTTTTTTTAATATCTCATCGACTGATGCTTTAAATTTTTTTTCTTTAGCTAATAGAACCTTAGCCCTATAAAGTGAAGCATAAATTCTATGCATAATAAAACCGTACTCTGTAACTATAACTTCATCGCCTGGCTCTATAAATATTTGACAAATTAAATCAAATATCTGATCTGAACCTGCCCCACAAATAATTCTTTCAGAGTTAATATTAAATTTTTTTGATATAACATCTCTCAATGAATAAGAGTCTGATTCTGGATATTGGAAAATTTTATCTTTTTCTTTAATAAATGCTTTGATTGCATTTGGACTTGGTCCTAAAGCAGATTCATTTGCGGATAATTTAATTGGATTACTAATTTTCTTAAATTTGGATAATCCTTCTATATATCTTTCAATCTGAATTTTTCTCGGTTTTGGTAAAGTCATAATTTATAATAATATAATTTGTATCGGTAAATACTATATACGCGGCTAAGTGGCAAAATAAATACAACCTAAATTGACAAAAGATGTAGTTTTTAGTACAAAAAGACGGCGCTGATTTAACTAAATTGCGAGCGCATAAAAAAAACAGCTAAAAAATGTTTTTGCCCAGTTTAGCTGGGCTTTTTTTTTATTTGAATAAAAAAATGAATAAAGAAATAAAAAATATAAAAAAGTTAATTGTTAATCATTCTCTTGAACTTGACTGTGGAAAAATAATTAAAGATTTCCCTTTAGCTTATGAGACTTATGGAACTTTGAATAAAAATAAGAACAATGCAATACTTGTTTTTCATGCTTTAACAGGAGATCAATTTATAACAAATATTAATCCAATTACCAAAAGAGAAGGATGGTGGATAACAGCTGTAGGTCCTGGAAAGGCAATAGACACAAATAAATATTTTGTCATATGTGCAAATGTTTTGGGGGGATGTATGGGCAGTTTTGGACCTAAAGAAATAAATCCAGAAACTAATGAATTATTTGGTACTACTTTTCCGGTAATTACCATTAGGGACATGGTAAGAGCACAGATTTATTTATTAAAATATTTAGGTATTGATAAATTACTTTCTGTTACTGGCGGATCAATGGGAGGAATGCAAGTTCTGCAATTCACTTCATTATATCCTGATAAAACCTATTCTGCTATTCCAATAGCATGCAGTGCTAGTCATTCAGCTCAAAATATAGCGTTAAATGAATTGGGACGGCAAGCAATTATGGCAGATCCAAATTGGCACAAAGGAAATTATTTTAAAACAAATTTATCTCCTGACAAAGGTTTAGCAGTTGCAAGGATGGCAGCACACATTACGTACCTTTCCAAACAAGGTTTACAGGAAAAATTTGGAAGAAAATTGCAAGATAAAGGAAGTTTAAAATTTAGTTTTGACGCAGATTTTCAAATAGAAAGTTATTTACGTTATCAAGGAGCTAATTTTGTAGATAGGTTTGATGCCAACAGCTATCTATACATTACAAGAGCTATGGATTATTTTGATTTGGAAAAACAATTTAATGGCAATTTATCCTTGGCTTTTAAAAATACTAAATCCAAGTTTTGTGTAATTTCATTTTCATCAGATTGGCTTTATCCAACAAGTGAAAATAAGGAAATCGTTATAGCTCTAAATACTTGCGGTGCAAATGTTGGTTTTGTTGAAATAAATTCGGATAAAGGCCATGATTCATTTTTGTTAGACGTGCCAGAATTTTTAAAAACGTTGAGTGAATTTCTTAGTTCAACTTACAAAGAAATTAATTATGAAAAAAGAATTTGAGATAATATTACAAATAATTCAAAATAACAAAAAAGTCTTAGATATCGGTTGTGGGGACGGAACACTTATGGAATATTTAAAAGTTAATCAAAACATTGATGTTAGAGGTCTTGAACCACAAAAAGATCTTGTGCAAAAATGTATTGCGAAAGGTCTTTCGGTTATTGAAGGCGACGCAGAAAAAGAATTAGTTCAATTTCCCGATAAATCATTTGACTACGTTGTGCTAAGTCAAACACTTCAAGCTTTCCTTTTTCCTGAAAAAGTTTTAAAACAATTGCGTAGAATTGGAAAACAAACGATTGTCTCGATTCCTAATTTCGGATATTGGAAAGTTCGTTTACATTTATTATTTAAGGGAACAATGCCAATAACTAAAAATTTACCTAACGAATGGTATAATACCCCAAATTTACATATGTGCACAATTCAAGATTTTGTTAATTTTTGTAAAGAAAAAAATATAATAATTGATAGATCTTTATGTTTAACAAATGAGAAAATTTCTGAAATTACAAATAACAACAAGTTGTATAAAAATATTTTTTCACAACTTGGAATATTTCTTATTAGGTAACTAATTATGCATGTAAGTCCTATACCATGTTTAACTGATAATTATGCTTATATCATTAATGATAATCTTTCTAAAACAGTAGGTGTAGTTGACCCTTCAGAAGCTTTGCCAATTATTACTTATCTTAAAAAACAAAATTTAAAACTAGATTATATATTAAACACACATCATCACTATGATCATATAGGAGGAAATATTGAACTAAAAAAATTATATAATGCCAAGGTGATTGGTTTCGTTGGTGACAAACATCGTATCCCTGGCATTGATATAACGCTTGAAGATAATGTGAAATGGATCTTTGGAAAATCATCAGTAAAAATATTACATATCCCAGGACATACTTTGGGCCATATATGTTTCTTCTTTGAAAATGAAAAAATTGCCTTTACGGGAGATACATTATTTTCTCTTGGATGTGGAAGAATTTTTGAAGGTGATCACCAACAAATGCTAACATCATTAAATAAAATGAAAAAACTTCCTAAAAATACAAAGATTTATTGTGGTCATGAATATTCTTATAAAAATGCAGAGTTTTGTATGAAATATGATAATGATAATATTGATCTTAAAAAGAAATTTGAAAAAATAAAACAATTAAGATCAAATAATTTGCCTACGCTTCCTACAACCCTAGAAGAAGAGTTAAAGTCAAATATTTTTCTAAGATGCAATCAAAACGATTTAAAAGCTAAATTAAACATGAAAAACCAAGAGGATTACAAAGTTTTTAGAAAAGTCAGAGATTTAAAAGATAGTTTTTAATCATTGTTAAAACTTGACTTGGTTAAGTAGAAAGTTATATTGCCCATATTTCCAAATATGAAATTAAAACAATGTCTTTCGCAGTTATTCAAACAGGTGGTAAACAATATAAGGTTTCAGCAAGTGAAATTCTTAAAATCGAAAAACTTGACAGTCAGGTAGGTAAAACTGTTGAGTTTAAAAACGTTCTGTTTTTAAGTGATGATAAAAATACAGAAATAGGTAATCCAAATATTAAGGGTGCCAAAGTTGAAGCAACAATTTTAAAAAACACTAAAAATAGAACTGTTTTAGTTTTTAAAAAAAGGAGAAGAAAAAATTCAAGAAAAAAATATGGCCATAGACAGCCGATAACTTTAATTAAAATTACTAAGATTTTTTCGAAAGAAGGAAAAATTATTGCAGATGCAGAGACACCAAAAAAAACTAGCACAAATGTATTAAAGAAATCTGCATCAGAAAATAAAGTAGAAAAACCTAAAAAAATCATTACAGATGTAAAAAAGAAATCTGTTATAAGTAAAAAAAAATGATAGGATATTTATAAGGTATAGATAATGGCAACAAAAAAAGCAGGTGGATCATCAAGGAACGGTAGGGATAGTGCCGGACGAAGACTTGGAGTAAAGAAATATGGAGGTCAAATAGTTTTTCCAGGTAATATAATCATCAGACAAAGAGGAACAAAAATTCATCCTGGAAATCACGTTGGCATGGGAAAAGATCATACTATCTATTCCTTGATTAATGGAAAAGTAGAATTTAAAAAAATAAAATCTGACA
>AZYB01000024.1 GCA_000513055.1 alpha proteobacterium SCGC AAA288-N07
TTTTTTTTTTACTAATTGCTATTTGCTCAAAATTTGTTTGTTCCATAAAGTGGCAATTATTATCATCCTCAAAAAGAAAATTAAATTTTTTTTCTTCTAATACCACTCTCTCAACACTGTCACTAGATCTAAATCTTTCATTATGTTTAGT
Source organism: alpha proteobacterium SCGC AAA288-N07 (assembly GCA_000513055.1). Classification (GTDB taxonomy): domain Bacteria; phylum Pseudomonadota; class Alphaproteobacteria; order Pelagibacterales; family Pelagibacteraceae; genus AAA240-E13. The sequence goes on from AZYB01000024.1 coordinate 152, forward strand.
ATCTTTATTTACACTTTTTAACTCTACTTGATTGAAGGCTCCACCTTTACCAGGTTTTACATGTTGAGTTTTTATAACTTCCCATAGATCTTTGTTATGGTCTAAAATCATCCCAGGCTTTATTTCATTTCCTAATATTTTCATTTTTTATTTAAATTTTTTTATTGCAGAAGCAGGATCTAATTTTTTGTTATTCCAAATATAATTTGAACAAGCTATAAAATCTGCCCCATTTGATAAAATTTTTTTATAGTTGGAATCATTAATTCCACCAATTGCAACGGTTGGAATATTAATTTTTTTTTTTGCCCAATGCAATGTTGCTAAGTTGGCTTTAAAGGGGGATTTTTTTGTCAAAGATTTAAAAAAAGATCCAAAAGTAATATAATTTGCTTTTATACTTTTTGCTTTCAAGGCTAATTTTTTGGAATTGTGACATGTTATTCCAATAATTTTATTTTTTCCTAGAATTTTTCTACTTTTATTATAACTCATATCCTTTTGACCAATATGACATCCATCTGCATCAATTTTTTTTGCAATTAAAGGTTTATCATTAATTAAAAACTTAACTTTATTTTTTCTAGCTATTTTTATTATTTTTTTAGATATTCTTATAAGTTTTTTATTGGTTATTTTTTTAAGTCTTAATTGGAAAAATTCAACTTTGTTTGTCTTAAATACCTGATCAAGATCTCTATAAAATTTATTTCCTTTTATATTAGTAGGTGATATTAAATAGATAAATTTTTTCAATTTTACTAAGCTGATACCTGATTTTCTAGCTTGATATTCCATTTAGCATTAGTTGAGAGCCCATTCATTTTGGATCTATGATTAAAAATTTTTTGTGTATTAATAGTATCTTTAATATTTTTTGCCCAATTTTTCAAAGCACTTTGTTGTAAAGCTCTTCCATAGGAAAAAGATATCAAAAAATTTGTTTCATTAATTTTGTTTATTTCATTTAAATTTTGAGTGGCCCCAACTTCGGTTTGTCCTCCTGATAAAAAAGCTATTCCAGGAACTTCACTAGGTACATTTTCCTTTAAACATTTAATGGTCATTTTTGCTATTTCTACAGAATTACTTTTATTTTTTGATTTATCTCCGGGCAATATCATATTTGGCTTTAATACGGTTCCTTTAAGATTTACCTTGTGCAAAGCTAACTCTTTATAGCATTCCTTTAAAACTTTAGAGGTTATCTCATAGCATTTGTTTATCTTGTGATCTCCATCCATTAGTACTTCTGGCTCAATTATAGGAACCATTTTTGCTTCTTGCGCCAATGCAGCATATCTGGCTAGTGCGTGAGCATTAGATTTAATAGATAGTTCAGAAGGAAATTTATCAGAAATATTGTATACTGCCCTCCACTTTGTGAATCTCGCTCCTAATTTGTAATATTCTGCCAATCTTTCTCTTAATCCGTCTAATCCTTCAGTAATTTTTTCTTCAGGTGAACCAGCTAATTTTTTTGCACCAGTGTCAACTTTGATACCTGGAACCGATCCAAAGCTTTCAATTAGTTCAGGAATAGTTTTTCCAGAAGAAGTTTTTTGTTTTATTGTTTCATCATAAAGGATCACACCACCAATATAATTTTTCATTCCTTCTGAAGAAAACAAAGTTTCTCTAAATTTAAGTCTATTTTCAGCTGTTGATTCAACATTTACGTTGGACAATCTTTTTGTCATAGTTCCAGTGCTTTCATCAGCCGCAAGTATACCCCTGCCTTTTGCTATAATTTTTTTTGCAATTTTTTCTATTTCACTCATGAATGTTTTAATTAATTTCTAAAGCTTTTATACCAGGTAACACTTTTCCTTCAAGAAGTTCTAAAAAAGCTCCACCCGCAGTTGATAAATAAGTAAATCCTTTAGAACATTTAAATTTATTTATCGCAGCTACTGTGTCTCCACCTCCAGCAATAGAAACTAAGGATTTAGTTTTAGTATTTTCAGATATTTTGTTTGCAATTTTTTTACTTCCTATAGAAAACTCATCAATTTCAAAATAACCAGCTGGTCCGTTCCACAAAACTGTATTTGATTCATCCACTACTTTAAATATATTTTGTAAGGTTTTTTCACCAACATCTAAAATTAAATCATTATCATTGATTTGATCTAAGCCCTTTAGAACACCTTTTGAATTATAATCTTTTGATGATATTACATCTTCAGGTAATACAAGATTACAGTTATTTTTTTTAGATTCTTGAATTATATTTTCTACTAAGTTTTCTTGATTTTTTTCAAATATAGATTGCCCAATATTGTAACCCTTATGTTTTATAAAAGTGTTTGCCATGGCACCAACAATGACGATATTTTGCATTTTTTTTATAAGATTAATTAAAATGCCTGATTTAGTAGAAATTTTTGAACCTCCTATGATGCAAGTTATGGGTTTTTTTGCATTATCCGTTAACATTTTTATAATATTTACTTCTTCCAATAGCTGTTTGCCCGCAAAAGAATTAATGTGTTTTGTTATTTCACAAACAGAAGCATGAGCTCTATGAGAACAAGGAAACGCTTCATTTATATATATATCACCAACTTTTGAAAGCTCTTTAGCAAAAGACACAGAGTTTAATTCTTCTTCTTTATAAAAACGTATGTTTTCTAAAAGCATGATTTTTCCATTAGGAATTTTTTTTGAATTTTGAATTACTAATGAACCAATACTTTCATTCAAAAACAATACATCCTGATTTAAATAATTAGATAATTTTTTTGCAATAGGTTTTAGAGTTAATTCAGGAACGATTTTTCCTTTGGGTCTTCCGAGATGTGCAATAATTATTATTTTTGCTTTTTTATTTATTAGAAATTTTATTGTTGGCAGAATTTTTTCAATCCGAGAATCTTCTGTTATAGCTCCATCATTTATTGGAACATTAAAATCAACTCTTAACAAAACCCTCTTTCCCTCAATATTTAGATTTTCATCTAATTGATTTATTTTAACCATAGTGTATTAAATCTTGCCGAAATAACTCGCCAAATCACACATTCTAGAAGCAAAACCCCATTCATTATCGTACCAAGCAGAAACTTTTGCCATTTTGTTTTCTATAACTTTTGTGAGCAAAAGGTCTACTATAGCAGAGTGAGAGTTATGGTTAAAATCAGAAGAAACAAATGGTTCGTTATTTATCTCTAAGATATTTTTTAGTTTTGACTTTGAAGCTTTTATAAATGAATTATTTATTCCTTCAGCAGTTAATTTTTTTGATGAGGAAAAAACAAATTCCATCAAAGATACGTTTGGAGTTGGTACTCTGATTGAAATTCCTTCAATTTTACCTTTCAGGGCGGGAATAATGTCACCAAGAGATTTTGTAGCTCCAGTTGTTGTTGGTATCATTGAATTAGATGCACTTCTTGCTCTTCTTAAATCTTTGTGAGAATTATCTAATAATCTTTGATCAGTCGTGTAAGAGTGTATTGTTGTCATAAAACCTCTTTCAATTCCAAAGTCTTCATTCAGCACCTGTGCTACTGGAGCAAGACAATTTGTGGTACAGGAAGCAGCAGAAATTACTTGATCACTAGACTTTAATTTTTTTTCATTAACTCCAAAAATAACATTTTTTGCACCTTTGCAAGGAGCCGAAACAATAACTTTATTTGCACCAGAATTAATATGTTGTGAGGATTTTTCTTTTGTGTTGAATTTTCCTGTACATTCTAAAACAACATTAACTTTATACTTTTTCCAATTTATTTTTGAGATTTCATTTTCCTGGATCATGTTTATTTTTTTTCCGTCAATATTAATTGCTTTTTCTGAGTGATTAATTTTTGATTTTAATTTTCCGTGTACGGTATCATTAGCTAGCAAGAAACTACTTGTTTCAGCGTTGCTTTTATTGTTAATAGCTACCACTTCTAAATCTTTTCTATTTTGTTCAATGATAGACCTTAGGGTCATTCTTCCAATTCTGCCAAATCCATTAATTCCAACTTTTAAGGTCATAATTATTTACCTAACATTTTTCTTGTTAATTTTACAATATTGTCACTGGTTAAATTAAAATGTTCATATATTTTTTTATATGGAGCGCTTTTTCCAAAAGATTTCATTCCCAAAGAAATTCCATTTGGACCTACATATTTTTCCCAACCAAAAATACTACCAGCCTCAATTGAAATTTTCATTGATTCTTTATCTATAATTTTTTCCCTGTATTCTTTTGACTGTTTATCGAACAATTCTTGGCATGGCATTGAAACTACTTTTGAATTGATATTTACGTTTTCAAGTTTTTTTTGAGCATCTATTACCATTTGAACCTCTGAACCAGATGCAATGAGGGTTACCTCAGGAATAGTCTCGGTTTCTATTATTTCATAAGCTCCAAGTCTGCTCATATTTTTTTTTGAAAATGTTTTAGTAACAAATGGTAGTTTTTGTCTTGATAATGTTATCACGCTCGGATTAGTACTACTTTTTAAGGCTATTTCCCAACATTCAAGTGTCTCGATTGTGTCTGCAGGCCTAAATACATTCAAGTTTGGTATTGCTCTTAGGTGAACTAAATGTTCGATTGGTTGGTGAGTAGGTCCATCCTCACCCAAACCAATAGAATCATGTGAAAATATATAAATTACTTTTAAACCCATAAAAGCCGACAATCTTAGCGAAGGCTTACAATAGTCCAAAAAAATTAAAAAAGTTCCACCGAAAGGTATTATGCCTCCATGAAGAGCCAAGCCGTTCATAATTCCAGCCATAGCATGTTCTCTCACGCCGTAGTGAATATAATTTCCTTTAAAATTTGAAGGTTTAATAATTGTAGAGTGTTTAGTTTTCGTATTGTTTGAACCACTTAAATCAGCAGATCCTCCAATCAATTCTGGTAAATTATTTGTAATAGCTTCCAGAACTGAAGCAGAAGATTTTCTTGAAGCTATAGCTGGTTTTAAATCAAAAAATTTTCTTTTTTCTTCCTCTATAATCTTGTCAAGATTTTTGGGTAATTTTCCACTAATTACTCTGGAAAACTCATCTTTTACTTTCTTTCCTTTTTTATTGTAAATACTATTCCATTTTTTTTCTTGTAGGTTTCCTCTTTTTCCAATTTCTCTCCATTCGTTTAGTATTTTTTTTGGAATTTCAAATGGTCCATATTTCCATTTTAATTTTTTTCTAACCAACTCCACCTCTTTATTTCCAAGAGCTGCTCCATGAGAAGACTCCTTGCCTGATTTATTAGGAGAACCATATCCAATTATTGTTTTACAAGAAATTAAACTTGGTTTTTTTGATTTTAAGACTTTTTTAATAGCTCTTGAAATTTGTTTTTCATTATGGCCGTTCACTTCTTGAAAAGTCCAACCATAACTTTCAAATCTTTTTTTGTAATTATCAGATACTACAAGTTTCGTTGAACCATCTATAGATATTTTGTTATTATCAAAAAAAACTATAAGATTTTTAAGTTTTAGATGTCCAGCTAAACTCATAGCTTCATGGCTTATTCCTTCCATTAGATCTCCATCACTAGCGATCACATAGGTTTTGTGATTAATTAAATTTGAGCCAAATTTTTTTTTCAATATTTCTTCTGCAATAGCCATACCAACGGCATTGGATAAACCTTGACCCAAAGGGCCTGTTGTAGTTTCTATTCCAGTATTTTTTATATATTCAGGATGTCCTGCACAAATAGAATTTAGTTGTCTAAAATTTTGAATGTCCTTTATTGAAATACTTTTGTATCCCGTTAAGTACAGCAAAGAATATAAAAGCATTGATCCGTGTCCAGCCGATAACACAAATCGATCTCTATTAATCCAACTAGGATTTTTTGGATTAAACCTTAAGTAGTATTTAAATAATACTGTCACAACATCTGCCATTCCCATTGGCAAACCAGGGTGACCCGAATTAGCCTTTTCTACCGCATCAATAGATAAGAATCTTATTGCGTTGGATAATTCTCTTAAGCGGTTGCTCACTTTAAAACCTATATAGACTTGGTTAGTTCAAATCAATAATATGATGAAACTTATAAATGAAAAATATAGAAGAAAAAGAAAAAAAATTGCATTCTGCACTGTTAAAACTCAAAACTTTAAAATTAAACTTAGGTGATTTAAGTGTAAATTTTTCAAATATAGAGGATCAAAAAAATCAATTAAAGATTGAAAAAGAAGAATTACAGCAAAAATTTATAAATCTAAATAATGAACATAAAAATCTAAAATATAAATTAGAAAAAATTAATCTAGAGAATATAAAAAAATTTGAAAATCAAAATAAATTTACTAAAAAAGTTGATGAGTTGAATCAAGAAACAGATAGTTTGATTGAAGAAATTGACAAATGGCAAACGTAAATATTAAATTTAATGGAAAAGACTATCTTTTATCTTGTGATGATGGTCAAGAGGAAAATTTAAAAAAATTGACTGGACTCCTGAATAAAAAATTAAATGAATTAAAATCAAAATTAGGAAACATAGGTGAAAATAAACTTTTATTAATTTCATCAATTAAAGTTATGGACGAATATTACGATCTAATAAAAAAAATTGAGTATAAGAAAAGGGATTTCCAGAATTTGTCAGAAAAATTTAAAGAACTAAAATCATTAGTGACAGAATATAAGGAAGATAAAGATAAAGAAATAGATAAATTAAAAGAGGGCTTAGACAAATTTAAAATAATGGCTGAAGAAAATAATGATATTTATGAAAGGATGCTTGATATGACCACAGAATCTATAGAAAAATTTATTCAAAATTCCTCAAAAGATAACAATCTGCAATAAATGCAGGATAATAAATCATTTTTAAGATTAAAATTTATTAAAAAAAGAAGAAAATTATACTCGCAAAAAATTTTTTTTTCATTTGAAAAAATATTTATTTTAATAAAAAAAAATTATACTCAAAAAAAAATTTCAATCGCAGGGTATTATCCCTCTGATTTTGAAGTAAATATTTTAGATTTTTTAAGTCAAGCGAGAAAAAAAAAATTTAAGATTGGTTTACCGATAATTAAAAAAAATTATAAAATGGTTTTTAAATATTGGATTCCAAGTGAGCCACTATATGTAAACAACTATGGCATTTTAGAACCTAAAAAACAAAATATATCATTTAAGCCTGATATAATTTTAGTCCCTCTAGCTGCTTTTGATAAAAACTTGAACCGTATAGGATATGGAAAAGGTTATTATGATAGGGCTTTGAAAAAATTATCAGTTAATAAAAGGATATTAACTATTGGAATAGCTTTTTCTTTTCAAGAGGCTTCTATTATTTCTACAAATCAATATGATTATAATTTAGATTGCATTTTAACGGAGAGAAATTTAATTTATAAAAAGACTAATGAAAATTTTATTTTTGGGTGATGTGTTAGGGCCTTCTGGATGCAAGTCTGTAAAAAGTTATTTACCTGAAATTAAAAAAAAAAATAAAATAAATTTTGTAATAGCAAACGGAGAAAATGCTGCAGATTCAGGAGTTGGAATTACTGAAAAAATTGCGGAAGACTTGTTTAATGCTGGAGTCGATGTAATTACAAGTGGTAATCACATTTGGGATCAAAAAGAAACAATAGAACATATAACACGAGAGAAAAGACTTTTAAGACCGGAAAATTTAATTGAAGGTACACCAGGTAAAGGTTTTGAAATTTATAGAGCTTCATCGGGAGAAAAAATAGCAGTATTAAATTTGATGGGAAATATTTTTATGAAAAAATGTGAAGATGTTTTTAAAACAACAGAAAAAATATTTAATAAATTTAAACTTAAAAAAGATGCGGATTTTATTGTAGTAGATTTTCATGGAGAAATAACAAGTGAAAAAATGGCAATGGGACACTATCTAGATGGAAAGGTAACATTGGTTGTTGGTACCCATACACATGTACCAACATCTGATTATAGAGTCTTAGAAAATGGTACAGCCTATCAAAGTGACGCTGGAATGTGTGGGGATTATAATTCAGTAATTGGTATGAATAAAATAAATTCACTAAAAAAATTCTTTAATGATAAAGAAGCTAGAAAACATTTTCCTTCACTAGGCAAGGCAACATTGTCTGGGATAATAGTCGAGGCAGATGTAAATACTGGTTTAGCTACGTCGGTAAAACAATTTCTTTTTGGTGGTGTATTAAAAGAAGTGAATTAATATGGCTGGACATTCACATTGGGCTGGTATTAAACATAAAAAAGGAAGAGCAGATAAACAAAGGTCAAAAATTTTTTCTAAAATTTCAAAAGAAATTACAGTTGCTGCTAAGTTAGGTGACAAAGATCCAAATATGAATCCCCGGTTAAGATCTGCAATTCAATTAGCCAGATCGGCTAATATGCCTAAAGAAAATGTTGCAAAAGCCATTAGCAAATCTGAGGATAGAAAAAATAGCAATTATGAAGCGTATAGATATGAAGGCATGGGTCCAGGAAAAATATCTATTATAGTTGAAAGTTTAACCGATAATAAAAACAGAACTGTTTCAAATATTAGAACAATTTTTCAAAAACATGGTGGCACTCTTGGCACAACGGGGGTTGCTTCACACAATTTTAAACAATTAGGAATTATTAAAATTGAAAAAAAAGATATTTCTGATGAATCAATATTAGAATTTGCTGTTGAATTAGGAGCTGATGAATATATTTCAGATAAAAACTTTCATGAAATATTTTGTTCTAGAGATAAATTTTACAAAGTTAAAACAGCAATTGAAAAAAAAGTTAATAATATTATCCATTCAGGGATTGAATGGTATCCTTTGAATCAATTAGACTTAAAAGAAAATCAATATAAATCTGCTCTTAATTTACTAGAATCTCTAGAAAATGATGAAGATGTACAAAATGTTTATACAAATTTAAAAGAAAAAAAACTAAATTAACTGATGATAATTTTTGGAATAGACCCCGGTATAAGTGGAGCAATTTGTGTTTTAAAAGAAGGAAAGATTTTAGAAGTTTACGAAATGCCAACAATGATAGATGGAAAAAAAAATAAGAGACAAGTCAATGGCGCAGAGGTAACCAATATTCTTCTAAAAGATTTAAATAACGAAAATAAAGCAAAAGTTGTTGTTGAACATGTAACAGCAATGCCAGGACAGGGAGTAACAAGCATGTTTAATTTTGGGCAATCATTTGGTGTATTAAAAGGAATATGTGCAGCATTAAAATTACCGATTTATTTTGTAAGACCAGTAAAGTGGAAAAAATATTTTAATCTAATCAAAACAAATAAAGATGCTAGTCGCACCAAAGTTATTGAAATATTTCCATATATTTCATCAAAAATATCAAGAAAAAAAGACTCGAATAAAGCAGATTCAATATTAATTGCTAAATATTTTGAAGAAACACAGAATATATAAATTTATTTAAAGAAAGTTGACAAATTCATGACACATTTTAGTGCAAATTAATTTCAATGGAAGCAGAAATAGCAACACAGGCGGCTGGACTAACCAGTTCAACAGATTTTTCACTAATAAATCTTTTTTTAAGGGCAGACATTGTCGTAAAAAGTGTAATTATTATTTTAATTTTAGCTTCGATTTATTCTTGGGCATTAATATTTGATAAATATAAACTTTTTAAAAGAATTCAAAAAAGTTCTACAATTTTTGAAGATAAATTTTGGAGTTCAAGATCTGCAGAAAGTTTTTATAAAAGTCTTCCAAGTAAAACTAAAGACCCTATAGCAAATATATTTCGATCTGCTATGGCTGAATTAATTAAATCAAAATCTAAAAATAATGATATCCAAACTGCAAGAGTTACGAGAATTTTAGAAATTTCAACAGATCAAGAAATACAATCTATTGAAAAAAATTTTTCTTTTTTGGCGACGGTAGGTGCTACAGCACCTTTTATTGGATTGTTCGGAACAGTTTGGGGTATCATGAACTCTTTTCAATCAATAGCGATATCTAGAAATACAAGTTTAGCAATAGTTGCACCAGGAATCGCAGAAGCATTATTTGCAACAGCATTGGGTTTGCTTGCAGCAATACCTGCTGTGATGGCGTACAATAAGTTTAATAATGATTCTAGAATATACGGACGAAGAATAGAGAATTTTGCAAAAAGATTTTTATCAATCATCTAATTTATTATATGGCATTCAAATATAATCGTTCACATACAGAACCGATGAGTGAAATCAATGTTACACCCTTTGTTGATGTGATGTTGGTTTTGTTAATTATATTTATGGTGACCGCACCATTATTAACTGTTGGCGTTCCAGTAGATTTACCAGAAAGTTCCGCAGACTCCTTACCTGAAGATCAGGAGCCTTTAACTTTGTCAATTAATGCAAAAGGAGAAATTTTTATTCAGGAATACCAAGTTGAGTATGACAAGGTAATAGCAAAAATATTAGCTATATCAAAAAACAGAACTGATACCAGAATTTATGTTAGGGGAGACAAAACGATAAACTATGGAAGAGTTTTAGAGGTTATGGGTATGCTGTCTGGTTCAGGTTTTACTAAGGTAGCGCTGATATCCGAACCTTATAAACAAAGATAAATCATTGATTTAATGAATGACCAAAGGTATTTTTTTTTCAACATTTTTTCATATTATAATCATTACTTTGACGGCCATAAGTTTTCCATATATGTTAAGAAAACCAGTTGATTTACCTCCAATTATATCCATCGAATTAATACAAATTTCTGACATTACCAATATTCCTTATGCCTCTAAAGCTAGGAAGCTTTTAGAAAAAATTAAAAAAGAAAAAGAAAAAGAAAGAATAGTTTCAGAACAAGCTCCTCCAAAAGTAGTAAAAAAGGAAAAACCTGATGCAATTCCGCTTCCTAAAGACGTAAAAAAACAAAAAAAGATAGAAACTAAAAAACAAAACCCAAAAAAAATTGAATCCGAAATAAAACAAACTTCAGAATTTGAAAAGGAGGATCTTTTTGATCCCGATCAAATTGCAGCATTAATTGATAAATCCAAAGTTGAAACAGCAGAAACTATGCGTAAAAGTGATAAACTTACCCAAAATCAAGAAAAAAATT
>AZYB01000025.1 GCA_000513055.1 alpha proteobacterium SCGC AAA288-N07
TTAGTACTCCTCCTAGATTAACGTTGAGAAGTTTATTAAGTTTTGCTTTACATCCAGAGTGGAGCCTTAATTATCTATTTCGTGAAAAATTTAAATTATCAAATATTGTGCATGCAACAGAAAAAGGAAGTAGTATTGATAGATCAGTAATGGGTTATATTAATGAACAGTTTGATCGATCTATGAATTGGAAAGATGCAGAATACTGTATAAAAAAATGGGGTAAACCGTTTGCACTCAAAGGCATTATGTCAGTTGAAGATGCAAAAAAATCAATTGACATTGGAGCAAGTGCAATAATGATTTCAAATCATGGTGGAAGACAGTTAGATGGTTCTAGAGCACCTTTTGACCAGCTAACAGAGATTGTAGATGCAGTTGGAGATAAAATAGAAGTAATTCTAGATGGTGGTATTAGAAGAGGAACTCATGTTTTAAAAGCTTTAGCTCTTGGAGCAAAAGCATGTAGCTTTGGCAAAGGATATTTGTTTGCACTAGGAGCTGGTGGACAAAATGGCGTTGCGTCAATATTACAAAAAATGAAATCTGAAATAGAACGCGGCATGATATTAATGGGCTGTAGATCCGTTAAAGAACTTAACAGATCTAAAGTAGTATTTAGAAAAAACTAAAAAATGAAAATTGCTAAGAATGTAAATAGACTTGGCACTGAAGCAGTCTACAATATTTTTGCCAAAACAAAAAAATTAGCAAAACAAGGAAAAAAAATTATAGATTTAAGTTTAGGACAATCTGATTTTAAATCACCAAAACACGCGGTTGAAGCTACAATTCAAGCTCTAAAAGATGGCCATCACGGCTATACACTGCCAAATGGAATCATTGAATGCAGAGAAGCAGTAAGTAGAAAAATCAAAAAATTATATAATGCCACTATTGATCCAGAAAGAATAGTTGTTATGCCAGGCGGTAAACCTACTATGCACTATGCCATCTCTTTTTTTGGGGAACCAGGTGCAGAAATTATATATCCTGATCCAGGCTTTCCAATTTACGAATCAATGATTAATTATACAGGGGCTAAAGCAGTTCCGTTTAATCTAACTGAAAATAAAGATTTTTTACTTAACCCTAATAAAATTTTACCTTTGATTAATGAAAATACCCGATTAATAATTTTAAACAATCCACATAATCCTACGGGTAGTTTCACTGAAAAAAATACAATTGATAAGCTAGCAGAAGGGTTGTTAAACTTTCCTCATGTAGCAATTTTATGTGATGAAATTTACGATAGACTTATTTTTGATAATAAAGAAATTCCAACTTTTTTTAATTATCCTGATCTTTATGACAGACTTATTGTACTTAATGGGTGGAGTAAAACTTATGCTATGACAGGATGGCGCTTAGGCTGGGGTGTATGGCCAAAAAATTTAGCAGAACATGTATTTAAATTTTGCGTAAACAATCATTCATGTGTGAATACTGCGGCTCAATATGGTGCGATTGCAGCATTAGAAGGACCCGAAGATCATCTTAAAGATATGATGAAGGAATTTACTATAAGAAGAAAGTTTATTGTGGATGGATTAAGAAGTTTAAAAGGTGTTGAATGTAGTTTACCTGGCGGATCTTTTTTTGTATTTCCTAATATCAAAGGAACCGGAATGAATGGTGAAAAATTTACAGAAAGATGTTTACAAGAAGCTGGAGTTGCTATGATTCCCGGAACTGCATTTGGAAAATTTGCCACAGATAACGTAAGATTAAATTTTGCAACTTCAAAAGACAATATTTCCAAGGCTTTAGAAAAAATTAATAATATGTTAGGCTAATATTTATCAGATATGTCTGAATTAACTTTACCAAAAATAGATAAATCAATAATTTCAAATAGAGATAAAATTATTAGAAAATTAAAAAAAATAACAAAGCCAGAAAATGTTCTAGACCATAATGATGAAATTAAACCTTACGAAACTGATGCATTGTCAGCTTATAAACAAAAACCTCTTGTGGTTGTTCTTCCAGAAAATACTGAAGAAGTAAGTGAAATCTTAAAATATTGTAATGATGAAATAATAAAAATTATACCAAGAGGCGCAGGCACAGGATTATCTGGTGGTGCACTACCCTTGCAGGATGCAATACTTTTAGGACTTGGAAAATTTAACAAAATCTTAGAAATTGATTTTGATAATAAATGTGTTGTTGCCCAGCCAGGAGTTACAAATTTATCCATTACTCATGCAGTACAACATAAAGGATTTTACTATGCTCCCGATCCTTCCAGTCAGCTGGCATGTTCAATTGGTGGGAATGTAGCGGAAAACTCAGGAGGCGTTCATTCTTTAAAATATGGAACTACGACAAACAATATTTTAGGTGTGGAGATGGTTTTAATGGATGGAACGATTTGCAAGTTAGGCGGCAAAACTCTTGATCAGGAAGGTTATGACTTATTAGGATTAATTTGAGGCTCTGAAGGATTACTGGGAGTGATTACGGAGGTAACTGTAAAAATTTTAAAAAAACCACAAACTGTTAAAGCAGCTTTAATAGGATTTCCTACAATAGAAGATGGAGGAAATTGTGTTTCAGAGATAATTTCTACTGGCATTGTTCCATCGGGCATGGAAATAATGGATAAAGCTTTAATTGAAGCTACAGATAATTTTTGTAAAGCAGGGNATCCTAGAGATGCAGAAGCTTTGATGATTGTTGAGTTAGATGGAACAAATTCAGAAGTTAATGAGCTCATAAATAAAGTCAGCGATATTGCGAAAAAAAATAATTCCACAAGTATAAGAACAAGCCAAAATGAAAAAGAAAGGTTAGCATTTTGGGCAGGTCGAAAAGCGGCATTCCCAGCCTGTGGAGCAATGGCCCCAGATTATTATTGTATGGATGGAACAATACCAAGAGGTAAACTTTCAGAGGTTCTAAAAGAAATAAATCGATTATCAAAAAAATATAATTTACCAGTTGCAAATGCATTTCATGCAGGGGATGGCAACTTGCATCCTCTTATAATGTTTGATGCTAACAACAAAGAAGAACTTAGAAAAACTGAAGAGTTTGGAGCGGAAATTTTGAAATATTGTGTTAAAGTTGGTGGGGTATTAACGGGAGAGCATGGAGTCGGGATAGAAAAGAGAGAGTTAATGTGCGAAATGTTTAATGATAATGATATTCAACAACAACTTAAAATTAAAAAGTCTTTAGATGAAAAAAATCTGCTTAATCCAGGAAAAGTTTATCCAATACTAAGGAAGTGTGCGGAGGAAGGAAGAGTCCATGTCCATCGAGGTGAAGAAAAATTCCCAGATCTCCCAAGATTCTGACTATATTTTAAGGCCTGAAAACGAAGCAAAGGTTTCTCAAATTGTAAAAGATCTTTATAAAAAAAATCTTCCAATTGAAATTATAGGCTCAAACTCAAAAAATTTTATAGGCAATAAATTACAATGTGCAAAAATACTGGATCTTTCAAAATTATCTGGAATTGTTGAATATTTACCAGAAGAACTTTATATAAAAGTAAAAGCTTGTACTCCGATAACAGAAATTGAAGAAACCTTAAAAGAAAATAAACAGCAACTAGCTTTTGAACCAATTGATTTTGGATACATTGTTTCTTCAAAAAGCAATAAAGGTACAGCCGCTGGTTATCTTTCATGTAATTTTTCAGGTTCTAGAAGGTTTAAATCTGGAAGTGTTAGAGATCATGTTAATATAACTTTTAAAAAATTTATTGACGACAATAATGTCTAAACTTAAAGAATATAAAATGTACATCAACGGAGAGTGGGTTGGTGCAGAGAATAAAAAAACTTTTGAAAGTCTAAATCCAGAAAACAATGAACCGTGGGCTGTAGTTCCAGAAGCTAGCGCCAAAGATGTAGACAAAGCTGTTCGATCAGCACACGAAGCCTTTGAAGAAGGAGGGTGGTCAAAGTTATTTCCAAAAGAAAGAGCTAAATACTTAAGGTCGATAGCTAGTCTGTTAAGAGAAAATGCAGAATTATTGGGTAAGTATTGCCGCTGGTTATCTTTCATGTAATTTTTCAGGTTCTAGAAGGTTTAAATCTGGAAGTGTTAGAGATCATGTTTTAGGATTTAGGGGAGTTAATGGCAAAGGTGATATAATAAAATCGGGTGGAACGGTTGTAAAAAATGTTACAGGTTATGATCTTTCCAAATTAATTACGGGATCTTTCGGAACACTTATTGCATTAACAGAGATCACCTTTAAGGTACTTCCAACAAAAGATTCTAGTAGTACATTGGTAATTCATGAAGATAGTAAAGAAGAAATAGCAAAATTATTTAATAATATTCAAAGTTCAAGTAATGAGATATCAGGTTCAGTATTTATTCCAATTGAACCAGCTAATAAAAAATATATTCAAAATCGAAAAAAAATATTTAAGTTTAATGATCTCAAAAATGAAGGACCTTTTTTAGCGTTAAGAATGGAAGGATCAAAAAAATCAATTGATGAAAGAATAAGAGATTTAACCATTGAAATGGATCTTAAAAATAAAAAAAAATCTCTTTTAGATGTTCACCAATCATTATTGTTTTGGGAAAGGATCAATAATTTGGAAATATTTTCAAATACTAAAAATACTCTTGTGAGAGTTGTAATACCCCCTTCAAAGTGTATTAATTTAATGAAATACTTAGACCATAGTTACAAATATTATATTGATTGGTGTGGTTCATTATTTTGGATTGAAATATCAGATATGAGTGAAGAAAAGTTATTAAGTATTAAAAATTATATTACAAAACTAGGTGGTTATCTTACTGTTATTAAAAATTCCGAAAATTCTACTCCATTAAATGATATTTTTACAATTGACGAGATGAGATTAAATATATCAAAAAAAATTAAGGAAAGTTTTGACCCTAAAAGGATATTTAATCCTGGCAAAATGTACAGGAGTATTTAATGCAAACTAATTTTACTGAAAATCAATTAAAAGATAAAAATAATAAGTCTTCAGAAAAAATTTTTAGAAAATGTGTCCACTGTGGTATGTGTAACGCTACCTGTCCCACATACCAATTGTTAGGTGATGAACTAGATGGCCCTAGGGGAAGAATTTACTTAATACAAGATATGTTGGAGAATGAAAAAAAGCCATCAGCAAATATTGTTAAACATATTGATAGATGTTTATCATGTTATAGTTGTATGACCACATGTCCCTCTGATGTTAACTATATGCACCTTATTGATCATGGAAGAAATTATATCGAAAAGAATTATGAGCGACCTTTTTGGGATAAAAAAATTAGAAATTTACTTTCAATAATACTACCCAATCAGCATTTATTTCGACTCTCAGTATATTTTTTAAGATTTTTAAAACCAATTAAATTTTTATTTCCAAAAAAAATAAATAAAATGATTACTTTAATGCCATCGAATTTTCCAAAAAAAAAAATGATAGAAAAAGAAATTTACCCAGCAAAAGGTCAAATAAAAATTGCTAGAGTTGCACTTTTATCCGGTTGTGTGCAAAGAACACTTTCTCCACAAATTAATGAAGCTACTATTAGACTACTTAACCGACATGGAGTAGAGGTGGTGATTCCAAAAAAAATAGGATGCTGCGGGTCTTTAAATCACCATTTAGGAAAAGAAAACTTAGCTCATAAAAATTTTATAAATAATATAAATATTTGGTATGACGAATACTTAAATAATGGCCTCGATGCAATTATTTCTAATACATCTGGATGTGGCACCACTTTAAAGGATTACGTATTTATTTTTAGAGATAATAAAGAACTGAAAAAAAAAGCAAAAAAAATTTCAGAACTGACAAAAGATATTTCTGAGTTTTTAACTGAAAATTTAAAACTTAAATTTAAAGAAATTAAAAAAAGTAAAAATTTTAAAATTGCATATCATTCCGCATGTTCTATGCAGCACGGGCAAAAGATCCATTTTGATCCAATGAATTTAATAAAAAAAACAGGAAATGATGTTATTGAAATTCCAGATGGGCATATTTGTTGTGGTTCAGCTGGAACATATAATATGTTACAGAACGAAATTGCAGATAAGCTACTTAAGAAAAAAGTACAAAATATTGAAAAAGTCAAACCTGACATAATTTCTACAGGTAATATTGGCTGCATAATCCAAATTTCAAATGGTACAAAAATTCCAATTTTACATACTGCAGAACTAATTGATTGGTATACAGGTGGTCCAAAACCAAAAATTCTATCAAAATTATGAAGAAAGTTTTAGTTACAACCAAGTTATTAAAATTGAATGAAGATAGAATGTCTAAACTTTGGAATGTTAAATTAAATTTAAATAATGAAATTTATTCACAAAATAAATTAATAGAATTAAGCAAAGACTGTGATGCTATATTAAGCTCAATAGTAGATAAAATTGATGAATTCACAATTAATAAACTTTCTAATTCAGTAAAAATTATATCTAATTTTGCGGTTGGCTTTGGTAATATTGATATAAAAGCAGCAAAAGAAAAAAATATTATTGTAACTAACACGCCTGATGTTTTAACGTCTGCTACAGCGGAAATTGCCATGTTACTAATTCTTGGTGCAGCAAGAAGAGCCTCTGAAGGAATAAAATGGGCAAGAAATAAAAATTGGAAATGGTCTGCTGATTTTTTGATAGGTAAACAACTCGAGGGTTCAAGATTGGGGATTCTAGGAATGGGAAGAATTGGTAGAGCAGTTGCCTTAAGAGCAAAAGCATTTGGAATGCAAATTCATTATCATAATAGATCAAGATTGAAAACTGATTTAGAAGCTGGAGCAAATTATCATGACAGTATTCAGAGTTTGTTTTCTGTATCAGATATTTTATCAATTAATTGTCCAGCAACACCAGAAACTACAAACATAATAAATAAAAAAACTTTAAAATTTTTCCCTGAAGGAGCCATTATCACTAACAGTGCTAGAGGTGATATGATAGATGACGAGGCAACGGTTAAAGCATTAATAAGTGGAAGAATTTTTGCTTTAGGTTTGGATGTTTATAAAGGTGAACCAAACATGCATCCCGGCTATTTAAATCAACCCAATGTTTTTATTTTACCTCATTTGGGTAGTGCTACCAAAAAAACTAGAATTGCAATGGCAGATTTAGCAATAAATAATATCGAGGAGTACTTTAAAACTGGTCATTGCAAAAATATGGTAAACTAATTAAAGATAAGAAAAAAATTATGAAGGATAATGATGTAGTAATTACAAGCGCATTTAGGACAGCGATCGGTTCATTCAATGGGTCTTTATCTTTAAAAACAGCACCAGAGCTTGGTTCTGTTGTGATAAAAAAATGTGTTGAGAATTCCAATCTTAAAAAAGAAGAAGTTGATATGGTATACATGGGTCAAGTATTAACTGCTGGAGTCGGACAAAATCCTGCAAGACAATCAAGCATTTTTGCGGGGCTTCCAAATGAAACGACTAATACAACAGTAAATCAAGTTTGTGGTTCAGGATTAGCATCTATTGCTTTGGGATATAATTCTGTGAAGTGTGGGGATGGCAAAATAATAATTGCCGGGGGTCAAGAAAGTATGAGTAATTCACCCCACTCTATCAATATTCGTAAAGATAAAAAAATAAGCAATGATAAAATGAATGACACAATGATTATTGATGGATTATGGGATGTTTATAATCAATATCATATGGGAATAACCGCTGAAAATGTTGCAGAGAAATTTAAAATTAGGCGAGAAGAACAAGATATTTTTGCGGCCGATTCTCAAAGAAAAACTATTGAAGCGATTAAAGAAAAAAAATTTGTGAAGGAAATTGTTCCTGTAGAAATAGACAAAGATATTATTTTTGATAAAGATGAATTTCCAAAGGCAGAATCATCGGTTGAAAAATTAGCAACATTAAAACCAGCATTTAAAAAAGATGGTACTGTTACCGCAGGAAATTCATCAGGTATTAATGATGGCGCTGCTGCAGTTTGTTTAATGACAGCCGAAATGGCCAAAAAAAAGAATATCGAACCATTAGCTAAAATTATTTCTTGGGCACAAAGTGGTGTGGATCCTTCAATTATGGGAACAGGACCTATCCCAGCATCCAGACTCGCACTTAAAAAAGCTGGATGGGATAAAAATGAATTAGGTTTAGTTGAATCTAACGAAGCATTTGCAGCTCAAGCTATTGCGGTAAATAAAGAAATGGGTTGGAGCATTGATAAAGTTAATGTAAATGGTGGAGCGATTGCACTTGGGCATCCCATCGGAGCCTCTGGAGCTAGAATATTGGTAACGCTGATACATGAAATGCAAAAAAGAAAAGTACAAAAAGGAATAGCTACTTTGTGTATTGGAGGTGGAATGGGTATAGCAATGTGTATTGATCGTAACTTTCTTTAAATAGATATCAATCCCAGAACATTTTTTTCAAATAGTAAATACAACGAAAAGTTGTATTTATTTTTTATATCTAATAGTTATCACTACTTTTTATATATTTATTAGAAAGACTCTAATAAAGAGATATGCTTTAATTCAGTAAAGTTAATTAACTAAATGACAAAATAGGAGGGGAACTGATGTCAAAAAAAATTAAAACGTTAAAAGGAGTAAAGACTCCTTCAAGACGTAAGTTCTTTAAAGCTGCCGCTGTAACTAGTGCTGCTGCTGCTGCAACATTGGCAATGCCTAATATTGCTTCTGCTGCAACAACATTGAAAGTACAAGCTGCATGGGGTGGTGGAATTTTCCTAGAGAATGCTCAGGCCTACGTTCAAAGGGTTAATGAAATGTCGGGCGGTAAATTGAAAATCGATCTTTTACCTGTAAATTCTGTAGTGAAAACAAGTCAAATGCAAGATGCTGTTCACAGAGGAGTTCTAGATGGAGCTCATTATGTTCCAGCATATTGGTATAGTAAAGCTGCATCTGCATCACTTTTTGGAACTGGCCCTTGTTGGGGCTGGAGTGCTCAAGAGTTGTTAGGATGGATACAGTACGGTGGTGGTATGCAACTATTTAATGAACTGATGGGTAACTTAGGATTAAACCTTGTTAGTTTCTTTAATAGTCCAATGCCAGCTCAACCGCTAGGGTGGTTTAAAGAACAAATCAAAGATGCTTCTCAAATGAAAGGNTTGAAATATCGTACTGTGGGATTAGCTGCAGACGTTCTTGGTGAAATGGGAATGTCAGTAGTTCAATTACCAGGTGGAGAAATTCAACCTGCAATGAAAAGTGGTTTAATTGATGCTGCTGAGTTTAATAACCCAACATCTGATAGTGACTTTGGTATGCAAGATGTATCAAAACATTATCACTTAGCAAGTTTTCATCAATCACAAGAGGCATTTGAGATCACATTTAACAAAAAGAAGTTTGACGGTCTTGCTCCAGAATTACAAAAAATTCTTGAGTATGCTTCAGAAGCTGAAAACTCAAATTTCTTCTGGCATAATACTTTAAGGTACGCTGATGACCTTGTTAAATTGAAAAACAAGCTTGGTGTTAATATTTATCGTACACCAGATAGTATCATGCAAGATCAGTTGAAAGCTTGGGACGTGATAGTGAAAAAGTTCAACAAGACAGATCCATTTTTCAAAAAAGTTGTGGAATCGCAAATGGGATATGCTAAAAAAGTTATGGCATACTTATTGCTTAATTCACCTGATTATGGAATGGCATACAGACATCACTTTGGAGAACCAACTAAAGCAATTTAAATTTTTAAGTTAAATAAATTATAAGGGCGACTTTTTTAATGTCGCCCTTTTTTATTGAGTTTTGTTAGGTTTTATATTAGATTTTTTGATCAAGATTGGGGGACATGCAAAAGTATATCTATTTTTTTGAAAGTCTAAACATATGGATAGGAAGAGCTTTTGGTTGGTGTATTCTTGTTTTAACACTATCTGTAACCTATGAAGTTTTTGTACGATACGTATTGAACGCTCCTACAGTTTGGGTTTTTGATATGATGGTTCAAATGTATGGAGGACTGTTTTTAATGGCAGGTCCTTATGCTTTAGCACAAGACGCACATGTTAGGGGTGATGTTTTATATCGATTGTTTCCAGTTCGAACTCAAGCATGGTTAGACTTAATACTTTATATATTTTTCTTTTTTCCTGGAATGTTGGCTCTATTTTGGTTTGGCTATGAGATTGCATCAGATTCATGGAGATATAAGGAAGTAAGTTGGAACAGCCCTGCACGAATTCAAATCTATTATTTTAAATCGCTTATTCCACTTGCTGGAGGACTGTTAATTATTCAAGGAATATCTGAATGTATGAGATGTATTTTGTGTATCAAGAATGGTCAGTGGATGAAAAGACATGAAGATGTCAGAGAAACAGAAGAAGATTTAATCAAACAACAACAAGAAGAGCAAAGACGAAAAGAAGCATTAGGAAAAGGAAATTAAATGACGGATCCGCAGGTTGCTATCTTCATGCTTTCGACTTTTATTTTTCTTGTCCTATTGGGATTTCCGATAGCATTTACCCTTGTTTCGATGGGCGTTGGTTTTGGATACTACGCTTATTTTCAAGCAGATAATTTACTCAATAACCAAATTTTTTATCTTCTCAATCAGAACACATATTCCGTTATGGAAAGTGATATACTTGTTGCCATACCTTTATTTTTGTTTATGGGTTACGTGGTTGAAAGGGCGAATATCGTCAATCGATTATTTTTTAGTTTGCAATTAGCCACCCGCCATCTTCCAGGTTCAATGGCAGTTGCAGCTTTAGCTACTTGTGCAATCTTTGCGACAGCGAGTGGAATTATTGGAGCGGTGGTTACCTTGATGGGATTGTTGGCTTTCCCAGCTATGGTCAAGGCTAATTATCATCGGGGATTTGCTTCAGGAGTTATTTGTGCAGGGGGAACTTTAGGAATTTTAATTCCTCCTAGCATTATGCTTATCGTTTATGCGGCCATAGCAGAGTTATCTGTGTTAAGACTTTATGCTGCAGCGATTATTCCAGGATTTTTATTAGCGGGCTTTTATATGGTTTATGTAGTTGGTCGAGCGTACTTTAATCCAAGTATTGCACCAAAACCTATAGA
>AZYB01000026.1 GCA_000513055.1 alpha proteobacterium SCGC AAA288-N07
TTGATATTGACGAAGTTTATAACGCTCGAAGCACAACGTTTGGTACTTCTTATAATCATATTAACAATCAAATTCAAATTATAAAAAGTGATGAAGTTATCAGTTCAATTTTATTAGATGAACAAATAGTAAAAGCTATAAGAGAATTATATATTAAAATACCTGATCGGTTTGTTTCAAGAAATATAAAAGCTTTCAAAAAATTTGTATTTCAAAAAGTGCGCAGTAGCAACATAGATAACAAAAATTTTTCCAGTAAAAAAAGTATAAAAAATTATATTAAATCAAATTTGGAGGTTAAACATATTAGAAATAGTGATGTGGTTGAACTTTCATTCAAATCAAGCGACCCAAAACTTGCGAAATTCACATTAGAACAACTTATTGAAGCTTATTTAAAATATGATGTAGATACAAAAGTTGCTGTAACAGCATATGCAAACAAACAAATTAATCTTAGATTATCAGAACTCTTAATAAATATGGAGAAGGCTGAGCAAAATTTATTAAGTTATAAAAGAGAAAATAATTTAACCGATATGGGAGATATTAAGGTTTTGAAGAAAGATCAGATTAAATCGGTTTCTAAAAGAATCTTAGAGGCTAATAGAGAATTACAAAAAAAAGAAAATGATTTAACCGCTGTAAAGCTTGCCGAAGGAAATGTCGATGAATTGTTAGCCATCGCCGATTTGAGAAATAAAAAAGAAGTTGATGCTATCAGAACTAATATCAATGCTACTAATAACAATATTGAAGCGTTACAAATTGTTTATAAAGACGAACACCCCAAGGTAAAGAAAATGTTTAAGACAAAACAAAATCTAGAAAATAGACTCGAAGAAATTTTAGATGAAAATATTGCTGCAGCAGCATTTGAATTAGCTAATCTTAAAAATTTTATCAAAGCAAGTAAAGATGAATTAGCTGAGGCAAAAAAAGATTTGCAAGATCTTGAAATTAATGAATCACATTTACAAAAATATGTAAGAGAAGTTGAATTGACTAGTAAAATTTATGAAACATTTTTACAAAGAATGAAAGAAACAGATGAGGTAAAAGAATTACAGTCTTCTAATGTAAAGGTAATTCAAGCTGCACTATTGCCTGCTAGTCCGATATCTCCAAATATTTCTCAGATAACATTTATGTTCTATTTATTTTCTGTATTTGGACTATATTCTTTGTTGGCTTATTTTGAATTTAATAGAAATGCAGTAGTTGAGCCTTCAAACCTTGATGCGTTGGATATTCCAATATTATCAACTTTACCAAGTGTTAAAAAAATAGATAAAGGGTATCATCTATCCCAAATATTTCTAGAAGATGTTAATTCTGAATTTTCAGAATCAATTAGAACTTTACGAACACTCATGATTGCTAAGTTTCAGAAAGCAAAGTCAATCTTATTAACGTCAACCTATTCTGGTGAAGGAAAAACAACCATAGCCTTAAATACAAGTTTGGCATTTTCTAAAATTGGAAAAGTTCTTTTGATTGAAACCGATATTAGAAGACCTTCTGTATTAAACTTGATAAGTAAAGATGAAATAAAAAGAGCAGGTTTCAGTGATTTAATTCAGGGTGAAGTTCAATTTTCTGATACAATTGTAAATATTCCAGGATCAGACATAGATTTAATGACCTCAGGGGCAAGAAGATCAGATTTAACTGATTTGACAACTCCAAAAAAATTAAGAGATTTTTTTGATCACCTAAAACAAAATTATGATTATATTGTATTAGACACTCCACCAATCCAACCGGTTAGTGACACTCTATTTATAAGCCAGGCAACTGACCATAACATAATTATTGCAAGGTCAAGATATACAAAATTAGCTGGGATTAGATCAGCTCTAAAAAAACTAAAAAATGTAAATGTAAAGATTGATGGTATAATATTTAATGATTTAGATACTACAAAGGCCAGTTATTATGGTTACTATCAATATGGCGGCTACTATAAAAAATATAAATCTTATTCATAGTTCTCTTTTTATTAAAGTAGATTTTTTATATAAGATTAATAGCAAAGTTTATCACAAAAAGTGTCGTTGGTTTAAAGTAAAATGATAAAGCTGTCTTATAATTACTAATTTTACAAAATGTTATTACTAGAAAAAATTTTTCAGAGAAATGATAAAATTTTTATTCAATTATATTTTATTATATTAGGAATTTTTTTATATTTGAGTTCAATGGTTTCTTATTATTTTGGAAACGGAACATTTTTGTTACCAGAAGACTATATGACTGGGACAGTTTTGATTATATTTATTTTTTGGATTTCAGCACTAATCAAAATAAAAGACAATAGATATATTATTGGAGCTGTACAATTTTTTAGGATCGAATTTATTTTATTAATCCAAACGCTCATCATTTGCATAGTGTTAACTACAATATTTAAGGTAACAAATAATTATTCACGATTTTGGTTGTTTTCTAATTTTGTTTTTTCTTTATTTTCAATTTTTATATTGAAAATTATTTTTGATAAGTTTTATTTCACTTTAATTACACAAAATATTATTCAAAGAAATGTACTTCTAGTTGGAGATTTTGAAAATTGTAATACAGTTATAAAAAAATTTCCAAAAGAAAAAAGTAACTCTGTAATTAAATGTGCTATTTTAACCGATAAAGATGAAACACATAAAGAATATTTTCCGATACCATTAGTTCAATTATCTGATGATCTTAATTATATTTTAAGTCATCATTTTATCGGACAAGTATGGCTAATATCATCAAATAAAAATCAACCGTATATTGAAAAATTAATTGATAGATTTTTAAATTTTTCTGTTGATTGTCGTTTAGTTTCACCCGAGTCAAAATTTAAGTTTATAGAAGGATTAGATAGTGAATCTGGATTTGATTTTTATAATGTTTCTTTCTCGCCTTTTTATGGAATTAATTTGTTAATTAAAAATATAATTGATAAAATACTTTCTATAATTTTTTTAATTATTTCTTTTCCAATAATTGTTTTATCTTGTTTTTTTGTCTTATTGGAAGACGGATTTCCCTTATTTTTTAAACAAAAAAGGACAGGATGGGATGGAAAAACATTTTATATTACTAAAATTCGTACCTTAAATAAAAGAAATATTGATGGACAGGTTATATCTGGCGATAAAAGAATTACAAAAGTTGGTAGATTCATAAGAAGATTTAGCATCGATGAACTTCCTCAATTTTTAAATGTTTTACAAGGTCGAATGTCAATTGTTGGACCAAGGCCTCATCCACTTGATCAAACAAAACATTACTCTAAAGAAATATTAAATTTTATGCAGAGACACAAATGTCCTCCTGGCTTAACAGGATGGGCACAAGTGAACGGTCTTAGAGGCTCAAAAAATATAGAGCTTATGGATAAACGTATTCAACATGATTTATATTATATTAAAAATTGGACTATAATGTTTGATTTATACATTATTTTAAGGACTTTTTTCACAGTACTTTTCCAAAAAAAAGCTGATTAAAGCGTTAATTTAATTATTTAACTTATGAAATAAATAGTTAATTGTTTCTTTATCTTCTTTTAAGCCTGGAGAAATATTTCTTGTTTTTGCTGCAAAAATAGAAACGTACGCATTTTTGTTTTGATGGAGTATACGTGAACCATGATCAGAGAGTAAAAATATTTCTAAATTTCCCCAATATTCATTTTTTCTCAAATTTTCTAAAAAAATATCTAGGTAATCAACTACGCAATTTCTTTCTATATTATGCTGGACAATTCGTTCTTCATCATTTTGAAAATCAAACCGAAAAATATATCCTTGACTTTCTATTGATCCTTTATATTTACAACTTTTATCAAATGAATAAGGGGTATGAGGTACCAAGAAATGAACAAAAAAAAGGTTGGCTTTTTCTAATTTTAAACCATTTTCAATTTTTTTTAGCAAATAAGGAAAAGCAGCTTTGCTACCATGTGGATCTAAAAAATTATCAGCAATATTAAATTTAATTCCAACTCTCATCAAAACCTGCCCAATAATTGTTAAACTATTTTTATAAGCAGATAGAGATCTAGATAAAAAATTGTTATTAAATCCTTCTAAATATTCATAGTCTCGGTCAAAAGGGTTATATTGATAACATTTAATAACTTTTTCATGGTCACAAAAATCAATAGCCAAAGTCTGGTAAACGACAATATTATTTTCATTATCAAAAAATTTATTTAAAATAATTTGTCTATCAGAGAAATAATTTTTTGATTTTTTTATTAATGAATTAGGATTCTGTTCATGTAACCTTTTGTAAGCAGAAATTTCATCTTCGGTATAAATAAAGTTTAACATTGTAGGTATAGATATTTCAGTTTGTATAGAAACTGAACGTGCATTAACATAATAAGCAAATTCGTATTTATTAAATAAAGTTTCTATTTTCTTATTGAATTTTAAACCCAAAGGATAGCTTGATTCTAAACTATTGATACCAGACATTTCATCCAAAATAATAACTAATTTCTTGTTTTTATGAGTAAAATTTTCATTAATATATTTATTATTTTTTACATTGACTGCAGGAAATGTTGAAATATTTTTTCTAAAGTCGAAAATATTGATTAACAACACAGTTATTAGGAAAACTGTAAATATTTTTAATCCATTCTCTTTCAAATAAAATATGAATAAAAATAAAATTAAGTTTAAACTTAAGAAAAAAAGCATTCCAGATAATCTCATTACAAAAGTTACATCATATCCTTGAGCAAATAGTCCAACAAAACCATATAAACCCAAATTTTGATCTACACCATGAAGTAAAATTAGAGATAAATAATAAGACAATATGAGATTATTAAATCGTCTATTTTTTTTTAGTAAGGCTTTAATAAAATATAAATGTATTAAGAGAGGTAACAAATAAAAAAATATAATTACAAAAGTAATTTCAATATAATTTAAATTTCCTCTAAAAATCCAAACTGGTATAAAACAAATTATTCCAATAAAATTATACAGTTTTGAATTCATAAGTATTCAAGCTGTGCTTTACTAAAAAATACTTTATTAATATAGAAATTTATCATCAATCATTTTTTTTAATTATTTTTTTTGAGCAAATAAAATATTCTATCTCTATCATAATAATTTCCAAAGTTGTAAATACCGTTTTCAAGTACTACAAAATCTTTTTTTAATTCATCGACTAATTTCTCAAAATCTGAAGGTTTTTCATATAAGTGCGCATGAGATTCCAAAAATAGTATTCCATTTGGAGAGATAATTTTTTTAACTTTTTCAAAATATTTTTGAGTATCGGTAATTCCTTTATCAAAAGTAGAATGGTTAGCTAAAGAAAAAATGACATCAAAAGATTTATTGAATTCATAACTTTGAAAATATGAGCAAATGAATTGGATTCTATTTTTTTTTTTATAAACCCTTATCATTTCAGCAATATCAATAAGTTTGGGATTATATTCAATTCCCACGGCCTCTTTATAGTTTTCTTCCATGTTTAATAGGATACTTCCTATATTAGTTCCAATATCTAGAATTATTTTGTTATTTGTATACTTTTCAAGTTTAAGCTTTTTAATTCTTTTTTCGGTATTTCTTAATCCTTTTAAATTAATGCAAGGAATGCTTTGATAAAAAAAGGACTGTCCATAATCATAAAAATTATTTTTTTCATTGTTTTTTGCTATAACTTTTTTCCTAAAACTCCTATCTTTGTCAAATGAAATCAGATGACTTAAATAATTAAGAAAATTTAATATTTTAACTGAATTCATTAGATACAAAAAATTTTTTAATTTTTTTTTTAATTTTATAATTCTTCAAATTTCTTCATTATTTGCGTTGTTAGACTATTGCTAACGCCCTTGTTTTCCATATGAAATTGGACTCCAATTATTCGCTTATCTAAGTTGTATAAGCCTTCAACGGAATTGTCCTTTGCTAATAAATAACTTTTTAAATCATCTCCTAGCCGGTCAATTACCTTACTATGGAAAGTGTTTACATCGTAAGTTCCTTTTTTTATGAAATCATCTGTAGCTGTAACTGAATGAATCATTTTTTTAATATCAATTTTTTCTCCATCAAAAGCTTGGTGGGATTCATCAAATTTTAAGGTGCCTTTAAAGTAATAGTTTACTGTCCACATGCCACAACAAATAGCGAGTATTGGCAGTTTTCTTTTTAAGGTTTCCTCCAATACTTCAGTTTCAAAATTTTTAATCTCATTTGTGTATAACCTGTACCCTCCCGCAAATATAACTGCATCTGGATTTAATTCATCTAAGTATTCACCTGGTTTTATTCCCATGAATGGAATTAGGCTGAGATTATGACCGTATTTTTGAAAAAAAGGATAGTATTTTCTTTCTATTGAAATTAGTTGATCTACTTTACTTTCATAAAATCTTGGTGTTATTGCAAGTTTCATTTGTTTTTATTAAATATCAATAATTCAATTTTAACATAAAATTGATTTTATAATATATAAAAAATTTAACGACTTATAAGGTTCTTATCTTCAATAATTCCTATACTTACTTAAACATCCAACCATTTTATTAACTTTTATAAAACTCACCTCAAATAAAAAAGTACTTTTCAATATTTTTTTGAATATTTTCATTTTGGGAAATAATATCCTTGTTATTAAACTTATTTGTTTTTTCTTTTAATTCGTCAACCAACTTATCTAATTCATCTACCTCAAAAGTTTTCCCAAAAATATTTCTTAAATATATCTCAATTGGAGTTTGGGTAAAGTTAGTATAATTTTTGTTTAAAATTTTTTTTGGTGTATTAACGAGTAAAGCTCTGCGTTTTGTCAAAATAGCAAATTCTATAAATATACCCGACCAGTCGGAAATTAAATATTTGTAATCATTAAGATTAATTGCATTTGCTATATTATATTTAATGTTTAATTTTTTTAAATCTGATAAACTAACTTCACTCTTTATTAAGGACATTGGATGGGGCCTTAATTCATAATTAATACGATTTTTTGATAATAGTTCACTTAAATTAATATGACAATTCAATCTATAAAAATTACTTTTCCAAGAAGGTGCTATCAACAAATCTAAATCACCATTATATTTATTTTTTACCCTATTGTTTAAAAATAAGTACCTTCCTTTAAAAACTTTACTTTTTAAATTTTTCTTGATTATTATTTCCTTCATTTCTTTAAACTGAAAAGTATTAACGGCTTGTACTGCATCAAAGGCATCAAAGGCATTCGAATTATAAATCATTGTTAAACTAACTGGAGAATGCTGTAAGTAGATATATTTACATTTTGAAAACTTTGATTTTGTAAAAATACTTTGATTTAAATCAGGTGTCGATGAATACAAATATTTTAATTTAAGAGTTAAAAAGATCAAATTTCTAAAAAATTTGGTGTGAAAAGCGTAGGAAATAATATTATTTTGCTTCTCAAAATTTAATTCTTCAAAACTTAACACCAAAACTTTTTGTTTTTTTGATTTGTTAAAAATATAAGGCTTTAGGTATTCAAAATAAAATTTATTTTCACAAAAAAAACCAACACAAAAATCAGATTCTCTTCTCTTAAGACGAAAGTAATTAAAAACATCTTTAAAAATCTTTATCAATTTAACCTCTTCAATAATACTTTTTGTAGTTTAAATAGTCTGAATAATCATCAAACTCATACCATTTGTCATTTGTTTTTATGCAATCAATCTTAAATTTGTTTTTAATTAATTCATTTAAAAAAGTTGTTAAATGTAACTGGTCTTTAGCTTTAATCTTGTCATAAAAATTAAGCACTTTTTTTCTTTGTGATTGAGGGATGAATGTTATGCCCATAAATTGATATTTTACTTCACTTAACTTTTTGATTTTTTGGCCAATAGAAGTTAACTCTATTGAATTGTTGATAAACAAAGACTCCGCATCACTGTAAGGATTTTTATTTCTAATTTTCCAAATTTTTTTCCAGTTTGACAAAACAGTTATTGTAATATTTTTTTTATTAGATTTAATAATTTTATTAATTATTTTATGTGAAAAAATTATATCTGTATAAGCAAATATAATATCAGAATTATATTTTCTCAAAGCAAATATTAAAGAGTATAGCATTTCTTTATAATTATATTTTTTATTTAAAATAAATTTTATATTTTCATAATTTTTTAACTTATTTTTTATTAGATCAGGTTTAAATCCTAGTACGACAGTAATATCTTTAATTTTTGTTTTCAAAATTTCATTAATAGAATTTTCTATAAGTGTTTTTTTATTGATTTTCAATAAACATTTATTTTTATTAATTATCTTAAATATTCTTTGGCTTTTACCAGCAGCAAGAAGAACAAATTTCATCTAATTTTAAAATGTGAAAAAATAATTTTATTTATTTCCTTTTGAGAAATATTTTGTCTTTCCGGGTGGAACATGAAATTTAAAATGTTGTATTTATTCGATTTAGCAATTTCTATGGAATTATCCGAACATCTAACAATTAAATTAAAATGTTTCGGCAATTGGCTTACGGCATAATTATGATAAGAGTTAACTTTTAGTATTTTAATTTTAGAACCAAAGATTTTATTATTTATTTTTAAAGTATGAGTCGATCTTACATGTTTCGTTATTTTAAAAATTTTACATTTAAAAAACTTTGCAACAAATTGGAAGCCTCGACAAACTGCAAGTATTGGAATTTTATTTTTTATCGCTAATTTTAAAAGCTTTTTCTCATGTGCATCTCTTATTAAATTTTCTTTTAATTTAATTATATTATGAAGATCATTTCCTCCAGACAGTATTAATCCTTTGGGTCTGAAAGATAATAATTTTTTTTTGTTATCCATATCAATATTTAGTGGTATTAAATTTATTTTTTTTTGACCAAAAAATTTAAACCAACTATCCTCAAGTGACCAATTTATTTGTTTATGCTTGTCAATAAATACTTTCTGCGTAATTAAAATATTATGCATTTTTTAGTTTAGAATTTTATAATATTTCTGTTTACAGTTTATCTCTATTGAATTACTTGCTAATACTAATTTAAACTCTTTTGATCCCATTCCAATTATTGCTGGAATACCTAACTCTAAACATCGAATAGACATATGAGAATTTGAACCACCGTATTCGGTCATTAAACCTTTAATATTATGTGAAAAAATAAAGTCATATCCTGGATCTGCGTTTTCTAAGAGAACAATTTTATTACTTAAAATGTTATAATCATTTATTTTTTTAATATGGACGACTTCGCCGTGAGCTACTTTAGTTGTAATGTAATTCCCTACCTTCGATCTTTGCTCTTGAACGTATAAATTCTTAACATTTGATATAAATTCTGGAAATTCAATTAAATTTAGAATATTGGAATTTTTTTTATTTTGGTTAATCTCATTTTTAAGAATTTTTTTTAATTTTTCTATTTCTACATGACTATAATAGTTTAAAAAATTCTTTATAGAAATATATTGAAGATCATCACGAGAAATTTTTACCTCCTTGGAAAATTTTATTAAGTTTAGGAAAATTTCATCAATAGATTTAGTAAATATAAGCTTTGCATATTCCCTAGAATTTATCGAATCACGGGCAAATTTGAAAAATGTATTACAATTAAATTGGAGATTATGGTAAAAAAAAGTTTGATTAATTTTTTTTGTTTGTTCTTTTGTAATATTAAATTTTTTTATAGTCGTTAATATTCTTTTTGATTTCTTTGAGAAATATTTGTTAAAATTTTCATAATAATTTTTAGATGTAATCGAATATGTTGATGGCCTCAAATGACCATATTGCCTTAAAAATTTTTTTTTCTTATTTATATTATTAATGTTTTGATAAGAAAAATTCATTTTTTTAGTAACTGTAAAAATTGATTCATAAAAATTTTCCAAATCTTTTTCATTTAATATTTTATTTTTTACCAATGATCTTAAAATTTTTGTTGCTATAAAGGCACACCTTGCTATTCCCGCAAAGGGCAAGGTACCTAATTTTTTGCAATCTTTTATGAAAAAATAAATTTTTTGTATTTCACTAATCTTACTCTTACTTAATATCTCAATCTTATCCT
>AZYB01000027.1 GCA_000513055.1 alpha proteobacterium SCGC AAA288-N07
GGTTTCGGAAGTATTTTTTTTAATATTTTTTTCTGCATGATAAACAAAAATCCTTGGTAAATATAATAATCCAGCCATCCAAGAGATGGTGGCTATCAAATGTAAACTTTTAAATAATAAATAGTAATTCATTAATTCTTTAATTTATTAGAACAAGGACATTTTATAAAGTAATCGGGACATTTCTTAGAAGGATGATAATAATTTAGTCTTTCTTCTGATAAATTAGATTTAAAAACTAAATTTGCAAGAGAATTGATAAATTCATGTGTGGTTCCAAGTGCTGGTACTCTTATAAAATTTTTACAACCATTTTGTTCGGCCAGTTTTTTATATTCTATATCAAGTTCTACCAATGTTTCCGAGTGTTCAGAAACAAAAGCTATTGGCACTACCACAATAGTTTTATTTAATTTGGAAGATTTTATAATTTCATCGTCCGTAGATGGGCCGATCCATTTTAGGGGTCCAACCCTGCTCTGATAGCATAGAACCCAATCTAAATTTGCCATACTTAATTGTTTAATTATTTTGTTAACTGATTGCTCAACTTGCCATTGATAAGGATCACCTTTATTAATATTTCTTTTAGGTAAGCCGTGTGCTGAAAAAATTAGTTTAAAATTATCTAAATTTTTTAATTTATTATTAATTAAAGATATATGCGCATTTAAAAATTCAGTTTCTGTAGGGTAGCAGCATATTGTTTTTGACGGTTTTTGATAATTTTTTTTTATACAGATATCGTTCCATTCTTTTATAGATGACCCCGAAGTAGATGCAGAATATTGAGGGTAAAGAGGTAACAAAATCATTTCCTCTGGATCAAATTCTTTAACAACATTTAAAACTGTTTCCGCCCTAGGTTTCCAACATCTCATCACAACAAAACATTTATAAATGTCTTGTTTACTATTATTATTTAATTTTTTTTCTAATGATTCCGCTTGTTTGTTAGTTAGTTGTAGAATAGGAGAGGCCCCTCCAATCTCAGTGTAAATTTTTCTTGCAACTGACACTCTTTTTTTCGAAATCAATTTAGCAAGAGGATATCTTAAAAAACTAGGAACATTTAAAATTGCTGGATCATTAAATAAATTAAATAAAAATGGCTCTACATTTTCTAATTTATCCGGGCCGCCTAAATTAAATAATATTACAGCTTTTTTCATTAAACATTTTTTTCTCTTATAATTTTAACAACAAATTCTATCATCGAGGGATCTGTGTTTGGCAAAACACCATGTCCTAAATTAAATATGTAAGGATATCCTAAAAAAACATTTAAATAATAATCTACTTTTTCTTTTACATTTTCTTTATTAGTTAATAAAATTTTAGGATCCAATCCTCCTTGTATGGGCAAATTATTAACTTTATTAATTATCCATTCAGGACTAACTTCATAATCAATATTAATTGCACTTGGTTTAACAAGCGAACAAAAATCTACATAGTCTTCTTTTTTTATACCCCTGGGAAAACAAATAATCGGAGTTCTTTTTTTTTTAACATAATTAACAATCTTAAGTGTTGGATTATAACAATAATCAAACAACTTTTCTTTTGGCAATAAACCAGCCCATGAATCAAAAAGCTGAATAACATTTGCTCCTGCTTCTATCTGTTTGTCGATATGTAAACAGATAAATTCTTCCAATTTTGATATCAAGCTTTTTAATAAATGTTTGTCTTTAAAAATAAGTTTCTTATCAAAGTCACTTTTTGGTGATTGTTTGTTAATCATATATAAAAGTAATGTCCAGGGTGCGCCAGCAAATCCTATTAAACTTTTATCTTTATAATAAATGCTATTTTTTAGGAGATTTAAACTTTTATAAACTGGATTAATTCGATTTATAAAATCAGATTTATTTAACTCAATAATAGAATCTAAACTTAGATTCTCGAGAATAGGACCAAGGTTTTTTTTAAATAAAACTTTTTGCCCCAATCCGTAAGGAACAATTAAAATATCAGAAAATAATATAATTGCATCTAAATCAAATCTCTTTAAAGGTTGTAAACTTATTTCTTCTACGAGCTCTGGAGTTAAACATAATTTTATAAAATTAGGATTTTTTTTTCTTATTTTTCTAAACTCTGGCAAATATCTACCAGCTTGTCTCATAAACCATATAGGAATACTAGTATATTTTTTATTCTCTAAACAGTTATTCAATCTCTTCATAATTAAATAATAAATAAAGATATGATTAGTATTATAGTATGTTAGTAACTTTAATTAATTGTTTTATACAGTTTATTCAATATTTATTAGAAAAATTAATTTTAAAACACCTTTTAATTCAAAGATAATATTTAATTATTATCGTAATTAACATTGTTTATATTTAGTTTTTCACCATTAGTTGTATGTTAATTAATATTAATAAAATTTAACAACATTAAGAAAAAACAAGCTATATTAAAAAATGTTGAAAGTTTGTTAATTTATTAACAGTTTATAAATGAACAAAACATACGAAGTTTATCTTATTTCTGATTCAACCGGAGAGACATTAGATAGAATTTTTTTAGCATTACAGGCCCAGTTTTCAAGATTTAAATATAAATCACATCAATATGCATTTACGAGAACCAAAAACCAAACAACAAAGATATTAGAGATTTGTAATAAAAATAAAGACTCAATTATTTTATATACTATTGTCGATACTCATTTAGCTCAATTTTTAGTAGCAAAAAGTAAGGAAAAAAATATACCGTGTTTCGGGGTGTTAGACGATCTGATATCAAGGTTTTCAAAACTATTACATCAAAAAGCTTCTCATATACCTAGCGGACAACATGTATTAGACCAAGAATATTATAAAAGGATCGAGGCAATTCAATTCACAATGAATCATGATGACGGAAAGATAATAAAAGATTTAGAAAAAGCAGATGTAGTACTTTTGGGTATAAGCAGAACAAGCAAAACTCCAACGTCAATTTATTTAGCAAATAGAGGATATAAAACTTGCAACATACCAATTATAAATAAAGATTCTATTCCTATAAATTTAATTAAAAATCTCAAACCTTTGTGTGTAATAGGGCTAACAGTAGAACCACCGAGATTATTAGATATAAGAAAAAATAGAATGAATTTTATGAATGAAAAAAGACCCAACTCATATACCGATATTGAAAAAATTCAATTAGAAGTCGAAATAGCAAAAAACCTTTTCAAAAAATATAATTGGCCAATTATAGACGTTTCAAGAAAATCTGTAGAAGAAACCGCAGCCTCAGTTATAAAAATCCATAATATTATTCATTCACAATGATAAAAAATATAATTTTGGCATCAAGAAGCGAGATCAGAAAAAAAATATTAGAAGAAAATAATATAAAATGCGAAATTATTCCATCAAATATAGATGAAGATTCAATAAAAGAATCTTTACTAAAAGAAAAAGCAACACCAGAAATAATTTCAAAAAATCTTGCAGAATTAAAAGCAAATAAAGTAAGTCAAAAAAAAAATGGAGAACTAGTATTGGGAGCTGACAGCGTCATTGATTTGAATGGCGAGATTGTTTCAAAACCATCCAATAGAGAAGAAGCTTTAAAGATACTTCAAAGACTAAATGGTAAAAAACATCATTTGATTAGCTCTGTTTGTATATCTAGAAATGGTTTGATGATGTGGAATCATACTGATAAGGCTAGCTTAACAATGAAACAAATGACCAATGAAGAATTAAAATCTTACTTATCGAAAATAAAGGATGAAACATTATATGCTTATAATGTTTATCAAATTGAAGGAGCAGGAAGATTTTTATTTTCAAAAATAGAAGGAGATGAGAACACTATTATGGGCTTACCGGTTGAACAAATCAAGGAATATCTAAATACATTAAAATGAAAAAATATTTAGTTATTGGAAATCCTGTTGAACATTCCTTATCGCCAAAACTACATAATCACTGGATTAAAAAAAATAATATAGATGCGATTTATGATAAGAGACAGCTTAATGAAAAAGATATTCAAGAAATAATTACTGAAGTTAAAAATGGAAAAATTGATGGAATTAATGTAACGGTTCCATTTAAGAAATCTGTTATTTCTTTTCTTGATCAATTAACTCCGCTTGCAAATGAGACTCGTTCAGTGAACACGATTTATAAAAAAAATGAGAATGGAGTAAACATTGTTGTTGGAGATAATACAGATGTTGGTGGGTTTGAGCAAAGCTTAGAATATATAAATTATAAAATGAAAAATAAAAAAATATTTATTTTAGGAGCGGGGGGCGTTGCACCTTCTATACTTAAAGTTTTGGAAAAATTGGGAACCGCCAAGGTTTATATAAGCAACAGAACAAAGGAAAAAGCAAAAGATCTAGAAAACCATTACAAGATATCTTTAGGTTTAGAAACCTTAGATTGGGGTCAAAGTCCTGATTTTGATGTAATTATTAATGCAACAAGTTTGGGTTTAAAAAATAATGATAAAATAGAATTAGATTACAACAAACATAAACCAAAATTTTTTGGAAAAAAGAAATTATTTTATGATGTTATTTATAGCCCTGATAAAACAAATTTCCTTTTAAAAGGTGAAGAGTTAGGAAACGAAACTACAAACGGGAAAATGATGTTTATATGTCAGGCTCAATTAGCATTTAAAATTTGGCATAATATCTTACCAAAAATAGATAATGAAACGATTAAATTATTGGGAGGCCAAATTACCAGCTTGTCAAAATTTTGAAGTGTAGATATGATTAGAATTGCTGTTCTGGGAGATATTGGCTCTGGCAAAAGCTATGTAGCTAAACAATTTGGTTATCCAGTTTTTAATGCCGATAGCGAAGTTGCAAAATTATATAGAAAAAGCAGAAGATGTCATAAGAAATTAAAAAAAGCACTTCCTAAATATATAACTTCTTTTCCTATAAAAAAAAATGAGATTTCCAAGGCTATTATGGACAGTTATCATAATTTAAAAAAAATTGTCAAAATTGTTCATCCAGAGGTTAGATCTAAAATGAATAATTTTATCAAAAAAAATAAAAACACAAAAATTGTTATTTTAGATATTCCATTATTAATGGAGAATAAAATTAACAAAAAAAATGATATTTTAATTTTTATAGATGCTAAAAAAAAAGAAATTAATAAAAGATTAAAAAAAAAACCAAATTTTAATTCAAAAATTATAAAAAAATTTAAAAAACTTCAACTTCCTGTAGAATACAAAAAAAAACAATCAAATTTTGTAATAAAAAATAATTTTAAAAATAATTCCATTAAAAAAGATGTTAAAAAAGTGATAGAAAAAATTTTATAAAATGATTGAAATTGTTCTTGATACTGAAACAACGGGTATTTCAATAAAAGACGGACATAGAATAGTTGAAATCGGTTGCATAGAACTTAAAAATCAAATTAAAACTGAAAAAATTTTTCATTGTTATTTGAATCCAGAAAGAAAAGTTTCTGAGGAAGCATTTAAAATTCATGGTTATTCAGACGAATATCTATCACATAAAAAGAAATTTTCGGAAATTGCTGAAGAATTTTTAGAATTTATAAATGATAAAAAATTAATTATTCATAATGCAGATTTTGATCTTTCACATTTGAATAATGAATTGACAACAATTGGCAAAGAGACAATAAAAAAAAACAGAGTGATTGATACTTTAGAGTTAGCTCGAGAAAAATTTCCAGGATCAGCTATTAATTTAGATTCTCTATGTAAAAAGTTTAGAATTAACTATTCAAAAGAACAAAGACATAATGCATTGGTAGACTGTGAATTATTGTCTAAGGTTTATATTAATTTAATAGATCAAAAAGAGCATACTTTAGATTTTTTAATGAAAGATGAAATAGAAACTCCTAAAAAAGGAGATCTCAAATTTATAAAATATTCAAAAAAAATTATTAAACCAACATCTAATGAAATACAATTACACAAAATTTTTTTGAAAAATCAACTGAAGAAAAATTTTTTTAATTAATTTAATTTATCATTATATAGCTTTTCAAAATCAACTTTTCTTTCAATCTTTACCTCAGGAAAACCCGCTTTGTTTATCAAAGTAATAAATAAATCCTCTAAGTTTGGATAAATTTCACTTGGTATACTAACTAAGACAATTTTTTCCATTTCTTTATTATCTTTAAGAATTTCATCAAATCTAACTACCGCTGCATAAGTAATTTCAAAATTAGATTTTTTTCTCTCTAAATTAGTCTCTTGAAATTTTGAAATAATATTTACTTCAACCATTTTATTTTTTAGAAATTTACTATTAATATCCAAAGATAAATGATATTTTAAAATGTTATCTTTTGTTTGAAGATATGTTTCAATATCAGGTGTCTCATAAGAAATATCTTTTACAAACTGTGCTAATATTTTATATTTTTTTGTCATTTTGAATCTTCGTCTATATCTTCATACTGGCCTTCAATAAAATCTTTTTTTGTTTTTTTGTATGTTTTAGATTTTTTAGCAAATCTTCCTATAATTAATTTTCTAGTTAAAGGAAATAGTAATAAAAAACCTACAAAGTCCGTAGCAAACCCTGGAAAGATTAGAAGAAATGCCGCAAAAGCTATTGCTGCGCCCGAAACAATTTCATAGATTGGAAGTTCGTTACTTGCTAACTGGAAAAATCCTGATTTTAAGGCATTAAAACCTTCATATTTTGCATATATAATTCCTGTAAATGCAGTAACTATTGTGAATACTATAGTGTTAAAAGCGCCAATTACTGATCCAATTTTAATAAATAAATATATTTCAATTAATGGAATACCTATAATAAGTATTAAGAGTTTGCTCATTTATTTAGAATATATATTTCGTAGGTTGATATAAATTACTATACTAAATAAAATAGAATGTTACAAAAAACATATGGATAACAGTTTTGAATATTTAGATATTATTATATTGGCGTTAATAGCAGGTTTTATTATCCTAAGGTTGAGAACAATACTTGGTCGAAGAACTGGTCATGAGAAGAAATTTTTTAACAACCCCTCTAGTAAAAGAGCTACACAAAAAAATACAGAAAGAAAAGTTGTAAATTTAAGCTCAAGTAAGCTTGATGACGCAGCGAAAGAAAAGTTTATTGAAGGCGCAAAAGCAGCCTATGAAACGATTATTACTTCTTTTGCCAAAGGCGATAAAAAAACTTTAAAACCTCTTCTAAACAAAGAAATATATCAAAATTTTTCTGATGAAATTGATTATAAAAAAAAAGAAAACGTAAAATCGGAATTAACATTTGTTGGTGTCAAATCAGCAGAAATTAAGAATTTTGAAAAAAATAATAACGTTTATACTTTTACGGTAAATTTTGTCAGTGAAATTATAACCTGTAAAAAAGATAAAAATAATAAAATTATAGAAGGTAGCCCAGATATAATTAAAACAGTCAATGATGTTTGGAAATTTTCAAAAAACATGTGGAGTAATAGTCCAAATTGGTATTTAGTAGAAACTCAAGTATAATTTGAATAAAAAACCTACACTAGAAGATCTTAAGGTATGGAAAAATTTTACTTCAAATTTAGAAACAGTCGAAAATAAAGATTACTATTTAGATAAAAAAAAAACTCCTATCTCAAAAATTAAAAAAGTTGATTTGCATGGTTTAACCTTAGAGGGGGCAAATAAAAAGATTGCACTAATAATTGATAAATATTTTAAGGAGAGAGTTGAAAAAATTATAGTAATAACAGGCAAAGGCACAAGATCTAAAACTATAGATAATCCTTACGTTTCTAAAGATTTGAGTATTTTAAAAAATTCCGTTCCTAACTATATAAATAGTAATTCGGAAATTAAAAACAAAATTAAATGCATGTCAAAAGCAGAAATTAAAGATGGTGGCGAAGGTGCTTTTTATATATTCCTAAAGAAATTTAGAGAATAAATTTTGATAAATCTGTGTCTTTAACTAGTTCTCCAAGGTTTTTATGAACATATTTTTTATCTATAATAATTTTTTCTCCACCCCGGTCTGTTGCAGTAAAACTTACATCATCAAGAACTTTTTCAATTATAGTGTGCAATCTTCTTGCCCCAATGTTTTCCACACTAGAGTTAACTTCTGTAGCTAATTCTGCAATAGTTTCGATTCCATCCTCAGTAAATTCAAGATCAACATTTTCAGTTTTTAACAATGCTTTGTATTGTTTAATTAAACTATTATCAGGTTCTTTTAAAATTTTTTTAAAGTCTGTACTAGTTAAAGCATTCAATTCCACTCTAATTGGCAACCTGCCTTGAAGCTCAGGTAAAAGATCTGAGGGTTTTGCCAACTGAAATGCTCCTGACGCAATAAATAAAATATGATCAGTTTTAATTGTTCCATATTTTGTGCTTACAGTCGTTCCTTCAATTAATGGTAATAAATCTCTTTGGACACCTTCTCTTGAAACATCTCCTCCAATTCTGTCTCCGCGCGCAGACACTTTATCAATTTCATCCAAAAAAACTATACCATTATTTTCTGTAGAAATTTTTGCTGATTTAACAATTTTGTCTTGTTCAATTAATTTATCAGATTCTTCAGCAATTAAAATTTCATGAGATTCTTTTATAGTCATCTTTTTCTTTTTTGGTTTTGTGCCCATACCCTTTCCGAGCATTTCACCAATATTTACCATTCCGATATTTGCTCCTGGCATACCGGGTATCTCAAAACTTGGCATTGAAGGACTTTCACTTATATTAATTTCTATTTCGTTATTATCTAAATCTCCATTTCTTAATCTTTTTCTAAAACTTTCTCGAGTAGCAACACTAGCTTTATTACCAACCAATGCATCTAAAACTCTTTCTTCTGCTGTTTGTTGAGCTATTGAAAAGACTTCTTTTCTTTTTTTTACTTTTTCCATTGCTATTGAGATTTCTAGAAGGTCTCTTATAATTTGTTCTACGTCTCTTCCTACATATCCAACTTCAGTAAATCTTGTAGCTTCAACTTTAATAAAAGGAGCCTCAGCTAATTTTGATAATCTTCTAGAAATTTCAGTTTTGCCAACTCCCGTTGGGCCAATCATTAAAATATTTTTTGGCAAAACTTCATCTTTCATTTCATTAGTTAATGCTTGACGTCTCCATCGATTTCTCAAAGCAATTGCTACAGCTCGCTTTGCCTGATTTTGTCCGATTACATATCTATCTAATTCAGATACGATTTCCCTCGGAGATAAAGAAGTTACATTAGGACTATGTTCTACACTCTCTTTAATTTCTTTAGGTTTGAAACTTGTAATATTAGATTTTTCCATTAAATTTTTTCAACTGTAATATTGCTATTTGTGTATACACAAATCTCAGAAGCTATAGATATTGATTTTTTTGCGATTTCCTCTGCTGTTAGTTTAGTTTCGATTAAAACTTTTGCAGCAGCAAGAGCAAAATTGCCACCAGATCCTATTCCAATAATTCCATCTTCGGGCTCCAAAACATCTCCAGTACCAGAAATAATAAAACTTTTTTCTTTATCTGCTACCGCCATTAATGCTTCTAGTCTTCTAAGGTATTTATCTGTTC
>AZYB01000028.1 GCA_000513055.1 alpha proteobacterium SCGC AAA288-N07
TGAAGTAATTGGCCAATCAATTCCAATTTTATTCATTGAATATATTGCTTATTTACAAACCCAATCCTTTGGAGCAGATTTATATTTATACATTTCCGCTGAATGACCTAAAGATAATTTAAATAATTTTTTAACACCTTTTATGGACGATTTTCTTAAAGAAAAAACTAGATATATTTTATTTAAATAATAATAGTAAATAAAAATTATACTTTTTAAAATGCAAATAATAAAAAATAATAATGCAGCATATATTAAACTTTCAAAAAATATTCCTGTTAAAATGATTGATAACTTAGAAATAAAATCTAGAGCATTATTTATATAAATTTCTATATATAATTTACCTTGGAATTGTAAAACATTGGCCATAATACTATTACTAATAATATCAAGATAAAAAGAAAGTATGAGCAATAGCAGAATTATATTAAATTCATTAACTGGTAAATTTTCAATAGCCGATAAATTAAAATTAGAAAAAAAATAAAATATTAATATTACAATTGTGAATATTAAAACATTAAGCATTAATATAACTAGACTATTTTGAAAAATTTCTTTGACTTTATTCACTTGTCCTTTGGTATGAAAATGAGTCATTTCTTGTACCGCAGCTTGTGTAAAGTTAAAATTAAAAAAATTTAACATGGCTGGTACCGATATCAAAAATATCCAAATACCAAAATTATCGACACCCCAAATCAAAATCATTAGGGGTGGAAAAAATAACTGACCAATAATTAGAAGCGAATGACTAGAAAATTGAGCAACAATATTTTTTTTTAACCTTGATATTTGCTTTTCAGAAAATTTAAAAAAATTTATTTGCAACTATACTCCTATTTGATCTTCATTTTGATAACTGTTTTTGAAAAAGTATATCCATTTGAATGAAATTTGTTTTTTCTATTTTTGTGGGTCTATTTTGTATCAAGATTTGATAATTTCTTTTCTGCAAAAAAGTAATAATTCTATCTGACAACGGTTGATTTTCATAAACTTCTGTTTCCGAA
Organism: alpha proteobacterium SCGC AAA288-N07; assembly: GCA_000513055.1. Taxonomy (GTDB): domain Bacteria; phylum Pseudomonadota; class Alphaproteobacteria; order Pelagibacterales; family Pelagibacteraceae; genus AAA240-E13. The sequence continues at coordinate 1,017 of AZYB01000028.1, forward strand.
ACTTCTAATAATATATATTCAATTTTTTTTAACATGTTTTCTGAACCCTTTAAAACTTCCAATTCATATCCCTGCACATCAATTTTCATTAATACAGGCCCAATAATTTTTTCATTAATTATTACTTCATCAAGGGTTTTGATTTGAATATTTTTTTTCTCTTTGATTTCAAATTTTTTGTTTTTATTTCCACTCTTTTTGGCTTTGAAAAAAGATGAATTGTCTGCACTTTTGGTGATATAAAAATCTTCTGTAAATGCACCGCTTCCTAGTGCAAAATTATAAAAAAAAATATTTTTTTTATAATTAAAAAACTTTTTTTGTTTTTCTAAAACTTCTAGAATGGGCTCAAAAGAATAAATAATTTTATTAGGAAAAAGTCGCTCAATTAGCATAACAAATTGACCTTTGTTTGAACCAATATCAATTACAGTTTCAGGATTAATGTTTTTTAACATTTTTTCTAGTTCTATTGATGCTGCTATGCCATTTAATAACCCTTTTCTCCATAATTTAAACTTAAGTAATTTTAATAGCTTATAAAATTTTTTAAAAAAGAACATTCTAAATTGATTATTTAAGTTAAATCTTTCATTTTTAATTGTTCTATAATTTTTATCATTTTGTGTATAGATGATTGTTTTGTTTTTAAATATTTTTTTGAATTATTAGATAACTTTACTCTAAGCCTTTTACTTTGAATTATTAATCTTGAATGATTTAAAAAGGCATTTATATTTTCCGGTTTACTAACATATCCAACTTGCATTTTTTTAATTTTCTTTGAGCCTAAATTGTCTGCTGGCATAGAAGCTAAGATTGGTTTCCTAATAGTTAAATAATTATATATTTTAGAAGGCACTGAAAAAGCCGATGCATCATTTTCCAATGTTACAATTAAAGCGTCAGCAATAGATAAAAATGAAGATAATTCATTATAATTTATCCAATTAATAACCTTAATATTTAAAGATTCTCTAATAGCTTTTTTCTTCAATGCATTTGCAAATTTTCCTTTTGAAGAGATTATTTGGATTGCCTTAGGAAATTTCATTGCGATGCTAATAAATAAATCTGTGTTATGTTTATAACCCAAGGTTCCAGAATATATAAAACAAAATTTATTATTTGGGTTGAATTTTTTTTTATAATATTTAACTTTTATATTATTGGGTTTAATAATTGGGGACCAGTTTTCTACTACTGTTGTTTTTTTTAAGCTTTCTTTCTCTAAGAATTTTTTAAAATTAGAAGAAATAACAATGATTTTATCACTCATGTTTTCACATTTTTTTTCTACACGAAAATAATATTTACCTATTAATTTTCCGATTAGTGGAAACTTTTTATTTAATATTTTGCTGATAGCTACGCTATAAATATCTTGCATCCAAAAAATAATTTTTATGTTATTTTTCTTACAAAAGGTCATTATTTTTAATAAAGGATCCAGAGGTATTTGTGCGCAAACTATTATATTTGGTTTTTTATTTATGATTAAATCAATTATTTTTTTTCCATACAAGATGTCTATTGATCTTCTTAGAATAAAGTTGTCTTTTTGAAATTTTTTTTCAACTTTAATAGGAACAATTTTTAGATTAGAATTTTTTTTTTTAGATTTAAAATTAGCTTTGGGAGTCTCAAAATATTCAGCATAAGCATGGATTACATTATATTTTTTTGATAAAAGTTGGCTTAATTCGAAAGAGAAAGGATGGCCTGAATAATCATTGATTAAGATTTTCATGAAAACAATGCTTCAAATATATTTTGAATCTTATTGTTATTTATATAAATATCAATAAACATATTTATAAATTTATGTTAAACAATAGAAATAAGAAGTATTTTTATTATTATGAAAAAAGTAATTTGTTTTCCTTCCAAAAGAAATTTTGACAGCAGCGAGTATTTTAATAATTATATAAAAATCAAAGATCAACTTTTAAAAAATGTCAATAAAAAGGAATTAAAAAATATTATTAAAGAAATTTTAATAGCTGCTAAAAAACAAAGAAATATATTTTCTTGTGGAAATGGGGGTTCGGCATCAACTGCTGAACATTTAAGTTGTGATTTTTCTAAACAAGCCTGCATGGATACCAATTTAAATATTAGAGTTTTTTCACTTAACTCTAATGTTTCTCTTATGACAGCAATTGCAAATGATATCTCTTATGATGATGTATTCTCATTTCAATTAAATAGGTTTGGAAAACCAAATGATATTTTGCTTTTATTTTCAGTATCAGGTTCTAGTAAGAATATTTTGAAGTGTGCAAAAGTAGCTAAAAGGAAAAAAATTAAAATTATCTCTTTTACTGGTTTTGATGGTGGTAAAATTAAAAAGTTATCAAAATATAATATTAATTTTTTAACAAATAATTTTGGTATAGCTGAGGACTGTCATTTGTCATTAATGCATTGTATTTCTCAATATATTAGAAATATTAGCCTTACAAGTAGTAAAAAATTTGGCAAGATAACTTTTTAGTTAACAATATAGTTGGTTAAGAAAAACAACAAAAGAAAAAAAATATTTAAACTATAAGTGATGACATAAAACTCATAAATGACATGAGCAACTTGCTTAATAAAAATGGATTACTTTATCTAACTACGCCTAATTTATTTTTCTCGTTATTTTTCATATAAAATGAGAAAATTTAATTGATTAAAATATTTATTATCCGTAAAACTTATTTTTTGTATTTTTTCCTAAATTTAGCTCTAGTAATAAGTGTAATTATATTTTTATTTATTTTAAAAAAATTTTACCAATAATGCTAATGCTACCGATGTATAAACTCCAGCCAGCACATCATCAAATAGAATTCCAAAACTATTTTTATAATTTTTATCAAAATAACTTATTGGAAAAGGTTTTAAAATATCAAAAAATCTGAACAGAAAAAAAGAAACAATGTATAAATATAAATCTGCTCCAAAGGATTGGGTTTGTAAATAAGCAATATATTCAATGAATAAAATTGGAATTGATTGGCCAATTACTTCATCTATAACAATTTGTTTTGCGTCTTTTTGCTTAAATTCATTTTCTATAGTTTTTATTCCATAGAGTGAGTAAGTAAAAACTAATATCATGGCCAAGCATAAGAAAAGGAAGTGTTCTATTGAAATATATAATCTAAACAAATAAAAAAAAATAATTGAAGTAAATAATGAGGCAAATGTACCGGGGATAATCTTTATAAAACCGACTCCAAAGAAAGTAGCGAAAATCAAATTTATTTTTTTAATCATTTTGCTTAACTAAATCTTAAGGAACTGTAAGGTTCAAGATTTAAATTGGTGCTATCTCCTGCTACCATTCCAGAAATAATTTTTCCTGAAATAGCACCCAGAGTCCATCCCAAGTGATGATGTCCAAAAGAATAAAATAAATTATTGTGATTTTTTGATGGCCCCATAACCGGTAAGAAATCTGGCAATGTAGGTCTAAAACCTAACCATTCATCATAATGTTTTGATAATTCAGGAAATAAATATTTTGCATTATTTACAAGATTAAGAATTCTTTTCTTTGTTGGCGGATTGTTTAATCCTCCGAATTCTACTGTTCCTACCACTCTCAATCCTTGTTCCATTGGTGTTATTCCAAAAGCTCTGTTTAAAAAAATCACAGGTCTTGAGAGTAAATGATCATGTCCTTTAAAATGCACATGATAACCTCTTTCTGTATCTAATGGAATTTTTTCACTGACCTGATCCGTTAATTTTTTTGAAAAGGCCCCACAAGCAATAACAGCCTTGTCAAAGGTATAAGAATTTAAATTAGTTTTAAATATTGGTTTGCTGTCAGATGAAAATTTTATTGTTTCAACGTTCTGTTTTTCAAAATGACCGCCTTGTTTTAAAAATAAATCAAATAACTTAAGTAAAATTTTCCTAGGATTTCTTGCGTGCCGTGCACTTGGATACAAAACTCCGCCATGATAAATTTTATTTATATGTGGCTCGAGATCATGAATTTCATGAGGTTTTAGTATTTGTTGTTCTGCACCTAGTTCTTTTCTTATATTGATTTCTAATTCTCTGCTTTTTAAATCTTTATCAGTCCAAAAATATATAATTCCCCTACTCTCTACTAATCCCGAAACATCTATTTCTTGAAATAACTCGTCATAAGCTGGTAGTGCCAGATCTAAAATTTGATGCATATATTTTGCTGTGTGCATCATATTTTTTTTTGTACAGTTTTTTATAAATTTTATAAACCAAGGAATCATTTTAGGTACATAATTCCATTTTAACGACAAAGGACCAGTGGTACTTAGTAACATAGAAGGAACATCAACTAATACATCGGGTCTATTCATTGGTACGGATGCATAAGGTGAAAAATGTCCTGCATTTCCATAGGATGCCGAATTTTTTCCTGGCCCTTCCCGATCTATAAGGGTTACCCTAAAACCTTTCTTGATAAGAAAAAGGGATATACAAATTCCTTGTATACCTGCACCAACAATACCAACAGAAAGATTCTTTGATTCCATAACCTAATATATAATTAGATTATATAAAATTATCGATCTAAATAAAAAGCATACAAGAGTCTTTTAAATAATTGGGAAAGAAACATGTTATTTATAATTTAAATCTCATAAAGTTCTGTTCTCAGGATAGAATTTTCTTTTTTTCTATATATTTCCAATAGTGTTCTATGTTTTTTTATTATGAGATTGAAAGGAGGTCTGGTTAGGATGATACCACTCAAAAGACTTGATCTTGTATTTGGACCGTTTGGAAATTCTTTGTTTGCTTTAAAATTTTTAAAAATTGGTAATGTTTCAGTAAAAATTAAGTATTTGTATTGTATTTTTATTTTATCTAATACATTTTTTATATTTTTGTTTGACAAATGTTGAAATACTTCCCTTATAATAACCACATCTCCTATGGGCAAGTTATCTTGAGTTATATCCAAAGATTGAAAATTTATATTTAGGTTATTATATTTTTTTTTATTAAAATTAATTAATTCATCAACAATATCTACAGCAATATATTTATTTGCAAACTCAGTTAATTGAGATCCAATAAAAAAATCTCCACACCCAAGATCTACAATAGTAGGTTTTTTTTCAAAAGATGTGAAAAATTTTTTTAATGAATTGACATATTTTTCATTTATTTCCTTATTTCTTGAACCTATGCCTGAATAATACTCATTTTTTGACTCACCATAATTATCCCAAAGATTGTGTTTATAGATATCAGAAAATATTTCTTTTAAAGATTTTTTTTCAAATCCTATTTTTTTGTGATTTAATTTAATTCTATATCTCAATATAAAGTCTGGAATTATAAATTTAAGAAAGGTTTTAATATTATTTCGATTATATATTCTTTTTAGAAGTGGCATCCTGTGAGTCGGAGTCATAAAATAGAAGTAGTTTAGTCTGAATCTATCAGTCTTTCAATATAACATGAAGTTCAAAAGCAGTTATTAACGATGGTACCCGTATTAGACTCAAGCAGACTCAACTCTATAACTTGGTGGTTAAAGTCAGAGGATTTAATTGCATTAGATTGTTACGATTGACACGAAGATATGCCGTATATAGATAATTTAAAAGTAGTAGCAGATACAAAAGCTAAAAGATTAAAAAATCAAGTCACAGCAGTTGATCAATTCAAAGATTACAGTAATTAATAACTCTGCTGATGTAGATGGTGATTGTGAAGAGGTAATATTAACGGCAGATGATTTCTTGCCACCAACCGTATTTATGTGGGGGAGAGAATCTGCACCAACTTCTCATAGATTATATTAAATTAGATTACCTTCACCTAATTAGACGGCTTCTTTTTTATTATCTTTAACAAGTTTTGGTTTTCCAAACTCAAGTTTAGACTGAATTTCTTCAATATCTTTGTCTTCTTCTTCTGTAATGTTATTTTTAGACCTGCTTCCCTTTATATAGCCGTCAATTTCAGCACCTTCTTCGGTTTTTAGATATGTTTTAAATAAAACATCTCCCTTAATTACCGCGTTGCTCCCTAAAGAAATTTCATCAGCAACTATTTGGCCCTCGACATGTCCGTTTATATTTAGCTTGTTAACATGCACATTACCTTTGACTGATCCTGTTTCTAAAATGACCATATCTTTGCCATAAACATTTCCATTTATTAATCCTGCAACATCTACGGCTCCGGCATAATGGAAATCGCCTTCGACCTGCATAGTTTCAGCTAAATAGGATCTACCGCTTTCATTCAACAATAATTCAGAAGACTTTTTTCCAAACATGAATAATTAAATCACAAAAAAATAAAAATTAAAATCTAAATTTTTGATTAAATGGGCTTAAAAGACACTTTTCCTAACTATTAACTGCCGAAAGTTGTTGTTATATAATCCTTGGATAATAACTTTTTTAATAAGTCATCATTCTTTGCCTTTTTCTTTTGTTTTTCTCTAGTAAAACTTAATACATTTTCAATTGGAGTTTTACCAGTAGCTTTTTGAACGCTATAACTAAACCCGTAGGATAGCGCTGAATGAGCTACATTTCCGGTTGAAATCCCAGTCATTGCCGGCCCCAGCATAGCAACCACCTGGATACACCCATTTAAAAAGACTGTAGTAACTACTACAAAAATTATTTTTTTCATCTCCCGTTATACTTTTATAATATACGCTTATAATTTTATATATAATAATCTATTTGTAATGCAACTTATAATTGTAACAGAAATAGTGAAATATTGATGATATTTAGAAGTTTTAAAGCCGGATTGTTGTTTCTTTTGTTTTCAGGTTTGTTTGTAATTGCTTCTGAAACAAATGAAAAACAAATTAAGACAGAACGTTCAGGATACTGGACTTATTACTGTATTAATTTTGAGAAACAAAGACAATGCAATATTGCTCGAAAAATAAATATTAAAGAACAGAGCGAAACTTTTTTAATTACATACAGTGTCACTAAGGATATAAATTCAAAAATAAAAGAAAATTTAAGTATAACCACTCCTCCTGCTTCTAGGATAAACATAGTGAAACGTTTAAAAATAAGCTTTGATGACAAAACCAAATTTACCAGGTCATTTTTGAAATGTGAAAGCGATAGTTGCCTTGTAATGTTTGGAGGTGGCAAAATGCTCAAGTACTCATTGAAAAATTTCGACAAAATGAAAATTAGTTTTTATGTCTCCAATGAGGAAGAACTGACTTCGCTTACTCTACCAATCGATGGGTTTGCTGAAGCAATTGATAATATTAATCAACAGTTAGAATCATTTTAATTTTAGATAATTGTCTCGGTAGAATAAATTCTACAACTCATAACAATACTAAAACCAAGCATGGTAGATAATAAGGCCGAACCGCCATAAGACATTATGGGTAAAGGGGAACCGACAATCGGTAGAAGGCCTAACACCATGCTCATATTAACTACAATATAAATAAATAACGCAGCGGAGAAACCAAAACAATAAAACTTTGCAAAATAACTTTTTGATTGTTCGCCTATTCTGATAATTCTAAATAACATTACAAAATATAGCATCAGTAAGATTGCGCAACCTAGGAATCCAAATTCTTCTGAAAATAAAGTAAATATAAAATCCGTATGTTTTTCCGGTAAGTATTCTAGATAACTTTGAGTTCCTTTTAGATATCCTTTACCAAATAATCCACCAGACCCTACTGCAATTTTGGATTGGAGAATTTGATAACCGGCACCCAGAGGATCTCTATCTGGATTTAAAAAAGTTAATATCCGTTTCTTTTGATAAGGTTCTAAAAACGATATAACAAAAGGAGCACAAACTAATAAAGATAAAAATGAATAAACAAAGTACCTAACTCTAATTCCAGCTAACCAAATTACAGCTAATCCACTTGCCGCAATTAAGATTGAAGTACCAAGATCTGGTTGGGCAATCACAAGATAAATTGGGAGCGCTAATAAAATAATGGGATAAATAATATTTGTAAATTTGTATATATCCTGCATTTGAGTTCGATGATAAAATTTAGCAAAACAGACAATAATAGCTATTTTCATTAGTTCGGACGGCTGTAAATTTAAAAAATATAA
>AZYB01000029.1 GCA_000513055.1 alpha proteobacterium SCGC AAA288-N07
TTTGATTTTATTAGAAATGGCTTGTTCTTCTGCTAATTTAAGTATTTTAAAAGAAAAAGAATCTAAAGTAAGTACAATATTCCACTGCACTGAGCTTTCTCTTAATCTTTGTCTGGACATTTCCAATAGACCAAAACTGCTTATTCTTCCAAATTGAATCTTTGCGCGATCATCCCTGAAGTTATCTTTCAACCTTTTCTCAACTGATCTTCTATTATTAAAATTAAACATATCGATAAAATCGATAATTACTAAGCCAGCTAAATCTCTAACTTTAATTTGCCTTGCTATTTCATCAGCAGCCTCTAAGTTTGTCGACAAGGCTGTTCTTTCTACACTAATCTCTTTTGTAGATCTTCCAGAATTAATATCGATAGAAACTAATGCTTCAGTTGGATTAATTACTATATACCCTCCAGATTTTAATTTTATTATTGGTTCAAAAATTTGATTTAATTTTTTTTCAATTCCTTCTTTGTAAAATAATGGGATTTTTCCTCTATATTTTTTGATATATTTGACACTCTTTGGCATTATTTGTTTCATAAAGTTTTTTGCTTTTTGATAGCCTTCATTCCCTTCAATGATTATATTTTTCATTTTTTCATTATATATATCTCTGATTGCTCTTTTAATAATATCCCCTTCTTCATATACTAAAGCTGGTGCAGTGGAATATTGTACTTACTTTAGATTCTTTTTCTTTTAAAATACTTAAATTAGCAGAAGAACAAGCCATTTCTAATAAAATCAAAAAGGTTAACATCAAAATTTCTGAAAAAATAGGTGAAAACATAAAAGAAAAATTTAATGATGAACTTTCTTATTGTAAAAAGAAACATCAACTACAAATGAATTTTATTTATGATAATTCGCTTATAATTCCAGAATATAAAATTGAACTATTAAATAAAAATAATAAAATAATTAAAAGCCTAGAACATAAAGTAAAAATTTTTGAAAATTCAAATTATAATAAATTTTATCACAACAATAATAGAAGATATTTAGGAAAAAATTTAAATAGAAAAAAAATAAAACCATACAAAAAATTTAAAAATACAAAACATGATAAAAAAAATTTATTTACAAAGCGAGAAGAAGGGAATCAAAATTTAAATTAAATTTTTTTTTGGTGATGAAGCAACTCCAAATGTTTTTTTTTTCATTCTTCCAGCTAAATAAGATTTTCTTCCCGCTATAACTGCAAATTTCATTGCTTCTGCCATTAATGCTGGATTATTGGCTTCTGCAATTGCGGTATTAATTAGAACGCCATCACAACCTAATTCCATAGCAATGGTTGCATCGGAAGCTTCACCAACACCAGCATCTACTATCACTGGAACCTTAGATTGTTCTTTAATTATTTTTATATTAATTTTATTTTGAATTCCTAAACCTGAGCCTATTGGCGCAGCCAATGGCATAATTGAGGATGCACCTACATCCTCTAATTTTTTTGCCATGACTAGGTCATCCGTACAATACACCATTACTTTAAATCCCTCTTTAACCAACACTTCTGTGGATTTAATTGTTTCTATCATATTTGGATACAATGTTTTTTTATCTCCCAATACTTCAAGCTTAACTAATTTCCATCCTCCCATTTCTCTCGCCAATCTTAATGTCCTAAGTGCATCACGTGAGTTAAAACAACCTGCGGTATTTGGTAAGTAAGTAATTTTTTTAGGATCAATATAATCCATTAAAGTTGGTTCTTTTTTATTAGTAATGTTAACTCTACGTACAGCTACAGTTACCATGTCTGCTCCAGAGGCCTTGATTGCATTTGCCGTTTGTTGAAAACTCTTATATTTTCCTGTACCTACAATTAATCTTGATTTAAATTTTATTTTATCAATTATAAAATCGTCTTTCATATATTCTTATCCCCCTCCGATAAATTGGACAATTTCAATTTTATCGTTTTTTTTTAAAAATATTTTGTTGTATTTTTTTTTATCTGCTATTTCACCATTTAATTCTATTGCTACTTTATTATTATCTTTTTTTAATATTTTTAATAAATCTTTAAGATTATACCCCATCTTTATTCGATGCTTCTTACCATTCAATTGAATTTTTATTTTTTTTAAGTTATTCATAAAAAAGACTTATTTATTTAAATATTATAATTCATGGCAACAGAAATATTAATTATAAATGGACCAAATCTCAATCTTTTAGGAAAAAGAGAAGAAAGTTATTATGGAAAAACAACTTTTGAAGAACTAAAAAGGAATTGTCAAGATTATGCCAAAAATAAAGGCATTGAATTAACATTTAATCAAACAAATATTGAGGGTGAAATTGTTTCCTTAATACAGGAATCAAATAAAAAATTTGATGGTTTGATAATTAATGCTGCTGGATATACCCATACTTCAGTTGCTATTCGTGATGCACTAGTTATTTTTAAAAAACCCAGCATCGAACTACACATATCAAACATATATAAAAGAGAAGAATTTAGACATAAATCTATGATAAGTGATGTTGTAACTGGAATAATTTGTGGATTAGGAACAAATGGATATATTCTAGCCATAGATGCAATGCATGAATTATTAAAAAATGGAAATAGATAAAAAAATAATAATAAAATTAATAGAAGTTTTAGAAGATCTAAAAAAATCACTAAAGGATAATAAGATTATTAATAGTGATGACCGAATTAAAGAAAAAATTGTTGACTCTAAAGCAGTTATAAAAAGTCCTATAGTTGGAACAGCCTATTTGTCTCAACAACCAGGAGCTAAGCCTTTTGCTTCAGTTGGAAAAAAAATTAAAAAAGGCGATACTGTTATGATAATTGAGGCTATGAAAACAATGAATCATGTTCCTTCTCCCATAAATGGAACTATTAAAAAAATATGCATAGAAGATGGTCAGCCAGTTGAATTTGGACAAGTTTTGGTATTGTTAGATTAAAATGTTTAAAAAAATTCTTGTCGCAAATAGAGGAGAAATTGCAGTTAGAATAATTAGAGCTTGTAAAGAATTGGGTGTTTCAACTGTAGCAGTTCATTCTGATGTAGATCATGACACAATGCATGTAAGACTTGCGGATGAAAGTGTGTGTATAGGGTCTCAACAACCTCAAAATAGCTATTTAAATATTGCGGCTTTATTATCAGCAGTAGAATTAACTAATGCTGAAGCTGTACATCCTGGATATGGTTTTTTATCGGAAAGTTATAATTTTGCAGAAATGGTAACTAGACATGGAATAAAGTTTATAGGACCAAGTCCACAATTAATTAAAAGCATGGGGAATAAAATTGAAGCTAAACAAATCGCATCTAAAAACGGTTTACCGATAATCCCAGGTTCTGAAGGAGGAATAACTACTTTAGATCAAGCCAAAAAAGTTTGTTCATCAATTGGATTTCCCGTTTTAGTCAAAGCATCAGGTGGTGGTGGTGGAAAAGGCATGAAAATAGTAGCAAAAGAATCAGAATTAGAAAATGCTATAAATGAAGCAAAAAATGAAGCAAAAAAATATTTTAATAATGATGAAGTTTATATTGAAAAATATTTCAATAATCCAAGGCATATAGAAGTTCAAATTCTTTCTGATAAAAATAAAACGATTCATCTTGGAGAAAGGGACTGTTCCGTTCAGAGAAGATATCAAAAATTAATTGAAGAATCTCCTAGTCCTATTTTAAGTACCAACGTAAGAAAAGATCTTTTATCCAAAACTGTAAAAATGGTTGAAAACATTGGATACGAAGGAGCTGGAACTGTTGAATTTATATACGACAGTGGAAAATTTTATTTTTTAGAAATGAATACTAGAATTCAAGTAGAACATCCTGTTTCAGAAGTTGTAACCGGTATTGATATTGTGAAAGAACAAATTAGTATAACGGCAAAAGGATATACCTCCTTAAATCAGACAGATATAGTTCCAAGAGGTCATGCAATAGAATGTAGAATTAATGCTGAAGATCCTAGTAAAAACTTCCAACCAAGCCCCGGAACTATTAATGTTTGTCATCAACCTTCTGGATTTAGAACCAGAATTGATGGAGCAATATTTCAGGGATGCAAAATTTCACCCTATTACGACAGTTTAATTTGTAAGTTAATTTGTCATGGTCGAAATAGAACTGAAGCAATTCAAAGGACCCTTAGATCATTAGATGAATTTGTTATAGAAGGCATTACTACAACAATTGATCTTCATAAAAAAATTTTGAATCATAAAAAATTTATTAGCTCAAATTTTGATGTTAATTGGTTAAATCAAGAAAAATTTTTCTAAATATTGCTGCAACTTAACAACCATAAATCGTAAATTGCGTGATCTAAAGATCTTAGTGTTGGACTGGATGCAAAAGTCCACCCATTAAATACAAAAACTTGGTCATTTTTTTTGTCAGATGTGTCAATTACCTGTAAATAGGCAACTGTATCAGAAGATTGATCAATATCAGAAGTTTGGCATTTTAAAGGTTTGATTTTTAAATTACCAAAGTATTTTTCTTCACCTAATTTTATGCTTAATGTAGAAGTTTTTGCCGTGATTTTATCTAGAGCTTTTATTTCAACGGTAATAATTTCACTTTCTGATTTTTTAAATTTTTTATATTTCACTTGTTGTAACATTTTTTGACTATCATTATCTTCGTCTATAGATTCTTCTACTTCTTCGTAAGTTGATGGTAGTTCATCTAAATCTTGAATTTTAATATTTGATATGTTTTCACTAAAAGATTGATTTAGATTGAAAAAAAAATATATTAATAAATAAACACTATACTTTCCAAGTTTCATATTTTTTTTTGGTGGTATTTCCTTCAATAATTTTTTTTGGTCTGTATGCTTTGTTTGTTCCTGTTAGATTGGGCAAATGTTTTTTTTCCCAAAAATATTTTTTATCATTAGAATCAGGCAACTTTTTACTTGTGAAATGAATCCAAGAAAACCATTTTGGGGGAATATTAGATGCTTCAATAACATTTTTATATATGACCCATCTCTTACCAGATTTACTTTCATAATATTTATTACCAAATTCATCGATTCCTTTTAGCTTTCCTGAAAAAATAGTGAGAATCATCGTTCCTATTGTTTGTCGATTCCACCATGTAAAAATTTGTTTTAAAAAGTTCATAAAAAAATAAGCGCTACAGATTATAACATAATCTATAAAAAATAGTTTTTACACAATTGTCAATTGTAAAAAAAAAATTAGACTTAATTGTGAATTTGTATATACCATAAATAGTTCTTTTTCTTTAAAAAATTTAATTTGAGGCACGGAGATATGGCAAAGTACTTGGTTGAAACATATTACACCTGTAGTTTTAAAGTCAAACATTATCTGGATGAATTAAACGAAAATCAACTTTCAAAACTTGATAAACGAGAAGATGGAAAGTTTGAAATTATTGATGTTAAATTAGATAGTAGAAAAACAAAAAATTTGGAGAAAAAAAATAAAACAAATATAAACACTTTATCTAATAATAAGTCTTTGGAAATTCCTAATGCACTTCAAAAAAATTTAAGTGAACAGATATCAGAAAAAAATAATGAAAAAATAAACTTACATGTTAGTGAAAAATCCTATCCTAGAATTAAAATGCCAGATAGGAGAAAAGGATATATTCAGAAAGTTACTATTGGTAAACATAAGGTATATTTACATACTGGAGAATACAACGATGGTAAGTTAGGTGAAATATTTATTGATACAAGTAAAGAAGGAGAATTAGTTAAAGCTTTGATGAATAACTTCGCTATAGCAGTTTCGCTAGGTTTGCAATATGGAGTTCCACTTGATGAGTTTGTAAATGCCTATGTAGGAACAAAATTTGAACCATCGGGCAATATTGATGGTAATGACAGAATTTTGAGTGCATCCTCCATTTTGGATTATATATTTAGAGAGCTTGCAATATCATATTTAGGTAGAGAAGACTTGGCTCACACACCATCATTGATGTCTCAAGAAAGTAGTAGAGAAATTAATAAAGAAGAAGATACACAATTTTTAAAATTAGTTAGAGATATTACCAGTAAAGGCTTTGTAAGAAGCAATTACAAAAAAAAATTAATTGATCTCTCCGATGTGAGAATTAATCTAAAAAGTAAAAAATAATAAACTTATTTTTTGTCTTTTTTAACAATCTTTATATTTAATTCTTTCAGTTGTTGATTTGTTGCCTCGGACGGGGCATTCATTAAAAGATCCTGTGCATTTTGATTTAATGGAAATAAGGTTATTTCTCTTATATTTTCTACATTCGCTAATAACATTACTATCCTATCTATACCTGGGGCCATTCCACCATGTGGTGGCGCTCCATAAGACAAAGCTTTGATCATTCCTCCAAATTTTTCATCAACATCTTTTTTTAAATATCCAACTTTCGAAAATACCTTATAGAACATTTTTGGAAGATGATTTCTGATAGCACCAGATGATAGCTCAATACCATTACATACCAAGTCATATTGCTCTGCAAGAATTTTAAGTGGATCAATTTTGTCAAATTCCTCGTAGCTCACTTTTGGCATAGAAAATGGATTATGACTAAATTCAATTTTTTTTTCTTCTTCATTAAACTGATATAATGGATAATCTATAATCCAACAAAACTGAAATTGATTTTCTTTCATTAAATCTAAATCTTTGGCTATTTTTTGTCTTGCTAAACCTGAAATTCTTTCAGCTATTTTTTTTTTTTCACAAGAAAAAAATACAGAATCACCATCTTTGAGACCACATACTTTGGTAATTTTACTTAGTCCTTTATCAGAAAAAAATTTTGCAATAGGTCCTGATCCAGTAAGTTTATCTTTAGCTTTTACTATGGATAAATATGCAAGTCCTTTAGCTCCCTCAGTTATAGCCCATTCATTTAAACTATCATAAAAACTTCTTGGTTTTTTTATAGAATTGGGAGCGGGAATAGCTCTTACTATAGCTCCTTTATTAATTTGTTTTTTAAATATATCCAATTTAATATCTGTAGAATTAAATAAGTTAGTAACATCTGAAATGATTAAAGGATTTCTTAAATCTGGTTTGTCAGTACCATATTGCAACATTGAATCATTAAATGAAATTTTTTTAAATGGATAATTTGAAACTTTTTTTTTATCTCCAAATTTACTGAACAATTCATAAAATAGTGGTTCAGTAACAGAAAAAATATCTTCTTTTTCAACAAACGACATTTCCATATCTAGCTGATAGTGCTCCCCTGGACTCCTGTCGGCCCTTCCATCTTCATCTCTAAAACACGGTGCAATTTGAAAATATTTGTCAAACCCAGCTACCATGATCATTTGTTTAAATTGTTGAGGGGCTTGTGGTAAAGCATAAAACTTTCCAGGATTTAATCGACTTGGAACTAAAAAATCTCTAGCACCTTCTGGGCTAGATGAAGTTAAAATAGGTGTCTGAAATTCATTGAATCCAAACTCTGTCATTTTTTTTCTAATAAAATAAATTATTTTAGATCTCAAAATAATATTTTCATGGATAGTTTGCCTTCTAAGGTCCAAAAATCTATATTTCAATCTCATGTCTTCTGGATAATCTTGTTCTCCAAAAACTGGCATAGGCAATTCTTGTGCTTCAGATAAAATCTCTAACTCTTTAAACTCGACTTCTATCTCTCCTGTATTTAAATCTTTATTGATAGTTTCCGAAGTTCTTTTTAAAACTTTTCCTGTTATAGAAATTACAGAATCAGGTTTAATTTTTTCCAAAATTTTAAAATTTTTATTTGTATTCTCAGCCACGCATTGCGTAATTCCATAATGATCTCTAAGATCAACAAATAACAAGTTTCCATGATCTCTTTTCCTGTGTACCCAACCTGACAGTTTTACGGTAGTATTTTCATGACTTAATCGAAGCTCTGAACAATTATGTGTTCTATATTTATGCAATTTTTTCCTTATTTTTCTAGCGCCTCTTTTATAGTTGCTAAATTAATTGGTATACTTTTTTTTAAACTAAGTTCATCTATTTTATGAATAAATAAAAAAATTTTTTCATATGAACGATCGATTCTTTTAATAATATATTCAATTAACTTTTTATCAATATTTATTTGTCTATCAGATAGATACTTGATCAACAATGCAAAAATTAAATTATCATCAGGATTTTTGATTCCAATTATTAAACAATTTCTAATTCTTGAAATAAGATCTGGCAGTTTAAAATTAAATTTATTTAATGGTTCTAAAGAGGTTATTAACAAATATTTATTTTCCTGTTCTATTATATTTAAAATTGTATATAATAAATTTTCCGAAAAATTTTCATCTAAATCTTCAATAATTAAAGCTTGCTTGGTTTTAAAATTTTTGATTGTTTCATCTGAAAATTCTTCAGACAAAATTTTCATACATTTAGTTTTTTTTTCAAAAATTGAAGCTAAATGAGATTTGCCTGAAAATTTTTCTCCATATAGATTAATTGTTTTTTTAATCCATCTTGGCCAACAATTAATTAAATTATATGCATCTTGATTGCTGGGAGATAAATAATAATCTTGATCTGAATAATTTTTATTAAATTTAAAATCAAATAATATCTGATTTTTATTATTCATTGAATTATCCAACCACTTTCATTATTAACTATTTTGAAACCATAAATAGAAAATTGTTTTATAAGTTTATTT
>AZYB01000030.1 GCA_000513055.1 alpha proteobacterium SCGC AAA288-N07
AAAGGGTTAGTTGAAAGTAATAATATTCAAAACTATTTTGACAATATTATATCTGTCGAAAATATTAAAATATACAAACCTGATCCAAAAGTTTATGAAATGCCAATAAAAAAATATAATTGTAAGCCTGAAAATATTTGCTTTTTGAGTTCTAATACATGGGATGTTTCAGGCGGAGGAGTTTTTGGTTACAAAGCTATATGGGTAAATCGATTTAACAAAATTTTCGATAAATTGGACTATAATCCTCAATATATAATAAATAATTTAAATCAATTACTAGAATTAGTATAAATTTCATAAATAAATTTTATTCTATTAACAATGAAATTTCTTTTAAAAAAAATAAAATGATTAGTGTTATTGTTCCTTTTTCAAATTCAAAAAAATATATAAAAAAATCACTACTAAGTATTATAAACCAGTCACTTAAAAAAGACTTGTATGAATTAATTGCAATAAATAATAATTCTTATGACGGAACTACAAATATAGTAAAAAAAATTTTAAAAAATCACAATAATTGCAAATTACTAAGCCTAAAATCCAAGATTCCTTCGCCAGGATTAGCTAGAAACTTGGGAGTAAAAAAAGCAAAATATAAATACATATATTTTATCGATAGTGATGATTTATTAGATAGAAATGCATTGCTCATTTTGTTCAATAAGATCAAATTTAATAAAAAAGTAGATTTAATATGCAACAATTACAAAATTATAGACTTAGCAAAAAATTTAAAGAAAAAAAATAGATTCGATTTATCATTTTTTACTATGAATAAAAAAAATATTATTGAAAACTATTTAAATACGTCAATTATCCCACAAGTAGTTTCTAATTTAATATCCAAAAAGATTTTAATTAAAAATAAAATAACTTTTTTTAAAGGTATCCATGAAGATATTTTTTATTTTTTTAAAATTTTATTTTATGCAAAAAATATTATTATTGAAAAAAAAAAAATATATAAAAAAATTAATAATAAAGACTCATTGGTAAATAAAATTACTAAACATAATATTAAATATTGCGCATTAGGTTATGATAAATGTTATAATTTTTTGAAAAAAGAAAATTTTCTATCTAAAACTAGACTATTAAAATTACACATTTATGGAAAAATAGGTGTAATTTCTGCATTAATATTAAAAATTAAAAAAACCAAAATGTTAGTAAATTATAAGAAAAAGCTTAATAATTTAATATATAAAACATTTTTAAAGTTTTACATTTCTATACCTAAGTCATATAAATTTAAAACTCGAAAAGATTTAATTATTAAGAACTTTTTTAGTAAAATATAAATGGTGTCTAAAAAATATATCAGTTGTGAAGACTTACAAGGTTCAGTTTATTTTGCACCTAGAGCCTTAAGACACTGCTGCCAAAGATTCTTTGTGAATGGCAAAATGCAAGGTGATGTTGAAATATTCAAAATTAATAATAGTACAAAAATTAATTATACTAACATTCTCGAAAAAAAAAATGAGTTAGTTAAAAAGTTAAATAATAAAGAAAAAACACCCTGTGATGGATGTCCAAAACTAGAAAACAAAATTTGGGATAATTTTAAAATAAAAAAGATCTCTATAGAAGTGCATTCTAAGTGCAATGCTCGTTGCTCATATTGTTCAGATATATTTTATGGTGGGCTAAATCCAATTTATAAGATTACTGAAATCATTGATGAATTAAAAAAAGAATCTGCTTTTGATGATGAAGTTTCACTTACTTGGGGTGGTGGTGAACCAGTACTATTAAAAGATTTTGATGAAATGTGTTTAAAAATTCTATCAATCAAAAAACCTAAATTTGATGATGTAAGAATATATAGTAATTCATTTATATATAATAAAACAATAAAAAAATTTTTAGATAATAAAAGAATAATTTTAACAACCTCCACAGACTGTGGAACTCAGGAAACCTTTGAAAAAGTTAGAGGTGTTAAAAAAGGATTTTTAGATATGTTTAATAATCTAAAAAAATATTCAAATAAAAGTCCAGAAAAAGTTATTATAAAATACATTATTACAGATGATAATAAATCATTAAATGAAATAAAAAATTTTGTTAACTTAATTGAAAAATATAAACTTCAAAAGTGTAATTTTGAAATCAGTACAGATTATAAAAATGAAAATTTATCCTTAAAAACTGCAAAATCACTTATTTACTTCTACAATTTGCTATCAAAAAAAGGCGCTAAATTTGTTTTTTTTGATGATCATGTCTTAAAAAGAATTGTAAATGTAATTAAGGAAAATAATTTGGAAAAGGAAATACTGAATCATATTAAGATTGAAAATAACAATATAGTTATATGGGGCACTGGATATTATGCAAAATATTTATTAAGAAAAAGTATTTTTTTAAAGAAAAAAAATATATCTTTTTTTGTTGATAAAAAAAATATTGGCAAAAACTTTATGAATTATAAAGTTAAAGAACCAGAATCAATTTTAAAAAATAAAAATTCAATACTAATAGCTTCATCAACTTATTGGAGAGAAATTTATAATCATATTGTTGACCTTGGAGTTGATAAAAGAAGAATAATTAGAAGCTTAGTAATTTAATTAATAAATAAAATAAATATAAAATTTATTTTATTTAAGAATGTTTAGTTTTGTTTTTTTTAATTTTTTCAAAAGCAGAATTAATCGCTCTCATTTTTTTTTTGCTTTCTTCTATTACTTCTTTAGGAACTCCTTTGATTATTAAAGCGTCCGGATGATGTTGTTTTGAAAGTTCTATATATTTTTTTCTAATAGTTGCAAAATCATCTTTTGAACTACATCCTAGCACAATATATGGATTCAATTTATCTGAGCTTTTTCTTGATTCTTTGATTCCTTCAAATTGAATATCATTAAGACCAAAAGTTCTGGCAATATTTCTAATCATTATCAGTTCTGAATTAGAAACTTTTCCATCAGCTTCAGCGATATAAAACAAAATATTGATTACTTCATCTAACACTGCTGTTTTATCTCGATAGATTTGAGCTATCTGCTGAGCATAAGGTTCATAACCTAAGCTATCTTCTTTTGCTTTGTCAAATATCTTCCCAACTTGGTCAATTTCGTGATCAGGAATTTTTAATTTCTCTTTTATTGCAATTAGTTCTTCTTTAGAAACAATCCCATCTACTTTAGCTAATTTTGCAGTTAAAATAACTAATGAAACTGCAAAAATTTGTTGCTGCTGAGCAAAGCTTTGTTGAAATCTTGTTTTCCTTGATGAAGAAATTTTTCCGCCAATAATAGAACCTATTAAAGCGCCAATAGGTCCAGCAATTGAAAAACCTAAATAACCACCTATAAGATTACCCCAAATACTCATGAAAGAGTTTTAACAAAATACATATGATATATCTATTATTATGATAGCTAATTTAGGAAATTTTTCACTTTGGTTGGCCTTGTTTTTTGCTGCTCTCCAGTTTGGAGTTTCTTACAGAAAAAATAATAAATCAACTTTATACTTAAATAAAATTTCTGTTTACTCTTTATTGCTATTTACCTTGTTATCTTTCTTATCTTTGATGTACTGTTATATAGTATCAGATTTTAGCGTATCTAATGTTTATCTAAATTCACATACAACGAAACCATTAGTTTATAAAATTTCAGCCGTTTGGGGGAACCACGAGGGATCTATGTTATTGTGGATATTGGTTTTATCTATTTTTAATTACTTTATTTTTAAATTATATAATAAAAATAATATTATTTTAATAACGAAGACTCTTGAAACTCAGGCTTTCGTTACTATCGGTTTTTTATTATTTACAGTACTCACATCAAATCCTTTTGAAAAAATAATACCTACGCCAACAAATGGACTGGGCTTTAATCCGGTACTACAAGATCCAGCTTTAGCTATACATCCTCCTTTACTATATATTGGTTATGTTGGTTTTTCTGCTGCTTTTTCATTTAGTATATCTGCCATGAGCGTTGGAAATATAGAAAAAGTTCCTTGGTATAATTACATGAAACCATTTGTATTAGCTGCCTGGACCTTTTTAACAATAGGAATTGCCTTTGGTTCTATATGGGCTTATTACGAATTGGGTTGGGGTGGTTGGTGGTTTTGGGATCCAGTTGAAAATGCTTCTTTTATGCCTTGGCTATTGGGTACTGCTTTAGTTCATTCTTTAGTCACTGTAGAGAAAAAAAAAGTTTTACAAAAATGGGTTTTACTTTTAGCAATACTTGCTTTTTTGTTAAGTGTAATTGGAACTTTTCTTGTAAGATCAGGAATACTAACAAGCGTTCATACCTTTGCCCTAGATCCTACTAGAGGTATATATATACTTATATTTATTGCGATACTTGGAGGTTATTCACTATTAATATTTGCTAAAAATTCAAAAAAGTTTTTTGACAAAAATTACATTTCATTCATGAGTAGAGAAGGTTCAATATTAGTGAA
This sequence comes from alpha proteobacterium SCGC AAA288-N07, assembly GCA_000513055.1. Taxonomy (GTDB): domain Bacteria; phylum Pseudomonadota; class Alphaproteobacteria; order Pelagibacterales; family Pelagibacteraceae; genus AAA240-E13. The sequence goes on from AZYB01000030.1 coordinate 4,444, forward strand.
CAATATACTTATGATTGTGGTCTGTGCCTCAGTTTTTTTAGGAACAATTTATCCTTTAATAATCGAAGCTTTATCAAACAATAAAATATCTGTTGGTGAACCTTATTATAACTCAACAGTTATCCCAATTATAATCCCAGCTATTTTAATTATGGGTATAGTGCCATTAATCTCATGGCAAAAAACTAGCCTTATAACAATATTAAAAAAAACCTTTCCTAGTATTATGCTTACATTTGCTATTACAGTTACAATTCTTTGGATATATCGTTCTCAAAGCGTACTTGGATTTATAGGTATTATTCTATCAGGTTGGATAATATCTAATATTGTTTTTACTTTATTTGAACAATCAAAAATAAAATATGGAAAAAATAAATTTATTAAAAATAGTGTTCCTAAATTTACTAAAAGTATGATTTTGGCTCATATAGGTGTTGCTTTGTTAATCCTGGGTATCACTGGATCAAGTGTATGGCAGAAAGAAAAAATTACCCGGATGAAAATTAACGATGAAACAATTATTCATAATTACAAAGTTATCTTTAAGGAAATAAAGGAAGTTGTAGGAAAGAATTATGTTGCGATCCAGGGAAATTTTTGGATTTATAATGAAAAAAACAATATCATAACTAAATTAAAGCCTGAAAATCGCTTCTATCCTATTACCAACAACTCTACTTCAGAAGCCTCTATACATACCAATATTTTGAGAGATTTATATATCGTTTTAGGTAATGGCAATGAGCAAGATGGCTGGATTGTTAGAGTATATTATAACCCCCTAGTAGTTTGGATATGGATAGGTGCTTTTGTAATATTTTTAGGGGGAATATTTTCAATAAATTCTAACTTAAAAATTGTAAAACGTTTATCCCTATGAAAAGAAAAATATTAATTCTTCCAATTATTTTATTCTTTACTCTGTTAATCGTTTTCTTTTATCTATTAGTTATAGACCGTAATCCATCAGAACTTCCATCGGTTTTGATAAATAAAGAAGTGCCTTCATTTCAGGCTAAATCCTTGATGACAAAAAAAACTTTTATTTCTGAAAAAGAATTTAATGGTGAAATCATATTAGTTAATTTTTTTGCTACTTGGTGCGCTCCTTGCCTTCAAGAACATCAATATTTAAAAAAATTATCAAATCAAAGAGGTTTGAAAATAATCGGAATTAATTACAAAGATGATCCCACTACTGCATTAGCTTGGCTTAAAAAACTAGGCAATCCTTATGCAGATGTAATTGCTGATAAAAAAGGTCATATAGGAATTGATTGGGGTGTATATGGATTACCCGAAACATTTATTATTGATTCAAAAGGTGTAATTAAATATCGTCTAATTGGTCCCATTACAAAAAAAACTTACAAGGCTTTTTATTCAAAAGTTATGGAGATTGAAAATTTGTGAAAAAAAATTTAATAACTACCTTTATTTTTGCAATAATAATAAAATTTACTATTGTAAATAGTTATTCTGTTGAACCAGAGGAAATTTTACAAAATCCTCAACAAGAAATAAGAGCTCGTAATATTTCAAAAAATATTAGATGTTTGGTGTGTCAAAACCAATCAATAGATGATTCCTCTGCTCCACTTGCAAAAGATTTACGTGAGCTTATAAGAATTAAAGTACAAAAAAATGATTCGGATGAAGAAATCTATAAATTTTTAACTGACAGATATGGAGATTTTATTCTTCTTAAACCTCCTCTTAAAATAAGTACTTTTTTGCTTTGGTGTCTACCTTTTGTCTTTTTTGTAATTGGTATTACTATAATTGTTCAGCAAAATAAAAAATCTAAAAAATACATAAGTTAAACTTATGATTTATTAATTTCTCTTTTTTTTTTATCTAATTTAAATTTTATTATTTCTGACTTATATTTCATTAAAAAAATAATAATAGTGTAGATAATCATTCCTATAAGCATAATAATCAGTGGAATAAGCATAGTATAATGAATCGCTGGTGCAGAAGTAAATGTAATGCTTGATGGTTGATGAAGTGTGTTCCACCACTCAACAGAGTATTTAATTATAGGCAGATTTAATGAACCAATAATTCCAATTATTGAAGATATTTTGCTTGCTTTATCAAAATCATCTATAATTTTCCAAACAAGCATATAAGCTATGTAAAAAAAAAGCAGAATTGTCATTGAAGTTAATCTTGCATCCCAAGCCCACCATACTCCCCAGGTAGGTTTGCCCCACAGAGAACCTGTTACAATTGAGATTAAACCAAAAAGAAAACCAACTGGAGCTAAACTTTTTGCTATTAATGGAAGAATTTTAATTTTAAAAATTAAGTTAAAAACTGATGCTATCCCAATAAAAGCGAAACAAGCTAGGGCTAATAAGGATGCAGGAACATGAACATACATAATTCTAACTGAATCTCCTTGCACATAATCAGGTGGAGAAATAACTAAGGAATAGATTAATCCAACAAGAATAATCGAAACTAACATAATAATTAAAATCGAAAAGAATTTGTCTCTGACCGAAAGAATTTTATTTGGAAAAAAATTTTTTAACATCAAAACATACTACAATTAAAAATATATTATTAAAGGCTCTTGATAAAATTTGCTTTTTTCATTAGTTTTTTGCTTTTTCAAGAGCATCTTTAACTTCGGGGGGCATATAGTTTTCATCATGTTTAGCTAATATTTTGTCAGCTATTAAATACTTTTTATCTTTTAATTTACCTTCTGCAACAACTCCCTTGCCTTCAGAAAACAAATTTGGAAGCAATCCATTGTATGAAACAATGATTTCATTATTTAGATCAGTAACAATAAAGTTTATCAACATTTGATTTTTTGTTACTGAACCTTTTTTTACTAGACCGCCTACCCTAATTTTTTTGTTGAAAGAAATTTTTTCATTATTATAAATTTCTGTTGGTGAAAAAAAATAAACTACATTTTCCTTCAAAGATTTAAAAAGAATAAATATAACAATACCTGATAAAAGTAATAAAAATATCAAGACAAATAATCTTGATCGAGCTTTTTTACTCAACATATAATATTGAAAAAAATACTAGTGATTAATAAATGGGTATAACTTCCAAACCTTTTTTTAAAAGTTTTTTTCTATTAGTTATTTCGGTTTTTGTTATTAATATTTGCTCAAGTTCATTCATATATACTTTTTCTAGCTTTTTAAGTTCATTTTTTGTTTTTAAATAAAGTAAAAAAAAACTTACAAAAGTAAAGATAAATGCTGGCCAAACAAATTGTCCATATCCGCCTAAAATCAATAGTTCTAAATTCATAAATACTTTCTACCTAATTAGTGTAAATGACAGTAGATCTAGGTTAATTATCGTAAAATTTTATCAAAAACAAGATCCAAATTACCTTATTTCTTCATAATTAATAATTAAATATAGGGTATTTCTTTCATTTCATTTTTTAATATTAAAATTATTTTTTTCTATATTTGATGTAAAATAATTTTTGCAATTATCCATCTTGCTTTCAAAAAAATAATAATTTGTGTTATTTATATCTTAAAAGACTTTACTACGATAATTAGCTATATTATAGATACAGAATAATTAAACCGATTAAAAAAGGAGGTTCAATGGGCTTTTGGGAATTGGCTGTAATCGTTGTAGTGTTTACTCAAGTTGCGCGTATTGGGGGCTGGATAGATTAGATTTTTTTTATTAAAATTAAAAGGGGGCAACAAATTAACAAATGCCCCCTATCATAAAGTGAGCATTTAAATAATTTTTAATGATTTTAAAAATCATTAAGTACTTTTTTCAATTCATAACAGTCTTATCACTATTCACAACTTTTAAAATTATTGGACTCCGAAATGCATCTTTTATGGGAGGTTATCTCGCTAAGGCATTGGGTCCATTATTTAGATCAAAAAAGATTATAGAAAAAAACTTAAATATTTGTTTCCCAAAAATTGATCAAAAA
>AZYB01000031.1 GCA_000513055.1 alpha proteobacterium SCGC AAA288-N07
GCATTAATTTTAAATTTATTGAGCCAAATATTAAAATCATCTTCTACACTAGAATGTGAGAATTGAGGATAAGTAAGTAAAAAAACAAGTAATATCTTTTTCATCATAATCAATCTATTTGTTTTGATTTAAATCTTTTAAATAAATAATTACAGCAATCCAAATAAAAATAAAACTAATTAACTTATGAAAATTAAATATTTCATTAAAATAAAAGATTCCAAGTAAAAATTGACCAGTTGGTGCAATAAAAAAAATCATTCCTGATGCACCAAGACCTGCAAGATCTACTCCTCTTAGATATAAATATAAAGGTATTATTGTCATAGGGCCTGCTAAAAAAAGCCAAAACATATTATTAAGATTTGAAAGTGTAAAATCATTTAAACCTTTTTGTGATATAAAATAAAAAAGAAGCAAAGCTATTGGTGCTAAAAAAAGAGTTTCTATAAAAAGACCAATATCAGTTTTAACATTAATTTTTTTTCTTAACAGATTGTATGAGCTCCAAGTAATTGCAACAGTAAGGCCAATCCAGGGAATAGATTTGAAATTAAATAAAAAATAAATTATTGAAATTAAAACTAAAAAAATAGAAATAACTCTTCTTTTATTTAACTTTTCTTTAAAAAAGATAAATCCAAATAAAACACTTAAAATAGGAAAAATAAAATATCCAAAACTAGCATCAATTAATCTATTACTAACTACAGCATAAATCCAAGTAAACCAGTTAATAAAGATTAATGAGCCGGATATAAAAAGAATAAATATTTTTTTTTTGTTATTAAAAACTTCAAAAAAAAAATTCAATCTTGAAAAAAAAATAATAGATAAAAATAGAATAAAAGCTGTCCATATTGTTCTGTGAATGACTAGCTCAACAGGGCCAGCAAAAGACACATACTTAAAGTAGAAAACTCCAATTACACCCCACCAAAAAGATCCCGCTGCACTAAATAAAATTCCATTAAGTAATTCTTTTTTCATATATTTCAAAAATTATTTATATTGATTCGTTTGACTAGATAAAAGTATTTATTTTTTATATTAAAGTTCCTTTTTGATTATTGTTATGATATTTCTATCGTGAGCTATTGTTATATTAAACATATATTTTGTAATCGAGTCTTAAATTAATATTATGAATTCTAAAAGAAATAATACAATTTTTGATATTGCTATTATTGGCGCAGGTCCTGTGGGAATTGCATTTGCTTGTAGTTTTGCCAATACCAAAAAAAAGATAGTTGTTATTGAAAAGCAATCAAAAAAAATTCTTTCAAATCCAAAAATAGACGGTCGAGAAATTGCTTTAACTCACCATTCAGCAAATATATTAAAAGAATTAAATGTCTGGAAAAATATACCTTCAAAATTAATATCAACTATCAAGGAAGCAAGGGTTCTAAATGGTAGTTCAAAGTACTTCTTAGATTTTAAACATCGACATATACAAAAAGAATGCTTAGGATATTTAATTCCGAATAACCTAATTAGAAAATATCTTTATAAAAGATTTAAAAATCTTCAAAATGTCAGCTTGGTTGACGGGGTTAATTGTACATCGATAAATAATCGTAATCAAAAATATTCTTCAATTCTATTATCAAATGGAAAAAAAATAAATGCATCACTTGTAGTTGCTTCAGATAGTCGATTTTCACAAGCAAGATCAATGATGGGTATATCGGCATTTATTCATGATTTTAATAAAAATATGATTGTTTGTAGAATGGAACATGAAAAGCCACATAATAATATTGCTTATGAATTTTTTCGTTATGCTCAAACACAAGCAACTCTTCCGTATATTAAAAAACAGTCATCGATTGTAACTACCTTGTCCAAAAAAACTTCTGCAAATCTAATGAATATTGATGATAAAAAATTTAATAAAGTAATGCAGAACAATTTTGATAATTATTTTGGGAAAATGAAATTAATTGGAAAACGTCATTCTTATCCAATGGTTACTACATATTCAAAAAAATTTGTTGCTCATCGATTTGCACTAATTGGTGATGCAGCCGTAGGAATGCATCCGGTAACAGCTCACGGATTCAATTTGAATCTAAAAGGAATAGAAATTTTAAGTAAAGAGATAAAATCTGCAATTAAGCAAAAAATTGATTTTGGCTTATTTTTGATACTTCAGAAGTATCAATCAAAGTTACATCGTATTGCTGTTCCATTATATTTAAGCACCAATAGCATAGTAAGTTTATATACGAATGATTCTATTCCAGCTGTATTTGCTAGAAAATTCATATTAAAAGCTGTCAACATCATAAAACCGATTAAGCAAACTTTTTTACAGGTATTAAGGTAAAAATAAGTACCAACGAAGAATAACTAGTATTTTTTTAATTTTTTTTTAAAGTGTTCTTTATTTATAAATTAACCAAAACGAGAAAGAAAATTTCATCTTTGTTTGATTTTAGTTTTATGATTTGAAAAATTTTTTAGAATAGAAAAAACTCCTTCTCCAAAAAATATTGAAACCAATATTAATGAAGGCATAAAATATCTTGTGTTTCCCATAAAACCTAAAATCAACATATAATAAAAAATTAATAGAATAATAAAGTAGTTAAAATCTTTATATTCATTTTTTTTAAATGAATAAATAATTCCTAAAAAAACAAAAAAATAAATTACTAAACTATATAAAATTCTTTTCCATATCCATTTTTTATGATCAGAACTAACATGGTATTCTTCTGTAGTATTATGATTATATTTATGCCAATAATATACTTGTATGGGATTTAACAATCCATGATGAATTATTTTTTTAATATAAATTTTTGTTGTAATTATTTTATTATTTAAAAATACATTTAAAGCAATCTTTTGACGTTGTTTATACAATTTTCTTCTATCTTTGAATTTATTGGGATCAATTTTATTTTTTTCAATCCAAGATTTTTCTTCCTGCTCTAACCATTTTCTAACATTTATTTCAGAAACATTGTTTTTTTTTGAAATTACTTGGGGAACCAAATAATGATAATGTGCATTTAACGATTGATTTGGTGTGACGTAGAAAATATCTGTTTTTTTGAAATTTTCATATCCCAAAAAAAATAAAATTATTAAATATCCTAAAAATAAACTTCCAATAGAAACAATAAGATGTTCTTTTTTTGATATAATGAAGTAAAAAATAACAGGTAAAATAAAAAAAACCGCAACTGTTTTTTGTAAATACATTAAGCCAATAAATATACCAATAATAATGGGAAAGAATTTAATACTTGTTTTATGAATAATTAATCCCAAGGTAATTAGCTGGAGTGAAAAAAATATTGACTCATTCCAAAATGAAGAATGCCATTGAATTATAGTTGGTTCTAATGCCAAGAAGCCGGTTATAAAAAAACATTTTTTGTAGTTATAATTATAAAATTCTAAAATTTTTTGATAAAAGAAAAAAAGCGCAAGATAATAAAAAAGCGATTGAAATATAAGGTAACCTAATTTTCCCCCTCCTTTTCTAATTTTATTATTTTTAAAATCTTCAAATAATTCATTTTTAGCAATGTACGAATAAAAAGCCAATATTCTGCTTGAAAGATATGTTTTCTCATATGGATTTCCAGAATTGAAATAACTTTTTCCGTCATATAAATCTTTTTTTAATTTTTCAGCGCTAATCCAAACTCCCATGATATCACCATTAATCATCGAATGCGGTTGATGATCAATTTGATCATATTTATTTAAGTTGAGAAAAGAAGTCGTAATGGAAATTAGTAAACCAATAAAAAATGCAAAAAAAATATTCCTTTTAAAAATCATAATTTTAGGACTATAAATAATATCATATATAATTATTTACAGTCATACTTTGCTCGCTTATAAATTAAATATTATAATATACAACTAGTATATAAAATTAGAAAAAGTAAAAGTATATTTTTTTATGGATTTAGTACCTGAAGATTTAATTTTAAGATTTAACGAATTTAAAAAATATATACAAAAACAAAATTTTAATTATGGAAAATATTGGAATGTTGCTAGCAAAACTTTTAATGTAGAGCTAACTAAAAATGGTTTTTTAAACAAAGGTGAAAGAAATTATTTTCCTGCAATTTATGAAAAAGGTAAGAATTTTAATCATTTTTTATACAATAATACAAAAAAAAATTTTAAAAAAATAAAAACAATCCGAACAAAAGAGTACACAGAAATAAATTTAAAAAAATTCTGCAGTCCTAAAAACTCCAATGCTGCAACATATCAAGCAAATGATTTTTTCGATATAATTAACAATAACATAGATTATGTTCCAAAGAAAATTTTAGAAATTGGTGCCGGTTCTGGAGTACTAAGTTCTATTTTAAAAAATGAGTATGATTCTCAAATTACTATCATCGATATACCTCTTGTTTTAACATGTTCGATTGCTTTCTTAATGTATGTTTTTCCAGAAAAAATATTCTATTTACCCAATGAAATTGAAAATAAAGAATTAAAAAATTTTGATTTTATATTTTTACTACCGCAACAACTAAAGTATTTAAATAAATCAGATGAACAAGATCTAATAATTAATTCTCAATCCTTTATGGAAATGGATTATAAAGAGGTTGATGACTATTTTAATTTTATAAATAAAAAAGTTAAAAACAATGGATATTTCTTTTGTTCTAATAGAACCAGAAAAATAAATAAATTTTTTGATTACCCGTGGTCTAAGTTGAATAATTTTAAAAAAATTCATATTGCTATTAATAAAACAAATAAAATTATGAAAGGAAGCACTGTAATTGATTTTATGTTAAGAAAAAATATTAATCGAACATATAAAAAAAATAATTTAACTTTTTTAGAAAGGTTATATTACAAAAATTATTACTTTTTTATAGAAAGAATATTTTGGTTAAAGGTTGATTTTAAAATATATACACTAATACATGTTTTAAAAAAACTAATAGGTAGAAAGATATGATTCAATAAAAGCAATTTATAAAGAAGGGCGAGATAACTCGCCCTTCTTTTATTAAATTCAAATAATTATGATAATTTACCTTGCTGTGTCTCCAATATCATCTACTAGAGCACTAACCGATTTTCTCGGTAATGTTGACATCTCCATTTTGTAAGCAAGAAACCACATCATTCCAACTCCTAAAATCCAGAATAAAATGTGCCAAGCCCATATAGATGGGATACCAAACGTCCACGTAGTTATATCATTTGGTGATCCAAAGATATCATTTCCTATTACTGCCCCTGGTCCAATTCCGAAGAATAACCAAGCTATAGTAATTATCCAAGCAGCAGGCTTTAAACTTTCCTTACTTTTTGGAAGAGCAGCGTGAGCTGCTAAGAAATCATGATATTTTTGTCTATGTGTACGATCTCTTGTGTTTTGTGTTTGATAAGAAACAGGTATTGCTACCACTAGGTTACAGAAAATACCCCAGAATGCAGAATGCATTGTCCAAGGCCATCTACCCCAAGGAAGAGCACCGCCAAATAAACTTTGACCGATACTTTCCGTAAGCATTACACCAATAATTCCTGCTAACAGACCCCAAGATACTCCTTCTCTTGTCAACCATGGGAAATAACAAACAGCAGCTAATGGTACCCACATTTGGAAACCAAACGCTACGGCCAGTCCTCCCAATAGAACTAGTGCATCTGTAGAGAATGTTGCAACTAATAAAGCTGCACCTACAACAATCACAACGCAGATACGTCCAAAAAACTTTTGCTCTTCGTGAGACAATTTTGGTCTAAAGAATTTTTTGTAGATATCTCTCGTTAACATTGATGCGCAAGTCGACATGTATGCTGCACCTGTAGACTGCATAGCAGCTAGCGCACATACCGCAAGAAGACCCACAAACCAAGGAGATGTATCCGCAACCGTATTGATTAAGTAAGGTACAAGATTTCCTTGTCCTCCTGTTCCAATCGATTCTGGAAGTACATTAGATATATTTACTCCCGCTGCATTCACAACTGGATCAGCACCAAGAAGGTGTGCTCCCATTCCTTGAGCTGCTGTAAATAAGAATAAGGCAAAGCCTATTCCAAATGAAGAAGCCCAAACTTGTTGTGGTGCAAAAGGTTCTGGATCTTTGTTTGAAAACGCCCACATTGAAAATGCTGGTGAAGAATGAATGCCCATAAGAGCAAACATGTAAGTTAACACCATCACTCCTGTCCACAATCCTCCAACTGGAGTTTCTTTTCCTAATCCAGCTGTAAACTGTATGACTCCCGGAATTGCAAAGTAGGCAGAATAACCATCTCCTGGAGTTCTACCCCACTTGGTTCCTTCCACTAATGCTACTTTTGCTAAGCCTTCGTTCAATGCGTCCCAACCTCCAACGAGGTCGTACGTAACAAAACCTATTGCTACAATTCCAAACCATAAAAGTACACATTGCAGTGTGTCTACATAGGCCACGGATCTTAATCCACCTAATCCTACGTAAAGTGCAACGATACCAGCTAGTACCCATGTACCAGTTGTTACGCCCCACATACCATCTGATAAAACGTTAAACAATTTACCAGAAGCTGCTAATTGTAATCCTAGATAAGGAACTGAGAAACATAAAGCTACGACAACGGTTAAAACACGTACCATATCACCTTTAAAGTAATCGGCTAACATTTCTCCCGGAGTTACGTAACCAAAACGTTTTCCAAGTATCCATTGCCTTTTTAAAAACATCACTCCTGTAAAAGGAATTGTGATTACATAAAAAGATGCATAGGCATATTGAAATCCGTCCCTATAAATTAATCCTGGGTGACCCATAAAGGTCCAACCAGAAAATGATGTAGCTGTGGCAGCCAGAACGAACACCCACATTGGAAGTTTTCTTCCAGATATGAAGTAGTCAGATGCTGTTTTCGCCATCTGTGCTCCTCTTACTCCCCAGAATATACAATACGCCCAGTAGAGTAGTACGAACACTATCAGCCACGTTACTTTTGCTGACATAAAGGTTCCCCCTTTTTTCTATCTTTAATTTGTTTATAAAACACAAAATGCCTAGAACAATAGTTCTAAGCATTATTAAATGAATTGTGCACAATATGAAATTCAAATCAAACAATAGTTTTTTAAAGTTACATACAACTATTAATTGAAATTGTAATCATTTGAGTGTTAATTAGAGATATAAAAATAATATTTTAATTTTTTTTATGAATTTGATTAATTTTTATATTTCCTTTCATGATCCGATATGGGTCATAATTTTAAGTGCCGCTCTATTTTTTCCAGTGAGGCAATTAATATGGGTTTTATACGTAAGAAAAAAACAAAAAACTCAAGGTTCAGTTTCAGAGGAAGAGAAAAAAACTTTAAAAAAGCGAGCTACACTTACTTCTGTTCTTTTATGCATTGTTTTTAGTTACCTTTATGTAAGTCAGGTTTTTAATTAATGAATACGAATGTATTAAAGAGGTTCATTATATACTTGGCAATATTAACATTTGTCATGTTTACAGTATGGGCACTTGTTAGATCTTTTATGAATAGACCTCCTGGAGACTACGAAACAGAGGTTTGCGATATTCGTTTAAAAGATAAAAAATATGATGAAGCGGTTGAAGCGGCCGATATAGCTCTTAAAAAAATGCCAAATCACCGAGGGGCTATTATGTGTAAAGCTTTAGTATATATTTCTCAAAAACAATATAGAGAAGCTAGTGATCAACTCGATTATCTAATAAATTTTTTAGAAAAAAATATAGAAGATGATGATAAAACTGGAATAGGTACTTTGGCGGCAGCATATGCCAATCGAGGAATTATAAAAGATAGAAAAGAAGATTACAAGGGAGCTTTAAAAGATTACGTAAAAGCACTCGGAATAGATTATGAAGCAGTTGCTGGTCCAGGCTTAGGTACGATTATTCTAAACTATAAATTTAAGTCTTCTTCAGTAAAAGAAAGAGCTTTATATCTAAATGAACAACTTCAATTACCGGAAAATGATAGAATTTTAAAAATAGAAGAATTAGATGAGGGACAAGTGATGCACAAACCAGGTAAGCTTTAAAAACTTATTAATCCAAGAACATCTTTAAAAAGTACTAAAAAAAAATAAACAGCTGCAATACATCCAAAAAGTAGTCTTACAAAATCTTTTTCTCCATCAGGATTTCTATAGGT
>AZYB01000032.1 GCA_000513055.1 alpha proteobacterium SCGC AAA288-N07
AAAAAAAATTGGAGAAAAAACAAAACTTCTAAAAGAAAATTTAGAAGTAGTAATTAACTTTTTTGAAGACAACCCTTTATCTGTTGAATTACCCATTGCAATAGAATGTGAAGTTATTAGTACGGATGCAGCCCTAAAAGGCCAAACTGTTTCTTTATCCTATAAACCTGCAATTGTTAATAACCACCTTAAAATTTTAGTCCCTCCTTTTATTGAAAGCGGTGACAAAATTACAGTGGATAGTAGAAACTTAGAATATATAAAGAAAGTAAAATAATGAAAACAATTTCTGCTAACCTGAACATAATGATTATGGCTTGTGAAAAAGCCTCTAAGTCATTAATAAGAGATTTTGGAGAAATTGAAAAATTACAGGTTTCAGTTAAAGGACCATCAGATTTTGTATCTAGTGCTGATAAAAAAGTTGAAAAAACTTTAATTAATGAATTAAAAAAATCAAGATCAAATTATTCTTTTCTTAGTGAGGAAATAGGAGAAATTAAGGCTGAAAATTCTGAATACAGGTGGATAATAGATCCTATTGATGGAACATTAAATTTTTTACATGNCATTCCACATTTTGCAATTTCTTTAGCTTTAGAAAAAAAAAATGAAATAATATGTGGTGTAATTTTTGATCCTATAAAAAATGAAATGTTTTTAGCAGAAAAAGAAAAAGGAGCTTATATAAACAATCAAAGGATAAAAGTGTCCAGCAGAAAAAAATTAAAAGACTGCATGATATTTACGGGAGGGCCTGCTTTTAATTCTAATGAAAGAGAATTAAGTTTTGACGAATATAGAAAAATTTCAAAATTTTTACCTTCACCTATAAGAAAAATGGGAAGTGCGGCACTTGACGTTGCTTATGTGGCTAGTGGAAGAGCTGATGGTTTTTTTCAAAGAAGCTTAAATTACTGGGATATTGCAGCTGGAATAATAATTGTAAAAGAAGCTGGCGGTTCCATAACTGATTATTCTGGAAATTCGGATTATATAAATAAAAAAAACGTCCTAGTCACAAATTCCTTTATAAATAAGGATTTAGTTAATTTAATTAACGGTTAAAACTGTAAGTTTTATTTGTTAAATTAAAATCTTTTGTTATAAATTCTATAAATTATGAAAAAAAATATACATCCTAATTATCACAAAATTAAAGTTGAAATGACTGATGGAAGTCAATTTGAAACCAGATCAACTTGGGGTAAAGAGGGAGATACACTCAAATTAGATATAGATCCAAAATCTCATTCTGCATGGACTGGCGGAAAACAAAAAATCCTAGATAAAGGTAGGGTAAGTAAATTCAATAAAAAATTCCAAAATTTTAAAACATTTTTCAAATGAAAGACATTCCATTAATGCCGAAAGCCACTGCTGTGTGGCTGGTTGAAAATACATCATTGTCATTTAAACAAATTGCTAATTTTTGTAATTTACATGAAGTGGAAGTCCAGGGTATAGCTGACGGTGAAGTTGCTAAAGGAATTAAAGCTTATAATCCTATTATGGCTAGTCAACTCACCAGAGAAGAGATTGAACGCGCATCAAAAGATGAAAATATATCGCTACAACTTTTAAAAAAAGAACTCAACATAGCAACAAAAGAGAGAAAAAAACCAAAATATACACCTCTTTCGAAAAGACAGGATAGACCAGATGCGATTCTTTGGTTAATTAAAAATTATCCAAAATTATTAGATTCACAAATTGCTAGATTAGTTGGAACAACAAAAAACACGGTTGTATCTATAAAAAAAAGAGCTTATTGGAATTTTAATAATTTATCGCCAAAAGATCCAATTGCTATAAACCTTTGTTCACAACTTGATTTAATAAATGCTCAAGAGAAAGCAAAAAGAAGAATTAAAAGAGAAGAAAAAAAAATTGAAAAGGAGAAAAAGGAACCTGGTCAAAATTATAACGAGTAACAAGTTCGATTTGAGTGCTATAAAATTTTGTAGTTATTACTAAATGAATTTATCTGGACAAAAAAAATTAAAAGTGTTAATGAAACCAACTTTTGGAGGTAGTTATTAAAATAGAAGTTAAAGATAATAATGTTGAACAAGCTTTAAAGATATTAAAAAGAAAGCTTCAAAGAGATGGTTTTTTCAAAATTATGAAATTAAAGTCTACTTACGAAAAACCTTCGGAAAAAAAAAAAAAGACTTAAGCAAGAAAATATTAAAAGGGCAAAAAAAATTCGTAAGTTGATGAATAGAATTTAGTTTTATCGCGGGGTGGAGCAGTCTGGTAGCTCGTCAGGCTCATAACCTGAAGGTCGCAGGTTCAAATCCTGCCCCCCGCAACCAATCGTACCAATACTTTTTTAATTTGGGCTACCTGTAAAAGTTTTTTCATTATTTAAAAGGCTCTATTTTTACCTCTCCGACTATACTTTTTAAACCTAAATTTCTTTTTTCCTCTACGTTCATCGTTATTAGAGTGTTTAAAGTAATTTTTTTTAAAAGGTTTGCTTTCATTACTTTCGCGTTGTTTGAATCTTGAAAATCTTTTTCTTTTTCTATAGTTAGATTTTTTAAAAGTGTTAAACTCTTGCTTTACATTGGGATTAATTAATCTTTGAATTTCATTCCACATTTGCCTATCATTAGGAGTGACAAAAGTAAGAGCGCAACCCTCTGCCCCAGCTCTTGCTGTTCTTCCAACTCTATGAATAAAATCTTCTGGAACTTGGGGAAGATGGTAATTAATTACATGTTGAATAGACGGTACGTCTAAACCTCTAGCAGCAAGTTCAGTGCTGATTAGAATACGTATTTTCCCAGAACGAAACGCGATTAAAGTTCTTTGTCTTTTTGATTGTCTTAAATTTCCATGCATGCAGTCACAGGGGTGCCCATCATCATGTAACCGATCTGCCATTTTATCTGCATTACGCTTTGTTTTTACAAAAACTAAAATAGATCCTTTCCTTTTATAAAGTTCTTCCAGTAATTTGTTATATTTGTCACCCTCACTTACTTGAATAACTTCTTGTTTAATTTTTGAAATGGGCGTCGTTGTTGATCCAACTCTTATTCTTATTGGGTCATTTAAATATCTTTCAGTAATTTTAAGAATATTTTGAGGCAAAGTTGCTGAAAATAATAATGTTTGATGTTTTTTTGGTACAAACTTTAATATTTGTTCTACCTGTGGAATAAAACCCATATCTAATATTCTATCTGTTTCATCAAGGACCAAAAAATATGCTTGATGCAATTTTAGACTTTTTCTTTTTAAGTGATCGTTAAGACGTCCAGGAGTTCCAATAATTAATCTTGGGCGCTTTTGTAATTGCCTTAATTGTTTTTGCATAGATTCACCACCAATAAGTACAGCAGATTTAATATTCATAGTATTTTCTATTAATCCATTAAGAACATCTCCAACTTGAACCGCTAGCTCACGTGTTGGACATATAATAAGTGCGTTACTACCTCTGTCATTTAGAAGTTTATTAATACAAGCAATTCCATAACAAAGAGTTTTTCCCGTACCAGTTTGTGCTGTACCCAAAATATCTTTTCCAAGAAGAGCTGGAGGTATAGCTTGCGCTTGAATTGGTGTGGGAATTTTAAAATGCATTCTCGCAATCGAGCGTTTTAAAGATTCATTTAAATTTAGTTCTGAAAAATTTTCCATAAACTTTATATGCTTAATTACTTGGCTTGATTTAAATCTGCGACTTTTAGGTTGCAAAAATTATATAACACAGAACCAAGTTCCCTAAAAGCTTTTTCATGAACTAATAATATCTGATCGTACTGCCCGGCATAATATCGACACACTCAGCAAAGAAATTTGGGCTTAGGTTGTATATTTGTTATTGCAGAATATAGTTTCTAGAAGCAAGGTCCAAGGCACCGAGCAAAAGAACGCCCAAGAATTGGGGATAAGTTTATCTGGGTTAGTTCAGACCTGCGGCAGCAGGTAGCCCAATAATGTTTACCATATCATTAATTTTTGTTTTTATTATTAAAAAATAGATTAATACATACTAGAAATTACAAATTAAGAAAAAATATCATGAAAGCATATAAAGTTATTAAATCTAATATTCATCGCAAAGGTCTTTGCGCTACGCGTAATATAAAAAAGGGTAAAAGAATAATTGAATATAGAGGAAAAAAAATTACCCACAAGCAGGCAGATGAAGATACTAGGTATGGCTATGATATTACTTATTTATTTACACTTGATAAAAAATATCTTTTAGATGGAGATTTTGAATTTAATAAAGCTCGACTAATAAATCATTCATGTAATCCTAATTGTGAAGTCCTTGATAAAAGTAAATCAAAAATATGGATCACTGCAATAAGGAATATAAAAAAAAATGAAGAATTATCTTATGACTATGGATTTAGTTTTGATTGTAATTATAAAGATCATATTTGTAAGTGTGGATCGAAAAATTGTGTTGGTTTTATTGTTAGAGAAGGCTCTCGATGGCGACTGAAGAAACAAAATAATATTTAATTTTTTTTAAATATAAGCCACAAGCAGGCATTAACATTACCTAACCACAACAAACCCAGAACCACGATCCCTAAAAGTTTTTTCATAAACTAATGTTACTCTCAATTTCTTTGTGAGTCAGTTACATATAATTGTAGGATTTTAAGGGATCAAACTTAAAGATGATTTGAGGATAAGGAGGATAAATTTTTATCTAAATTTTGCCTCTGGTTTCTTGTGCAGAGATCAACTTTTTTTGTTATATTAATTTTCAGATAATTGAGTAATACTAATGAAATGATAGAAAATTTTAAAAGGAGAAAAAAATGAATTCTCAATATGTAAACAGAATTATAAGAGCTTGTAAGCTAGATGTCAGCCTTTACGAAGAAGTGGAGGCTGATAAGTCAGCAACATTTCAAGCAGCGGGGGTTGTAGTGCTTTCAAGTTTGGCAGCAGGAGTAGGAGCTTTATCTCTTGGAGCATTTAATTTTTTGATGGCTCCTTTATTATCATTGGTCAGTTGGTATGTTTGGGCTTACTTAATTTATTTTATTGGCGCTAAATTTTTTCCAGAACCTACAACGCAAGCTGATCACGGTCAGCTATTAAGAACGATTGGTTTTTCTAGCGCTCCAGGACTAATTCGAGTTTTTGGTTTTATTCCTGATTTGATGAGTATAGCTTTTATTGCTGCAGGGATATGGATGCTAGTTGCGATGGTTATTGCTGTGAGACAAGCCCTAGATTACCAAAGCACCTGGAGAGCAGTTGGAGTTGTTGTGACTGCCTTTTTAATTCAATCTATTATTTTGTTTATGATGCTGAAGTTATTTCATATATCTCCATGACAATAATATATTATAGAAGTCTATTTCTGATTGGTTATTTAGTTATTTTTTCACTTTTTATGTTTATTAAAAATTTTATTTGTTTTGGGCCTAAATTTATTGTTTCTAATGTTGTTTTTATGTTTTTGAAAAGCCAGTTTTTGCATTTTTTTCATTGCTTTTTTAGAAGACATTTAAGCTTGCCCCAATGATCGATATAACCACAAACCCAGAACCAAGATCGCTAGAAACTTTTTCATGATTTTTTAAAATTTTTTATCAATTTTTTCTTTAGGTAATTTTCTTTTGTTAATTTTTTTGCAATTTAAAACCAAATCAGGCTTGGGTACACCTAATAATGTTAAACCTTGTTCAATTTCGATAGTACCGATCTCCCTATTAATTTTTATTGTGCCACCAAAAAAAGCAGTGCTTATCACGTGCTTTTCACCGTAATTAGAATTTGATTTTTTTTTAAATTTAGAATTTATCTGGTCATAGTCACTCCAAATATGATGTTTATCAAAAGCAAAATATGAAACTTTTTCTGACTCTTGGTTATATGATTCACATTTCAAATAAGTATTAATACTGAATGAATATTTAAATAGAAATAATAGCCCTAAAACTAGAAACACGTATAGAGATATTTTCTTCATTTAATTATTATTTTAGGTAATTTCTTTTCCATGTACCTTTTAAAACTCTTCCGTCAGGTAAGGTTAAAGTTCCTCGTCCATGGTATTCACCATCTTTAAATTCTCCAACGTATGTTCCAAATGACATTGTTGCAATTCCTTGTCCATGGTATTCACCATCTTTAAATTCAACAACGTAATTTGCTTCTTCTGGAAACATAAAAGTTCCCTGACCGTGAAATTCATCATTTTTATATTCTCCAACATATTTTTTTCCATCGGGCCATGTATAAGTTCCTTGTCCATTTTTATTTCCGTCTTTCCACTCTCCAACATATTTTTTTCCATCAGGCCATGTGTAGGTTCCATTTCCATTGTATATGCCTTGCACAAATTCTCCTTCATATTTTTCACCTAATTGATTAGTAAAAATTCCTCTTCCATGTATTACATCATTTTTCCATTTTCCAATGTAAGTTTCTCCATTTTCGTAGGTGAAGGATGCTTGTCCATTTTTTATTATCAGTACACTATTTTTCCAGATACCTTCTTCACGTGTTTCGTCAGCACGAACCCAAGATCCCTGGCCATTTCTTTTTCCATTTTTATATAGCCCAACGTACCTACTTCCGTCTTTCAAAGAAAGATCGACATCTCCATCAAGTTGGCCATTTAACCATTTTCCAGAGTGTTGTCTTCCATCGAAAAATGTGTAGGTACCATATCCATTGTACAAACCTTGTTCAAATTCCCCATCATATGTTTCGCCAAGTTGGTTAGTAAAAATTCCCTGTCC
>AZYB01000033.1 GCA_000513055.1 alpha proteobacterium SCGC AAA288-N07
TCAATTTTTGCAAGATTGGGCGGTGGTATTTTTACTAAAGGTGCTGATGTTGGTGCAGATTTAGTAGGTAAAATAGAAGCTGGTATACCAGAAGATGATCCTAGAAATCCTGCCGTGATAGCTGATAATGTTGGGGATAATGTCGGCGATTGCGCAGGAATGGCTGCTGACTTATTTGAAACTTATGCAGTTACTATTGTTGCAACAATGGTTTTGTCTTCAATTTTTTTTCACGGTAATTTATACATGATGGTCTACCCTTTAGCTATTGGGGCAGCATGTATATTGACCTCAATTATAGGTACTTTTTTTGTTAAATTAGGAAAAAATAAAAATATTATGAACGCACTTTACAAAGGATTCATAGCTACCACTGTTTTATCTTTAATAATACTTTATCCAATTACTGATTATATAATTGGTTTAAATACAGAATACTATATTGAAGATAAAACTTTTTCTGGAAGAGGATTATATGCTTGTGGAATTATTGGTTTAGTTATAACTGGTTTAATCATATATGTAACTGAATATTATACTGGTACAAATTTTAGACCTGTTCGAAGTATAGCTACATCATCCATTACAGGTCATGGCACCAATGTCATTCAAGGATTAGCAGTATCAATGGAAGCTACAGCTTTTCCAGCTTTAATTATTATCTTTGGAATACTTGCTACAAATCATATTGCTGGACTTTTTGGTATAGCAATTGCTGTCACGTCCATGCTTGCTTTAGCTGGCATGGTTGTTGCCCTAGATGCCTATGGTCCAGTAACAGATAATGCTGGAGGTATAGCAGAAATGGCTAATTTACCTAAAAAAACTAGAAAAACTACTGATGCATTAGATGCAGTTGGTAATACGACTAAAGCAGTAACAAAAGGTTATGCAATAGGATCAGCTGGCTTAGGAGCTTTAGTATTGTTCTCTGTTTATACAGAGGATATTAAATATTTCTCTACAATTCCAGGATCTGCCCTAGAAAATATTGATGTAAATTTTGAACTATCAAACCCTTTTGTAGTAATAGGATTATTAGTAGGCGGCATGCTACCTTATTTGTTTGGTTCTATGGGAATGCAAGCAGTGGGCAGAGCGGGAGGGGCAGTTGTAATTGAGGTTAGAAGACAATTCAAAAAAATACCTGGGATTATGAAAAAAAAAGCTAAACCTGATTATGGAAGACTAGTAGATCTTTTAACAAAAGCGGCAATAAAAGAAATGATTATACCATCACTCTTACCCGTTCTATCGCCAATAGTTCTATATTTTGCAATACTATTAATTGGCGGTAGTATAGAAGCAGCTTTATCTGCTGTTGGTGCTATGTTGCTTGGGGTAATTATTACTGGATTATTTGTAGCCATTTCAATGACCGCAGGAGGTGGTGCTTGGGATAATGCCAAAAAATATATTGAAGATGGAAATTTTGGTGGCAAAGGTTCTGATGCTCACAAAGCAGCTATAACTGGCGATACAGTTGGTGATCCTTACAAAGATACAGCTGGTCCAGCTATAAACCCAATGATTAAAATAACAAATATTGTAGCGCTTTTATTGCTAGCTGCTATTGCAGGTTAGGGTTTTTGTTTTTTAGAAGGTGCATTAATTTTTTGCCTTAAACTAGACAAAAAACTATAAACAAAATCTGCTTCACGAGTAATTGTATCAGTGGTATCTTTTGTAAATTTGATTTTATTTATTTTGTTTTTATCATAAAAATCTTTTTTAAATAAAACTCCATATTCATCAAATTCTAAAGCTAAAACATTATTTTTAATTGTAATATTTTGGCCAAATTTTAATAATTTACCTTTAGTTCTTGTTCTTTCTATATAAATCCAGACTGAATTATTAAAAGTAGCAACTGTAGATGGATGTCCAAGGATACTTTTGACATCATTTTTGTTAGTTTCATTAATTATTAAATTCTCATGTTTTTTCTCTAAAAATGCAACTCCATGAGTATTAATAACTGGATTTATTTTACAATTTGATAATAATAACAAAATTAAAATAATAATTATATTGTGCATTTTTTTAAATCTAAAAAAAAAAAATATACTTCCTTTGTATAATAAAATCATTCTTTTAACTAGAGAAACTTTTTTTTTACAAAAATTTAAGATTATCCGATTCCTTTTCAAACAGAATTTATCTTATTTTTTTTCATCTTAGCTTTATTCTTATCGCTCTTAAAAATAAAAAACATGAGAAAAAAGATCAACAAGATATATTTGATTATTTCTTTAAACAAATTGAATTAAATTGCAGGGAATTAGGACATTCCGACACCACCATAAATAAGAAAATGAAAGAACTAATAAAACTATATTATGGAATTTTAATCAAATGTAAAGATTGGAAAAATTTACAAATTGATAGCAAAAATAACTTTTTATTGGAATTTTTTTCGAATAGTTATGGCGATGAAATTTTAGCTGATAAATTAACAAATTATTTTGATAGATTTGTATATTTTATAGAAAATATATCTTTAAACTCAATAACAAAAGGTGTATTTAATTTTGTTTATAAGGAGTAAACAAACATGGCTGTACCAAAAAGAAAAACTTCTAAATCAAGAAGAAATAAAAGAAGATCCCATATTAAATTTACATCAAAAAATGTGGTTGAAGATAAAAAATCAGGTGAATATAGATTGCCTCATCACGTAGATTTAAAGACAGGATTTTATAAAGGTAGACAGGTTTTTGAACCAAAAGATTAAACTAATAAAATAATGGATAATAAAATAATAATTGCAGTTGATGCAATGGGTGGTGAAAATTCTCCAAAAAAAATAATTGACGGTATCAAATTATCTTTAAAAGAAAGCAAGGAAAATTTCTTCAAACTCTATGGTAATAAAAATCAACTAAATAAGTTGTTAAATAATATGCCCGAGATCAATGATTTTTGTGAAATTATTCATAGTGAAAATATTGTTAAGGATGATGAAAGTCCTTTATCTGCTGCTAAAAAAAGTAATAGAACTAGTATGTGGCAATCTATTGAATCTCAAAAAAATGGTAAATCACAAATTACCTTGTCGGCAGGTAATACTGGTGCATTATTAATATTGTCTAGAATGATATTGAATATGATAGATCGTGTAGAAAAACCTGCCCTAGCAGGTCTTTGGCCAAATAAAATTGGAATGAATGTAGTATTAGATTTGGGTGCCAACATTGAGTGTAACGATAAAAATTTAATTGATTTTAGTTATATGGGTGCAGCATTATATAAATCTTTATATCCAGAGATTGATCCAAAAATTGCATTACTAAATATTGGTTTGGAAGAAATAAAAGGACACGAAGAAATTAAGAAAGCTTATCAACATCTTAAAGATTTGAAAAAAGATAACTTTGATTTTCATGGATATATTGAAGGAAATCATATTATGGATGGGCACGTAAATGTTATAGTCACTGACGGCTTCACAGGTAATATTGCCTTAAAAACTGCAGAAGGAACAGCAAACTTTATTATAAAAAATTTAAAAGAAAGTTTAAGTAAAAATTTACTAAATAAAATTTCACTTTTATTTTCATACAATGTTTTAAAAAGATTTAAGGATCAGTTAGATCCAAGAAAATATAATGGAGCAATTTTATTGGGATTAAATGGACCAGTTGTAAAAAGTCATGGTGCCACTGATGCCAAGGGCCTAGCTTACTCTATTAAAATGTGCAATAAAATAGTTAAAGGAAATTTAATTGAAAAAATTAAAAATAACTTAAGCAATTAAATATCATAATATTGTTTTTTATGCTTAAAAAAAATGTTAATAGAAAAACATTAGCAAACAAAATTTATCAAAATATCGGCTTTTCAAAAATAATTTCCGAAAATATAGTAAATGATATTTTTAACATAATAATATCAAGTTTTAAAAATTACGAAAAAATTAAAATTACTTCTTTTGGTACTTTTTTAAAAAAAAAATAAAAATGAACGTATTGGACGAAACCCTAAAACTAAGGAAAAAAAAATTATTTCTGCAAGAAATGTAATTAAATTTAAGGCTTCAAAATTTTTTAGAGAAAAAATAAATCAATAAAATTTATTTTATGAAAAAAAAACCTGATGCATATAAAACTATTGGTGAAGTAGCCGAAATAGTTGGGTTGATTGATAAAAAAAAGGGTACTTTATCTACTCATACAATAAGATTTTGGGAAAAAAAATTTACTCAGATTAAACCAAAAATTCTATCCGGAAAAAGAAGATATTATAGTAATAAGGAAATTGAAATAATCAAATTAATCAAATATCTGTTAAAAGAAAAGGGCTTGACAATTAAAGGAGTTAAAGGATTTTTAAATAATCCAAAATCGTTAACACTTGACGATACAACAAAATATAGTGTACACAATCAATCTTCTAACAAAGAAAAAATAAAAGATAAGTTAAAAAAAATATCCATGATTATAGATGAACTGAAAGAATTAAAAAATGGCTAAAAAATCTTCTGTAAAAGTAAGATTGGTTCCAGAATCGAAACCAAATAGTTCTTTTTTTTACTATGTTAAAAAACCTTCCGCTGGTGATAAAGCAAAAATCAAATTAAAAGCTAAAAAATATAACCCCGCTACGCGTAAACATGAAATTTTTATTGAAAAAAAATTGCCACCTCATAGCAAATAATTACTTTTTTTTAAAATTCCTTTTCTCGAAATCAATATAAGCTCTTATCATATTTTTCCATATTTTTTTTGTTATTTTTGGATCTATTTTCCTTGTTACAGATTTTTTTTTTATTAACGTCAGAACCTCTTTAATCCTAGATTTATCAATTATTTGATTTTTATACTTTTTTTGTCTTAATACACTAGTTACCAAGTTAGTTCTTATTTTTATTAAGTTCAACAATCTATCGTCCAACTTATCAATTTTTTGCCTTATTAATTTTAATTTAAGATTCTTCATTTAATGATTAAATTATATTTATTTGTAGTTATAAATATATAATTTTTAAAAATGTATTTAAATAAAAATCAAAATAATAAATTTATTTCTCTTTGGTTATTGTTGTTAACCATTTTGGTAGGATTAATAATTATTATAGGAGGACTAACTAGACTTACCGATTCAGGTTTATCAATTACCAAATGGGATTTATTTACAGGTATTTTTCCCCCTTTGTCTTTAAGTAAATGGAAACACTTATTCTCCCTCTATCAAGAAATTCCTGAATACAAATTGATAAATTCATCTATGACCTTAGATCAATTCAAGGTCATTTATTGGTGGGAATATATTCATAGATTGTTGGGTAGGGTGGTAGGTTTGGTTTATGTTATACCATTGATTTATCTCACTTTTAAAAAAGTATTAAATAAAAGTTCTTTAATATTTTTTTATTTAATATTTTTTCTTATTTGTTTTCAAGGTTTAATAGGATGGTATATGGTTAAGAGTGGCTTATCTGAACGAACTGATGTAAGCCACTATCTTTTAGCCTTACACTTAACTTTAGCTTTTGTTATTTTTGTTTTATTACTTTGGAATTATTTTAAATATAAAACTTATAAAGATTTAAATTCCCATAGAAAATTGCCTTTCAACTTACCAATATTTTTTATGTGTCTGATTTTTCTGCAAATTATAATAGGGGCTTTTGTATCTGGTTTAGATGCTGGACAAATCTATCAGTCATGGCCTTTGATGAATAAAAGTTACTTCCCTGATGATTCTAATTTAAAAGAATTATTATCCCTAAATTCTTTTAATACACCATCGCTAGTTCAATTTATTCATAGAAATTTGGCCTATATAATAATTTTAATATTTATCATCACTGCAACAATAATTTTTAAAAATAAAGATTTTATTTATATGAGAACAACTATTTTATTAGTTTTTGCTTCGCTATCCCTTCAAATTGTTTTGGGAATACTCACAGTTCTATCAGGTGCACAGATAATTCTGGCCTCTATGCACCAAACAGGTTCTATAATTTTAGTTACTACTTCTTTAATTCTAGTTTTTAAAAACTCTAAAATTAGCTAACAACTCTCAATTTTCACTTCCAGCTGTATCTAAAGCTTGCTTTAGGTCAGCAATAATATCGTCAGGATGTTCAATCCCAACTGATAATCTTACATAGCCAGGTGTCACTCCAGCAGCCAATAATTCCTTTTCTGTTAATTGACTGTGTGTAGTAGTTGCTGGATGAATAGCTAAACTTCTGGCATCACCTATATTTGCAACATGGTAATGAAGTTTAAGTGAGTTTATAAACTTTTTACCCGCTTCAACACCACCTTTTATTTCTACCCCAACAAGAGCACCATTTCCTCCCTTGAAATATTTTTTTGCTCTATTTGCTACTTCTCCTTTATAAAGAGTTGGATAAATAACTTTTTCAACATTTTTATGTGTTTGCAAAAATTTAACAACTTTTTCTGCATTAGAACAATGTTGTTTAAACCTTAAAGGTAAAGTTTCCAAACCTTGTATAT
>AZYB01000034.1 GCA_000513055.1 alpha proteobacterium SCGC AAA288-N07
ATATTAGGAACTCCATTTGTAGTCATTACTGTTACAGCTACATTGTCAGGTTTTGATTATAGCCTAACTAAAGCTGCTGCTAGCCTTGGAAGCAATCCTGTAAATACTTTTATGAAAATAACTTTACCTCTAATTTTACCAGGAGTAATATCTGGTGGCTTATTTGCATTTGTTACTTCTTTCGATGAAGTTGTGATTGTACTGTTCTTAGCTGGATTAGATAACACTACAATACCAATTCAAATGTGGACGGGTTTAAGAGAACAATTAAGTCCAACTATACTGGCTGTTGCTACTTGTTTAATTGTTCTTTCAATATTAATACTTGTTATTGTAGAACTTCTAAGAAGAAGATCTGAGAGAATAAGAGGCATTAGCAGATAATCTAGTATTAAGTTTCAAAATTTATGGAAATTAAAAAAGTTGTGGTAATAGGATCGGGAACAACAGGAAGTGGAATTGCTGGTATAAAATTACGTAATTAAATTAATCTGATATCACTCCTACAGCCCATAAAGCCAGAACTATATATAAAACAATCATAATGTTTATTATAATAAGTTAATGAAAAAAAAAAAAAACAAAAATCCAATACAACCAATTAGCGGTACAAAGGTTCCCAGATTTGCTGGGCCCTCTACTTTTGCACGATTGCCAGAATTAAGAGATGTCGAAAGTTGTGATGTTGCAATAGTAGGAGTGCCCTTTGATGCAGGAACAAGTTATCGACCAGGCGCAAGATTTGGTCCTCAAGCTATTAGACAAGCTTCAAGACATCTTAGGACAAATTATCATCCTAANTATGATACCGAACCCTTTAAAGACCACCAGTTTGCTGATGCTGGAGATATTACCTGTAACCCTTTTAATATCAAAGAAGCTATTAAACAAATTCAAAAAAGTGCAACAGAATTATTAGCTAAAGTTGGAGGGATAATAAGTATGGGTGGAGATCACACAATAGCTTTACCTTTATTACGTGCTGTTAATCATAAAAATAAAGGACCAGTAGCTTTAGTTCATTTTGATGCTCATCTTGATACTTGGGATACTTATTTTGGTGCTCCCTATACACATGGAACTCCATTTCGTAGAGCAAGAGAGGAAAAATTATTTATGGAAGATTCTTCTATGCATGTTGGAATTAGAGGACCTCTTTATAGTAGAAATGATTTAAAAGATGATGCTGAATTCGGTTTTAAAATTATCCACTGCGATGAATTTCAAACAGAAGGAATAGATAAAATTGTTAAACGGATACGTGACAAAGTTGGAAATAATCCTCTGTATCTATCTATCGATATAGATGTGTTGGATCCTTCTCATGCACCGGGAACAGGTACACCAGAAATTGCTGGCATGACTACTCGTGAAATGGTTAACGTTCTTCGAGGTCTTGCAGGGGTGAATTTGTTATCCGCTGATGTTGTTGAGGTATCTCCAGCATATGATCATGCTGAACTCACATCTCTTGCAGCCGCTACAATTATCTATGAGTTAACAAACGTCTTTGCAAGGAATCCAAATTAAGAGGTTAAACGTTCTTTAAGATCAACAAGCATTTTTAAACAAAGTTTCAATTGATCAAATGTTATATATTCATCTACGGTATGTGCTTGTTCAATTGAACCTGGGCCACAAACAACTGTACTGATACCAATTTCTTGAAATAAACCTGCTTCTGTACCAAATGGTGTGGTTATGATATCACCATCCGCAACATCACCTGGCTTAACTACTCTAGATGATAAAGGATTGTTTTTTAGAACAGCTCCGTCGGATGCACGTGGCGGACAAATTCTTGCAGATATCACAAAAGATACTAAGGTATCAAACAAAAGTATAGGAAGTGTTGCTGTCACTTATACAAACAATGACTACGGTAAAGGTTTAGCAGATGTTTATGCTGCTGCCCTTAAAGCACATGGTATTACTGTAACTGAAGTTGCTGCTCACGAAGATGGTAAGGCAGACTATAGTGCTGAAGTAGCTACACTAGCTGCTGCAGGAGGAGATGTGCTAGCAGTAATTGGGTATATAGACCAAGGTGGCAAGGGTATGATTCAAGCTTCTTTAGATACAGGTGCCTTTGATGCATTTGTATTATCAGATGGTATGATTGGTGCTTCACTTACTGAAGCTTTCGGTAGTGATCTAAATAAATCATTTGGTTCTTTACCTGGATCTCTAGGTAAAGGAGCAGGTATTTTTACAACTGTTGCAACCGCTGGAGGAATTGATCCTTCAGGACCTTATACTGGTGAATCTTATGATGCTGCAGCTTTAATTGCACTTGCAATACAAGCTGGAGGCTCTGCAGACCGTGCTTCAATTGCAGCCAATGTAATGGGAGTAGCTAATGGACCAGGAATAAAGATTTATCCTGGTGAATTAGGAAAAGCACTTGGCTTTTTAGCTGCAGGCAAAGCAATTGACTATGAAGGAGCAACGGGTGTTAATTTTACAAGCGTAGGAGAAGCAGCTGGTTCTTTCTTAGAAAAAGAAATTGAAAACTCTAAATTTAGAACTGTAAAACAAAGATAAAATTTATTTATTTATAAAACCTCAGCGGTGAAAACTGCTGGGGTTTTTTTTATGCATGTCTGATTTTTTCAGGCAGAATTCCTCTAGGCCTATATCGCATAATCAATAACAAACCCATTCCCATAATTAAATATCTAAAATAAGGGACGCTGTTAATTAGATGAATTTTGAATTGGTTTGTGTCTTCTAATCCAGAGGTGAAAATATTAATAAAATATAGTGCAACAGGAGCTGCTTCAATCCATACAAACCAAACTGCAAAGCCACCTAAAATTGCACCAAAATTATTTCCACTTCCACCTACAATAACCATTACCCATATTAAAAATGTAAATCTCATTGGTTGGTAACTTCCGGGAGTAAATAATCCATCATAGGTAGTTAACATCGCTCCTGCAATTCCAACCACTGCGGATCCGAGAACAAAAATGTAAAGATGTCGTTTAACAACATTTTTTCCCATTGCATTGGCTGCTTCTTCGTTATCTCTTATTGCTCTCATCATTCTACCCCAAGGAGAATAAAGTGCTTTTTGCGTTAGTATTAACAAAATTATTACCACTATCGCAAAAAGACCTGCGTAACAAAGTTTCACAAATACAGTTGATCCTTCAATAACTAATTGTTTAAGGACTGCTTGTTTTTCTGAAACATCAGTAATTAAGCTTAGGCTTCCCGTATTTAATCTTTCAATTAAACGAATAAACCAATCTGTGGTTTGAAGATTAACTTCATAAGGAACAGGTCTTTTTAAACCAATGACATTTTTTACCCCTCTTGCAAGCCAATCTTCATGCTTTAAAACTGCAATAACAATTTCAGAGATAAGAAGAGTTGCTATTGCCAAATAATCTGCTCTAAGGCCCAAAGCAATTTTTCCTATTACAAATGCTATTGATGCCGCAAATAACGCACCTACAATCCAAGAGAAAATTATGGGTAAACCTAATCCACCAAGAAAGCCTGTCGTAGCTGGGCTGACAGCCTCGATAGATTCAATTGCAGGACTAGATATTAATCTTAAAAATATTAATCCTATGATAATTAATAATGCAATCCCGAGATTCCGTTTATTTGATTTTTTATAATTTTTTAAAATGTAACGAATGGCAAATATGAGTAGTACAATTAAAAACAAACATAAAATCATATTCAATCCACCAACTTGCCAAGCTTCTCTAACCGGTGGCACTGAAACTAATACCGCAGCCAGTCCTCCTAAGGCGACATAGCCCATTATTCCAAAATTAATTAATCCCGCATATCCCCACTGGATATTTGCGCCCATGGTCATGACAGCTGATATTAAACAAAGATTTAATATTGCAAGTGCTACTCCCCAGGATTGCAATATTCCAACAAGTATAATTAATAGTCCCATAATGATATAGGCAGTAAAAACATTTAAATATTGCCTCATAAGACCCTCCCTTTAAAAATACCCGATGGTCTAAATAATAAAACAATAACTAAAATTGAAAATGACACTGCAAACTTATAATCAGTAGAAAGTAATTGAATTAAGGTGTTAGGTTCTAAACTTTCTGGAAGAAGATAGGCAAAAAATTTCTTATACGCATAGGTTATAAATATTTCAGAAAAAGCGATTACATATCCTCCTAGAAAAGCTCCTAAAGGATTTCCAATTCCTCCGACGATCGCTGCTGCAAAAATAGGTAAAAGATTATTAAAATACGTAAAGGGTTTAAAACTTTTATCTAAACCATACAAGGTTCCTGCAATGGTTGCTAAAATAGCTGCTATAATCCAGGTAATCATTACTACTCTTTCTGGACTAATCCCTGATAATAAAGCGAGATCTTCATTATCAGAGTACGCTCTCATGCTCTTTCCAGTTCTAGTTTTGTTTAAAAACCAAAACAATATTAAGGCAACCACAATCGTTACAAATAAAGTTAAGACTTGCGTAGACTTAATTGCTAAGCCTTCATTCAGTCCTGTCATCTCTTTAAATTCATTAGCTCTTATGATGAATCTTTCCCCATCAAAAAATCTTCGGTCAAAAGGTCCTATGATAATTCTAATAATTGCATTTATTACAAACATCACTCCAATGCTCACCATTGCAAGAGTAACTGGAGGACTTTTTTTAATTCTGTAATAACTGAAAACAAATTTATCAATCAGTAGACTAAATAAAATTGCAATAATTATTGCAAAGGGTATGGCAAGTAATGCTGTTGGTAAAACTCCAAGACTAATTCCAATAGATTGAAAGAACCAAGTAAATAAAATTGCAAACATAGTTCCAAAAGCCATTAAGTCTCCATAGGCAAAATTAGCAAATCTTAATATTCCATAGATTAGCGTTACTCCAATTGCACCGAGAGCCAATTGAGATCCATATGATAGAGCAGGTACAATTACAAAATTTGATAACAAAACTATTGCATTTACAAAATCCATATTATCCACCTAAAAATGATCTTCTCACTTCTGGATCGTTTAATAATTCTTTGCCTGAGCCAGAAAATTTATTTTCACCTGTTACCAATACGTATCCTCGATCTGCAATACTTAAGGCTTGTCTAGCATTTTGTTCCACCATTAAAATGGCTACACCAGTTTCTCGAACTTTAATAATGTGATTAAACAATTCATCCATCACAATGGGAGATACTCCCGCTGTTGGTTCATCTAGCATTAATACAGAAGGTTTAATCATCAACGCTCTTCCTAAAGCGACCTGTTGCCTTTGACCTCCGGATAGTTGACCTGCCAATTGATTTCTTTTTTCCTTTAAAACTGGAAATAATCCATAAATTTCATTAAGTGTATCTTGAAAATTTTCGTCCCTTAAATAAGCGCCCATTTCCAAATTTTCTTCAACTGTCATCCCTGTAAATACATTTCTGGTTTGAGGAACAAAAGAAATGCCTTCTTTAACTCTGTCTTGTGGAGTCAAATTTGAAATATCTTTTTCATTGATTGTGATTTTTCCCTCACGAAGATTTAACATTCCTAAAAGAGCCCTCATGGCCGTTGATTTTCCTGCTCCATTAGGTCCTAAAATTGTAACAATTTCACCTTTGTTGACACCGATGGTGCATGAAGTAATAATGTCAGGACCTCCATAACCACCCGTCATTTTTTCTCCAGAAAAGTAGTTCATATCAATTTTTTTCTTTCTCAATGATCGTCCTGCGTCCCAAATAACTTTCGATTACTTGTTCATTATTTTTAACTTCGTCTGCAGTACCCTGAAATAAAACAGATCCCTCTGACATGACTATTACTGGATCACACATTCGACTTATGAAATCCATGTCATGCTCAATCATGCAAAATGTATAACCCTTTTCTTTGTTGAGTCTCAAAATTGAATTACTGATCTCTTTTAATAAGGTTCTGTTAACTCCT
>AZYB01000035.1 GCA_000513055.1 alpha proteobacterium SCGC AAA288-N07
AAAAAATAATCTTAGAATTACTTATATGAAGAAAATATTTGGTACATTAGTTGCGTCTGAAAACTAGTTATACAAAAATTGATACAAAAGAATAAATATGAATTTTTTTTTAATTTTAAAACATTTTTTAATTGAAGAAATAAGATTAAATTTAAGAAGATTAAAACTTATATATAGTTTTTTTAAAGAATTTAGCATATTTCGATATTTCATTTATTTATTTAATAATTCTTTTATACCATGTAGAGATACAGTTTTTAGAAATTATATATATGAAAATTCACAAAAATGGAAAGATCAAAATAATTTACTGAATTCAAATAATAAAATTATTTTAATTCCATGTGTTTTTAATCACCCGCTTTATTTAGTTACCGAAATTCTTGTTGCAAAAAATCTTATGAAGATGTTCCATTCTAATGGAGCTGCCGTTATAGATGGTTACGATTTAAAAAAAATAATATTGTTTAGAAGTTTTGGAATTAAAAAAATAATTATTCTAAAAGATTTTAATATTTTTGTTAGATTAAAGTATTTTATAAAAGCATATTTAATAATCAAATCATATAAAAATATAGATGAATTTTTAAACTTTAATATAAACAATGTAGATATAGGCAAAGCCGCGTATGACCACTATTTAAGATTTTCAGGAATGGGAACGACAAATGAATTTAATCACGAGATTTACGCTAACTTATATAAATCTTTGTTAATTTATTATCAAGTAGATGAATATTTTAAAAAATATAACATCATTGCTTCTGTTCAATCAGAAAGACAATTCATACCAGGTGCTATTTTTTTCCAAAGTGCCTTAGTAAATGGAATAAAAGTTTATGCAAAAGTGGGACACGCCTACAATAAATTCTGTATAAGGAGATATAGTAATATTAATGAAAGATATACACAAAGAGGTCGTTTCTCAAAAAAATTGTATGATCTTATAAATAAGAATATTAGAAAGGAGGCCGTAGAAATAGGAGATAAAATAATCAAGAAAAGATTTGAAAATGTAACAAAATACAATACGTCGCAGTACCAAGAGTTTTATGGTCTCCCAGAATTTACAAAAGGAAAAAAAAAGGTAGAGATTGAAAAAAAAAATACTACCAAAGAAGATTTATGTAAAAGATTTGGATGGAGTCATAATTCTCCCATAGCAACTATATTTTCGACAGATTTAACAGATGGTGTTTTTGATTCATCTTGGTCATTATTTAGGGACAGATTAACATGGTTAAGGGAAACTCTATATGAAATAAAAAAAATTACTAATGTTAACTGGCTAGTTAAACCTCATCCTAATGATGAATTAAATAACGTGATTACAAATACAGTATCTGAATTTGAAAAAATTTGTTCAAATTCTAATCACATTAAATTATTTCCAAATGATATAACTATCGGATCTATACCAAAGTTTATTAATGCAGCAATCACTCTCCAAGGTAGTGCGGGATCAGAATATCCATGTTTTGGTATACCTGTAGTTTGTACTAGCGAATCAATATTTACAGGAATGGGTTATACGATAGATCCACAATCAAAAAAGGAATATTTTTTCCATTTACAAAATATTAAAAAATTAAAAAAATTGAGTGATCAACAAATGGAATTAGCTAAAATATATTTTTTTATTTATTATAAACTTGCAGATATAAAAATAAACTTAATTGCAGCTTCTGGTAGTAGAAATGTTGATGAAAAAAAGTTTTGGGCCTCAATGACAAAATTATTAAATGAATATAATTACAATGAAGAATTATTAATTGAAATGCTGAGAATCCAAGAGTCAAATAATGATATGCATGCAATAAATTATAAAGAATATCCAATGTTAATTGGTACTAAAGTAAAATGAATTTCTGTGGTCTTTTGGTGGAGATAATCATCTTGATTATGCTAAAATTCAACTTTATAAGTTTTTAAAAAAATATGAATCTTAACTATCTAGCTAACAAGTCCATTTTGGTAACTGGTGGGACAGGGTCTTTTGGAGAAAATTTTATAAAATTTTTATTAAAAAATTCTAAAAATATTAATAAAATTGCTATTTATAGCAGAGACGAATTAAAACAGTACCAACTTTTACAAAAAATTGAAGATAATAAAAAAAAATTATTAAGATTTTTTATTGGTGATATTAGAGATAAGCAAAGACTTATATATGCCTTGGAAGGAATAGATTATGTAATTCATGCGGNAGCTTTAAAACAAGTTCCAACAGCAGAATATAATCCTCTAGAAGCAATCAAAACTAATGTATTGGGTTCTCAAAATTTAATTGAAGCATGTCTTCAAACAAATGTTAAAAAAGTTATAGCTCTATCAAGTGATAAAGCTGTAGCTCCAATTAATCTTTATGGAGCAACCAAGTTATGCGCTGATAAATTGTTTATAGCTTCAAATAATTATGCCGGAAAAAAAAATATTTCATTTAGTGTTATTCGATATGGTAATGTGATGGGAAGCAGAGGTTCTGTATTACCAGTTTTTATTAACCAAAAAAAATCAGGCACAGTTACGCTTACACATAAGGATATGACAAGATTCAACATTTTAATGGAAGAATGTATCAAAATGGTTATTTGGGTATTAAAAAATTCTTGTGGTGGAGAAATTGTTGTACCAAAAATACCTTCTTTTAGAATAAGAGATTTAGCAAAGGTTGTTACCCCTCAATGTAAAGTGAAGTATATAGGAATAAGATCTGGTGAAAAAATACATGAAGAAATGATAACTGCTAACGAAAGCCAAAGAGTTTTTGATATTGGCAAGTATTATGTAGTTTTGCCTAGCAACGATTTCTTAAATAAAAAAAGAAGAAAAGAATACTCAAGATTTACAAAATTTAAACCTATAAAATATGGTTTTAGTTATTCTTCGGAAAACAATCCAGACTTTTTAAATTTAAAAGATCTTAAAAAGCTTGTAAAAAATTATATTTAAACAATATTAAAAATAAGAACGGAAAAAATTTTATTTTAACTATATGTCCGATATCATTTTAAATGAAGATTACCAAGATTATAATATCTCTTTTGAAAAAGGAGTAGGTGATAAAATTTTTTTCAAGAGAAAAGCTTACATTGATTTGTCAAATTGTGCCGGAACTTTAATACTTGGACATAACAGCAAAATTTTTCAAAAAAGTCTAAAATTATATTTAAAAAAAAAAATATCGATCTTTGCTCATACTAATATTCATGCGGTAAATTTTGCAAACACCATAAAAAAAAACTTTCCTAATTTTTCAAAAATAATTTTTTGCAATTCAGGCGCAGAAGCTGTCATGAAATCATTAAGGATAAGTAGATCACTAAACAAGAAAAATTTAATTGTAAATGTAACTGGCAGTTGGCATGGTTCTGTTGATAAACTTTTGTTTTATCCGAACAAGTATTTAAAACCTCAAAAATTATCTGATGGATTGTCTTTAGATGACGAAAAAAATTTAATTTATATACCATACAATGATATTGAAAAATCCAATAAAATACTGAATAAATTTAAAAATGATATTAATTCTATAATTATAGAACCAGTTCAGGGTTGCTTACCACTGGGTAATGTAAAAAAGTATCTCAAATTTCTGGAAAAATTCTGTAAAAAAAATAATATTACTTTAATATTTGATGAAATAATTACCGGCATAAGAATTAGACCAGGTAGCGTTCAAAAGAAATACGACTTAAATCCTGATATTACTACCATAGGCAAAGTTATAGGTGGTGGTTTGCCTATTGGTATAATTGGAATATCGGAAAGGATTAATAAAATCATAAAAAAGAAAAAAATTAAAGTTTATTTTGGGGGAACTTTTTCTGCCAATTCACTGAGCTCTTTTGTTGGTAATGAAACTTTAAAGTTTTTGTTAAAAAACAAAAGAGTTTTTTCGGACTTAAATAAAAAGTGTTTATATTTTCAAAAGAATTTAAATCAATTTATAAAAAAAGAAAAAATTGAAGCGAAAGTATATAGATTTGACTCAATTTTGAGAATTGTGTTTAGTAATTTTGGTTTCAGTCGGGGGAGATCTATAGAAATTGGGGATAGGATGCAAAGAGATTTATTAGAAAAAAAAAATATTTCTAATATTGTAAAGTTTAGAAAATATCTTTTGGATAAAAAAATTTACTATCCAAAAAATGGAATAATTTTTCTATCAAATTCAACATCTTATAAAAGTCTAAATTATGTTTTAAATTATATTAAAATTGGATTAAAAGATTTTTTTAAAATAAATAAAACTAAAAATACTTAATTATTTACAAAATTCTGTGAAAATTTCTATTTACCAGCTGTCCATCCACCATCAGAAATAATCGAAGTTCCGGTTATTGATAAAGCTGAATTTGTAGTTAAAAAATAGACAATCGATGCTATTTGTTTTTTAGTTGCAAATTTTTGTAAAGGTATTTTCTTTCTTATTAAGTTCAATCTTTCTTTATTTTTATCAAGAGGATGTGTACTCACAATTTTGGTGGGTGATACGGTGTTAACTCGAATACCATACTTACCAAGATCCATAGCCATTGATCTAGTTAGTCCTTCAAGTCCAAATTTAGTCATGCAGTACACTGATCTATTATAAGCTCCAACATGACCAAGCTGGGAACTTATATTTATGATGCATCCTTTAATCTTATTTTTAATCATTTTCTTTGAAAAAATTTGCGTAAGTTTGAATACTGATTTTAAATTAATTTCTAATAAATCATTTAAATCATTATCTGTTACTTTTAAAAAATGTTTATCATTTCTTAAAGCTGCATTGTTAATTAAATTATGTACTTTTGGTATTTTTTTTTTAAGTTGATTAATAAATTTATGATCTTTTAAGTTTCCAACGAAACATTTAATATTTATTTTATATTTTTTTTTGTATCTTTTTATTAAAATATTTTTTTGCAAAGGATATCGAATTAACAAAATTAAGTCGTGGCCCTCAGAAGCAAATTTGTTTGCTATTTCTTCCCCTATGCCTTTTTGTGCACCAGAAATTAGGGTAATTGGTTTCATTTATTTTTAGGTCAAAATATCATTCAAATATTGTATTATTTACAAAATATTCTTTTCTTACAATATCAATAACCTTATCTTCTCCAAGGGTAGAGTTGTCAGCCCTAAGTACATTATTAATATAGTGATCATAACCCTTAGTTTTGTTTTCCAATGTTGCTAGTAATAAATTACTATCTATTTCTTTTTTTTCATCTAATGAATAGGAAAAAACTCCCAATTTCTTTTCCCAATAATTAATTTTATCCATATAATATTCGCCAAAGGTATTGGATTTTAAGCAAATAATCTTTTTTTTTAATAATATTGCGTCAGAAATAGCGGTTGATAGGTGAAAAAGTACGATAAAAGCCTTTTTTAGATATTCACTAGTTTGATATTTACAAAGTTCAAATTTTCCAAAATATTTTTTATATATATTGATGTCGCTACGTGGATGTAAACATATTACGACTTTTTTATTAAAGGCACTAGAAAGTTTAAGAAGAAATTGATTCAATTGATTTAAATACTTCAACCTCAATTCTTCACTAGGTTTACCATCCCTATCAATTCTGTCACGGTGTTCAAAATTTGTGTCAATAAAAACTATTTTATCTTCAGATAAATTTAATTTGTTTTTTGCTAGCGTATCAAAAGATCTAGCATTTATATGGACTATTTTTTTAAAATA
>AZYB01000036.1 GCA_000513055.1 alpha proteobacterium SCGC AAA288-N07
TTTCTTTCAAAAGAGGGAAGGAAAGTTAGAGTTTTTGAACGTGATCCAACATACAAGAATGCTTCTTTTCCATTGTCTTTAGGAGGGTTTAGACGGCAATTTTTTCAAAAAGAAAACATATTACTGGGGAAATTTGCAAAAGAATTTATTTTCCAATTACCAGATTTATTAGAAACAAAAAAAAATGGAAAACCGACTGCAAGCATTGTACCCAACGGTTATCTTTTGTTATTTGGCCCTGAACATGCTGAAGAACAATACGAGGCTTTAAAAAATCACAACGCTTGTGAAGCTGGAACAAAAAATGTTAAAGCAGAAGAGCTTCCCAAGTTTTTTCCCTGGATAAATACAGAAGGTTTAGAGACGGCAACTTTTACTGATAGTAAAATTGAAGGTTGGATAGATCCTCATATGTTTCATGCTGCTTTAAAGAATAAAGCTATAGAACTTGGGGCTATATTTGAAAAAAAAGAAATAAAAAAAATCACAGATGTAAAAGCTAAAATAATAGTATCCGCTGCAGGATGTTGGACAAATGAATTGCTATCAGACATTCCAGTTGTTCCTCAAAAGCACACAGTTTTTAGGGTAAAATGCCCGAAACATTATCCTAAAATGCCGCTAACAGGAGATTTGCCCAGTGGTGTTTACTGGAGACCTGAAGGTAAAGAATATTTGGCAGGGTCTCCAATTTCAAAGTTTGACGCAAAAGATTTAGAACCAGAGTGGAACGATTTCGAGGAATTTGTATGGCCAGCTTTAGCAAAAAGAGTTCCTGCATTTGAAGAATTAAAACTCACTGGTGGTTGGGCGGGATACTATGATTGTAATACTTTAGATAACAATGCAATTGTAGGTAAACACCCCAAATATGAAAATGTCTTTATGGCCACAGGATTTACAGGCAGAGGTTTGATGCAAGCTCCAGGAATTGGTAGAGGATTAACGGAATTAATCATGACAGGCAAGTATCAAACTATAGATTTATCTTGTTTTGGCCTAGATAGGATTTTTGCTAAACAAAAAAGGATAGAACCTTACGTTTTATAAGAATTGTTTGTTTCTTAACTCTTTTTTTAATAACTTTTTTAAAGTGAAAAACCTTCTCTTTTAAGCATTTTTTTCTTGGTTTTTGTGCCCCCAGGAGAAGAGAAACCTCCTAGAGTTCCATCAGACCTAATAACACGATGACAAGGTACTTCAGGCGCATATGGATTTTTTGCACAAGCATTGGCCACAGCCCTGGCTGCTTTAGGTTTATTTATAGCTATAGCAACCTCTTTATAGGTTTTAACTTCCCCTTTTTTAATTTTTTTCAATGTTCTCCAAACCTTAACTTGAAAATCTGTTCCATTTAATTTCATTAAAATTTAAGTTCTTAGAGTTTTTGTGACTTCAGCTTGATCTTTTTCAGTAGAAACTTCTGTTTTAAATTGATTTGATATTTTTTGAACTTCGACAGCAGACACTTTATATTCAGCACACATTGTTTCTTCATCTTTTCCATGGCCAGTTACCATATTGACCATGTGTTCTGGAAAATGGAAAGTGGTAAATACTATACCTTCTTTAACTTTTTCAGTAACTTCAACTTTTAAGGAAACTTCACCTCTTCCTGAATAAAGTCTTGCAATATTACCCGTGTTTAGCTCTCTATTTTTTGCATCTTTTGGATGAATTAACAAAATGTCTTCATCCACAATTTTAATATTTTTAGTTCTTTTCGTCATCGTTGCAGCATTGTAGTGTTGTAATACTCTACTTGTAGTTAGTATTAATGGAAAATCTTTTTTGTTTTTCTCTAATTCACTACTTTCTTTCCAGTCAAAATACTTAATTCTACCTTTTCCTAATTTGAATTCTTTTTCATGCAGAATTTTTGTATCTGTTCCATCTTCTTTTACTGGCCATTGTAATCCTAATTTTCCAAGCCTTTCTCGAGTTATGCCTTTGAAAAAAGGAACTACATCTGCAATTTCAGCTAATACTTCGTCAGCATCATATAATTTTTGATCATAGCCAAGTTTTTGCATCATTTCTGTGACTATGAGACCATCTGGTTTTGTTCCTGGAAGAGGTTCTGCTGCTTTATTAACTCTTTGAACCCTTCTTTCAGTGTTTGTGAAAGTTCCATCTTTTTCTAAAAAAGTTGTTCCAGGCAAAACTACATCAGCATGTTTAGCAGTTTCACTCATAAATATTTCTTGAACCACTAATAAGTCCAATGCATTCATTGCCTTAGCAACGTGAGCACTATTAGGGTCTGTTTGAACAACATCTTCACCAATAATCCATACTGCTCTTACCTCTCTATTTATTGCTGCATCAAAAATTTGTGGAATTTTTAAACCAGCTTTTGTTGGATGAACAACTCCATATTTTTCAGTATAAAAATCTTGAATTTTTTTATCAGCAACTGGAAAATAACCCGCTCCTTGATGTGGTTGGCAACCCATGTCAGCAGCACCCTGAACATTATTTTGACCTCTTAATGGATTGACCCCAACACCTCTTCTCCCAATATTTCCTGTTATCATTGCAAGATCAGCAATTAACATTACCGTTTTTGAACCTTGTTCGTGTTCAGTAACTCCCAGACCGTGAAACTCCATTGAATTTTTTGCAGTTGCATAAGCAATAGCAGCTTCCTTTACTTGCTGCTTATCAACTCCAGCAGCCTTAGCTAATTGATCGATATCTAATTTCTTAATTCCTTTAAGGAAGTTTTCAAAACCCTCTGTTCTGCTTAAAATAAAATCTTCTTTGCATAATTTAGCTTCTATAATGAAATATAACATCATATTTAGAACCGCTACATTAGTTCCAGGTTTTAATCTAATATGATAGTCCGCCATTCTTGCCAATTCTGTTGTTATTGGATCTAAAACTATAAGTTTTTTCCCCTTCATCACTTGTTGCTTAATTTTTGAACCGGTAACAGGATGTGCATTAGTAGGATTTGCACCAATTACTAAGAACAAATCTGCAAAATAAATGTCCTCAGTTGAATTTGTTGCAGCTCCCGTTCCAAATGTTTGTTGCATACCCCATGCGGTTGGTGAATGACAAATTCTTGCACAACAATCAATATTATTTGTGCCTATTGTAGCTCTAATCATTTTTTGAAAAACATAATTTTCCTCATTTGTACATCTTGCAGACGAAATACCTGCTATAGCATCAGGACCATTTTCTTTTATT
Source organism: alpha proteobacterium SCGC AAA288-N07 (assembly GCA_000513055.1). Taxonomy (GTDB): domain Bacteria; phylum Pseudomonadota; class Alphaproteobacteria; order Pelagibacterales; family Pelagibacteraceae; genus AAA240-E13. The sequence continues at coordinate 3,202 of AZYB01000036.1, forward strand.
ATTTTTTCTAATTTGTTCTTAATATAATCATAAGCTTCATCCCAAGATGCTTTTTCAAACTTTCCATTTCTTTTTATTAGAGGATTTCTTAATCTGTCTGCATGATCATAGAAACCAAATGCATATCTGCCTTTTAAACAAGTATGACCTGCATTTACCTCTGTTTCTTTTGGTGTATCAATAGAAACTACTTTACCATCTTTTACTGATGCTTCTAAATTACATCCCACTCCACAATAAGAACAGGTCGTTCTAACTTTTTCATCATAGTCAGCTGATTTAGATGCAAAAACATCTGATATTGCATCCGTCGGACAAGTATGTGCACAAGCTCCACAAGAAACACAAGAAGAGTCGCCAAACATCAAATCATTATCCGTTGTAATTTTTGAATCGAAACCTCTTCCACTCATCGTTAAAACAAACGAACCTTGAATTTCATCACATGCTCTTACACAACGTCCACAATTAATACAGTTATCTAAATTCATTCGCATATATGCATGCGAAGTATCTTTTGGAATTCCTTTATTTTGTTTTGGTTTATTATAGCGGTGTTCGTTTTTACCTAAATCGTTAGCTACAGTTTGTAATTCACAATTATTATTAACTTCGCAAGTTGAACATGTCATTGGGTGGTCAGTAAGAACAAGTTCAACAATATTTTTTCTTAGTTTTGTTAAATCTTCATTATTAGTTAAAATATATGAACCTTCAGTTACCGGGGTATGGCAAGATGCTACTGTTTTCGTTGGTCCATCTTTCTTAAGGGCAACATCGACAGAACAAACTCTACACGCTCCATAAGGGGCTAAATTTGGATCGTCACATAAAGTTGGAATCTTATCTTTTCCAACGTGTTCTCTAACGAATTTTAAAACAGAGGTATGATTAGGTTTAATTTCATGAGCGATACCATCAATGTAAGCACATTTATGATCTTTGCCGTTTGATCCGTTTGATCCGTTTTTTCCGTTTTTCATTATTACCCTAAGTTTCTTGATTTATATCAGTTTTAAATTCATCGGTAAAATATTTAAGTATGTTTTGAATGGGCAATGGAATAGCTCCACAAAGAGCGCATAAGCTACCTTTTTGCATAGTAATAAGCAATTCGTTTAAAAGCTTTATTGGAATTTTGTTTGTTTTACTAACTGCTTGGTCAAACATTTCTTTACCTCGATAAGAACCTAGTCTTCCAGGAAAACATTTTCCACAAGATTCTTCTGCACTAAATTTGAATAAATGATGAATATATTTAATCATATTAAAGTCTTCCGGGATGCTTACAATACCACCGTGTCCCAACATAAACCCCGCTTTCATAAATTCTTGAAAATCTAAATTTAGTTTTTCTACTTCCTTAATTGGAATAACGCCACCAAGTGGTCCACCGACTTGCAAAGCTTTTACGGGTTTAATAAATCCACCTCCAATATCATAAATGATTTTTTTTATAGGAGTTCCCATATCCATTTCATAAACACCAGGATTTTTAAATAAACTATCTAAGCAAACAAGTTTTGTACCAGCGGACTTAACATTTCCAATAGATGAAAAAGATTTTGCACCATATTTTAATATGCCAGGTATAGCTGCTAAAGTTTCTACATTATTTACTACAGTCGGTTTTTTATAAAGCCCTTCTACTGTTGGAAAAGGTGGTCTAACATCAACTTCAGCCCGTCTTCCTTCAATGGAAGCTATTAGAGCAGTTTCCTCTCCACATATATAAGCGCCTTGACCAATGCAAATATATAAGTCGTAAGAA
>AZYB01000037.1 GCA_000513055.1 alpha proteobacterium SCGC AAA288-N07
TAATTGTTTTGATGCACGGTAGTGGTCTTACTCACATAGTTTGGTCTTTACATGAGCAATTTATAGCTGTCAAAGGTTATAGCATTTTATCTGTTGATTTGCCTGGTCATGGTAGTTCTGAAGGACCTGCAATAAAATCCATTGAGCAAATAACAGAGTGGATTAAAAGATCCATGGAAAAATTAAAAATTAAAGAAATTTCGTTTATGGGTCACTCTCAAGGCTGTTTAGTTGGTCTTGAATTTGCTTCACGTTTTCCAAAACTGATCAAAAGTTTAATTCTTGTTGCGGGATCATATGAATTACCAGTCAATCCAGCTTTAATCGATTATGCTGATGGAGGTGACATGAAATCTGTAGAACTTATGATGAAGTGGGGCTACGAGGGAGTAAAAAAGTTTATAGGAGGTAATCCAGTACAAAAAATTATTAATTCACCAAGACAGGTTCAAGAAGGTTTAGCTGTTGATCTTAGAGCGTGCAATAATTATAAAAATGGTTTGCAAGCTGCATCGAATGTGAATTGTCCTACACTTTGTATATTAGGTGATAAGGATAAGATGGTTCCGTTAGATAAAGGAAAAAAACTTACCGAAAATATTAAAAATTCTCAATTAGAAGTATTTAAAGAATGTGGTCATATGATTATATTTGAAAAAGCTTTTGAAATGAGAGAGATTGTCAAAAATTTTGTAGAAAAAAATCACAAATAATAATTATGAAAAAATTTTATATTGCAAAAGCGAGAAGATTAAGAGGTACACCTTATTCAAGTAGAATAGAGAGTCAGGGTTTAACCGCCTATACGACTTATAATCATATGCTTTTACCTGCTTCATTTGAAGGTATAGAAAAAGACTATTTTCATTTAAAAGAACATGTTCAAGTCTGGGATGTTGCAGCTCAAAGACAGGTTCAGATAATAGGTAAAGATTCTGCAAAATTAGTTCAGCTGATGACTTGTAGGAATCTTTCAAAAGTTGAAGTGGGAAGGTGTTATTATGCACCTTTAATAGATGAACAAGGAAAAATGCTAAATGATCCAGTTATTTTAAAATTGAGTGGAGAGAAGTGGTGGGTATCTTTGGCCGACTCCGATATAGGACTTTATGCCAAAGGACTTGCTAGTGGTTTAAGATTACAAGCTGAAGTTAGTGAACCAGACGTAAATATATTAGCTATTCAAGGGCCAAAATCATTTAAATTAATGGAAAAGGTTTTGGGTGAAAAAGTTTCTAAACTTAAATTTTTCGGTTTTGATTATTTTCCTTTTAAAGGGAACAAATTTTTAATAGCTAAATCTGGTTGGTCTAAACAAAATGGATATGAAATTTATGTGGAGAATCGTGAAGCTGGATTAAATTTATATGATGAATTATTTTCCGCGGGTAAAGAATTTAATGTGAAACCAGGTTGTCCAAATTTAATAGAAAGAATTGAAAGTGGCCTTTTATCTTGTGGTAATGATTTTGATAATGGTGATAACCCTTATGAGTGTGGATTTGATAAATATATAGATATAAAATCGGATATTAATTTTCTTGGAAAGAAGGCTTTAATCCAAATTTCAAAAGAAGGTGTTAAAAGAAAGCTTATGGCCGTAAAAATTGATTTAGACCAAATTGAAATGATGGAAGAAAAAACCCTTCAAAATGGTAAAAGTTTTGTAGGGCACTTAAGATCAGCTGTTTATTCACCCCATTTCAAAAAAGTAGTGGGTATTGCAATGATCAAAAAAGAATATTGGAACAAAAAAACTACTTTTGAATTGGAAATTGGCAATAAAAAAAGCAAAGGCTCGATCTGCGATTTGCCATTAGTCTAGAATTGGTCATAAAACAATAGTAATACTTTAATTTATATGAATATAGCAATTGTTGGAGCGACAGGAAACGTCGGTAGAAAACTTTTAGAAGTTATAGATAAGCTAAATTTCGAATTTACTGAATTGTATCTTATTGCTTCTGATAAAAGTGTAGGAAAAAAAATTACTTTTAAAAATAAAAGCTATTCAATAGTCGGGCTTAACAATTTTGATTTTTCAAAAGTAAAAATAGCTTTTTTTTCTGCGGGAAGCGCTATAGCAGAAAAATGGGCTCCCATTGCTGCAAAAAAAACTATTGTAATTGATAATTCAAAACATTTTAGAATGAATAAAGAGATACCTTTAGTAATTCCTGAGGTGAATCCTGAATCTTTAAAACTATATAAAAACAAAAATATTATTGCTAATGCAAATTGTTCAACTATTCAATTAGTATTAGCCTTAAAACCTTTACACGACCAATTCAAAATTAAAAGAGTAGTAGTTTCCACATATCAATCAGTATCAGGAGCTGGAAAAAATCATATGACCGAATTAGAAGAACAAAGCAAACTAGTTCTGGATAAACAAAAAGTAAGTTCAAAAAATTTTACTAAACAAATTGCTTTTAACGTTATACCGCATATCGATTCTTTTATGGAAGATGGATACACAAAAGAAGAATGGAAAATGACCGTAGAAACAAAAAAAATTTTGGATCCAAATATAGCTTTGAGTGCTACTTGTGTAAGAGTTCCAGTATTTGTTGGACATTCTGAGTCAGTAAATATTGAATTTAACTCTGCGGTTGATGCAAAAAAAATTAGAGAATGTTTAGAAAAGGCTCCCGGATGCAAAGTTGTGGATGAAACAAAAGATGGTGGCTATATAACTCCAGTTGAATCAAGCGGTGATTTTGTAACATATATTTCAAGGATACGAGAAGACCAGACACAAAAAAATTCTATAAATATGTGGGTAGTATCTGACAATTTACTTAAAGGTGCTGCTCTTAATGCAGTTCAAATTGCAAATGTTTTGATTAAAAAATATATTAACTAAATAATGAATGATTCCAAAAATCCATTATCACCCCATCTTCAAATTTATAGATGGCAAGTATCGTCTTTAGTTTCTATTACTCATAGAATTACAGGAATATTAAATTTATTAGGTTTAATTTTTATTTGCACCTGGATTTCTTCCGCGGGAATAGGGGAAAATTTTTTTGAATCTTTTTCAGTTTTTCTAAAAAGTTTTATTGGTAAATTTATTTTAATCGGATTTACTTGGTCAATGAGCTATCATTTATTGAGTGGAATTAGACATTTCTTTTGGGATTTAGGTTATGGATATGAAATCAAAACAGCAAATCTTTCAGGAATTATAGTGATTATTGGTTCGTTATTTTTAACTATTATTCTATGGATGATTGGCAAAGGATTAATTTAATGAAGGCATCTCGGAAGTGGATATTTCAAAGAATTAGCGCTTTAATAGTTGCCCCTCTTATTATTTGGTTTTTAATTTCCCTAATATCTTTATCTACTGGAGATTATAATTCAGTTATAAATTTTTTCAGTAAACCGTTATTTTTATTTTTAACTATAATTTTACTTATTACAGGTTTTTTTCACGCAAAAATTGGATTAAGCGAAATTTATGAAGACTATATTCAAGACGAAAAAATCAAAAATGTCGTAAATATTTTTACACTTTTATTAAGTATAATTGTCCCATTAATAACAATAATTTTATTATTATATAAATTTTGATGAGTACATATAAAATAATTGATCATGAATACGATGTTTTAGTTGTTGGAGCAGGAGGAGCCGGTTTAAGAGCTGCCGTAGGATTGAGCGAATCCGGTTTAAAAACTGCTTGCATTTCTAAAGTTTTTCCAACAAGGAGTCACACTTCTGCAGCTCAAGGAGGTATTTCAGCTGCATTAGGTAATGCAGGAGAAGATGATTGGCGCTGGCATATGTATGATACGGTTAAAGGATCAGATTGGCTAGGTGATCAAGATTGCATAGAATATCTTTGCAAGGAAGCACCAGATGCTGTGATTGAGCTTGATCATTATGGTGTTCCATTTAGCAGGACAGCGGATGGTAAAATATATCAGCGAGCATTTGGAGGAATGACAAAAAATTATGGTAACGAACCTGTTCAAAGAACATGTGCGGCTGCAGATAGAACTGGTCATGCAATATTGCATACATTGTATGGTCAAGCGCTTAAGCAAAAGACGGAATTTTTTATCGAATATTTTGTTTTAGATTTGTTAATGAAAAATGGAGAATGCAAAGGTGTCCTTGCATGGAATTTAAACGAAGGAACTATTCACAGGTTTAGATCACATATCACAATATTAGCTACAGGGGGTTATGGAAAAATTTATTATTCTGCTACTGCTGCACACAGTTGTACCGGTGATGGCAATGGTATGGTATTAAGAGCTGGACTCCCCCTACAGGATATGGAATTTGTTCAATTTCATCCTACAGGACTTTATGGGATTGGATGTTTAATCTCTGAAGCTGTTAGAGGAGAAGGTGGTTTTTTACTAAATTCTAAAGGTGAACGTTTTATGGAAAAATATGCTCCCAGCGCAAAAGATCTTGCTTCAAGAGATGTTGTGAGTCGATCCATTGCGATAGAAATCAATGAGGGAAGAGGAATTGGTAATAATAAGGATCATGTGCATTTACATATTGATCATATTGATCCTAAAATAATTGAAACGCGTTTACCTGGAATATCAGAATCAGTGGAAACTTTTGTAGGCAAAGATGTAACAAAAGAACCAATTCCGGTAGTTCCAACAGTCCACTACAATATGGGAGGCATACCAACAAACTATAAAGCAGAAGTAATAGCTATAAATGGAGGAGATAAAATAGTTCCTGGATTGATGGCTATAGGAGAGGCAGCATGTGTCTCTGTTCACGGAGCAAATAGGTTGGGCTCAAATTCCTTAATTGATCTTATAGTTTTTGGAAAAGCTGCAGCGAAAAGAGCAACTGAACTAATAAAAAAAAATACACCACATGAAGAAATTTCAAAAAGTGAAACAGATAA
>AZYB01000038.1 GCA_000513055.1 alpha proteobacterium SCGC AAA288-N07
TTTTTCTGTTGCTTCCTTGTCCTTAAAATAACCTTTCATCACAACATTTCCACGTATCATTATTTCCCCTATAGTTTTTCCATTCCGTGAAACCGGTTTCATAGTTTCTGGATCCTTTACATCAACTTCTTCTGTGTTGGGATAACGTACACCCTGGCGAGCGCTTATATCAGCTTTTTCATCTTCATTTAAATCGTCCCATTCTTTATTCCACGCACACTGCAAAATATGTCCATAAGTTTCGGTTAGACCATAAACGTGCATAACTTCAAAACCTAGATTTTTCATTTTTTTAAAAATAATACTTGGTGGAGGTGCAGCTGCTGTCAAAACGTACACTTTATGTTTTAGTGGTTTTTGTTCATACTTTGGAGCGCTGGCTAGCATATTTAATATAATTGGTGCACCACCAAAATGAGTAACTTTATGTTCTGTTATTAAATCAAAAATTTCCTTAGCTCTAATATTTCTAATACAGATTACTCGAGCATGAAGCATAGCAAGTGTCCAAGGATAACACCAACCGTTGCAGTGAAACATAGGAACAGTATACAAAAAATTCAAACGGTTTGGCATATTCCATGCCGCAGCACTTCCTGTAGACATCAAATAAGATCCTCTATGATGATAGACAACACCTTTTGGATTGCCAGTTGTACCAGATGTATAATTTAATGAAATCGCTTGCCATTCATCTTTTGGTCTCTTCCAAACATAGTTAGCGTTACCCATATTTAAAAAGTTTTCATATTCAAATTGTCCGAAACTTCCAACATCTTTTAAATCTGCCTGCTTGTCATCAATATCTATAATTAAAATTTTCTTATCCCATCCCTCCATTGCTTTTTTTACAACATTATGAAATTGATTATCTACAATCAGTGCTTTAGCGTCACTATGCTTCAGTATGTAGCCTACTGTCTTAGAATCTAGTCTTGTATTAATTGCATTAAGTACAGCACCTGTCATTGGAACAGAATAGTGAGCTTCGAATAATTCCGGCGTATTAGGTGCCATTATTGATACTGTATCACCTAATTTAATTCCATGCTTTTCTAAGGCACTAGCAAACTTTATACAACGTTCGTAGGTTTGCTGCCAAGTATATACTCTTTTTTTATAAATTATAGATTCATAATTTGGATAAATATCTTTTGTTCGTTCAAGAAAGGTTATGGGAGTCAAAGGAACAAAATTTGCATCATTTTTTTCGAGATTTTTATCGTAATCGTTCATACTAATTAACTTATTTTAGATTCTTTTATAATTTCTGCAATTACTTCTTCTTTTTGATGTCCCATCAAATGAATTCCTTTAACACCTTTGATTTCACGAAAAATTTTAATTAATTCAAGGCAAATTTTTTTACTTTCTTCTCTTTGATCTTTTGCTTGTTCTAATCTTTTTATAATTTCATTAGGAACATCAACTCCAAATAAATTATCATTCATCCACTTCGCACTTTTAGCTGAAGCGAATGGACCTAATCCGATTAAGAATGAGGTTTTTTCCAATATTCCAGCATCATTCAAAACTTTCATATAATCTCTTAGTTTTTCAGCTTCAAAAACATATTGGGTTTGAAAAAAATCGATTCCATTTTTAATTTTATTTAAAATTTTTTTAGTATTTGGTTTTCCTTTTGATGGAACTTCCGCTCCTCCAATAAATAATTTTGGTGCGGGATCAATTGCTCTTCCTGATGGAAATTTTTTATCTTTTCTCATCATATTAGCCGTGGCTATTAAAGTTGGGCTGTCAATATCTTTCACAATTTTTGTTTCTGGTTGATCGCCAATTTTAGGATCATCTCCAGATAAGCAAAGGATATTATGTACTCCTAAAGCCGATGCTCCAACTAAATCACCCTGCAAAGCCAAACGGTTACGATCGCGAACTGTTAATTGCAATATTGGATCAATATCATTTTGAGCAAGAATAATTGAGGCTGTGAGTGCAGACATATGTACTTTTGCCCCTGGGCTATCTGTTACATTAACAGCATCTGCAACATTTTTTAAAGGCTTTGTTTTTTCTAATAAAACTTTTTTGTTTGATGCATCCGGAGGAGTGGTTTCCGCAGTAAATACAAAAATACCATCATATAATTTCTTATGAAGTAAGCTTTGATATTCCATATTCATTCCTAAAAGTTTTTAAAGTAAAGGTCAAAAAACTAGCATAAATAGTTTGCTAGCTCTATTTTAAAGTCATTGATTTCGGGTTATACCTAATTTATTCTACATAGATCAAAAGCGATACATAACTCGTCGTAAATTACGAAAGTGGGATCGGTCGACTTATATTTTTTAAGGAGATGCTGATGAATATTGGATATTTTTGTAATACTACTAATTGGACAAAAAAGCCATACACTCAAATTTTAGATGAAGCACGAGATATAGCTATTTATTGTGACAAAAATGGTTGGGATTCTATTTGGTTCACCGAACATCATTTTAATCACGAAGGAATGGAATCTTGCGCAAACCCATTAATGATAGGTACAGATATTGCGGCCAGAACTAGTAAAATAAGAATTGGACAAGCTGCAAATATAATTACTTTTCATAATCCATTAAGATTAGCAGAGGATATAGCAACACTTGATCAGTTATCAAAAGGTAGAGTGGAAGTTGGAATTGGAAGAGGTGTTTATGGAAGAGAAGCTATTCATATGAATATAGAAGCAGATTTAAAAGATCAAAGTAAAAATAAAAGATTATTTGAAGAAACTTTAACAATAATGAAAAAAGCTTGGACTGAAAAATTTTTTAGTCATCAAGGGGAATTTTATACTTATCCCGCACCTGATTTTATCTGGCAACATGATATGAGTCCACCTAGCGAAGATTTTATGGATTTGAAAACTAATAAGTTAAAAAAAATTAGCGTAGTACCTCAACCATATCAAAAACCTCATCCGTCGATATGGCAAGTAGTTGATTCTACGGGATCAATTGAGTGGGCAGCAAAAAATGGAATTAATTGTATAATGTGGATTCCAACAGTTAAAACTTTGAAAAAAAGATTTGAAATTTATAAAAATGCTAAATCAGAAGCAGAAAAAAAAGATGTCCCAATAGGGGAAGGGATCTCTCTAGTTAGAGACATGTTTGTTGCTGAAACTATGGAAGATGCAGAAAAATTAGCTGGTAAACATATGATAAATTATATGAAATGGGTTTGCCATTGGAGAGGCCTTGGTAACCACATGAATCCTGGAGAAGAGCTTCCTCAAACTAAGGGAAAACTAGATTTATTAAATTATGATTTCTTACACAAAAGAAATATGTTGTTTGGAACTCCAGATTATGTAATTGGGAAAATTAAAGAACTACAATCAGAACTTAATCTCCAAAATTTGTTAGTTTGGTCAAGCATGCCAGGAGTTAAGCATGAAGATGCCATGCGGAGTATTAAGCTTTTTAATAATGAAGTAATTCCAAAAATTAAAACTGTGAAAACCAAATTTAAACAAACGAGATAGAATGGATTTAAAATTACGAAAGCTTGCAAAATTTGTTGATAAAACTTTTGTTGAAGGAGAAAAGAAAGCAAAAGAACCGGTTTTATTGGTGTCTGTTGCCGCTGTAATAAAGAATCCCTGGATTGAAAAAGGTTTTGTTGAAGATTTAAAACCAGAAATACTTGCCCTAGCACCGAAGCTTGGGGATGTTTTGGTCCCTGAATTAATTAAAGAAATAGGTTCAGGTGAAAAAATTTTGGCCTATGGTAAAGCTGGAGTTGTAGGTTTAAAAGGTGAAATTGAACATGCTTCTGCATTTATACATACTTTAAGATTTGGAAATAAATTCAGAGATGCTGTTGGTGGCACAGCATATTTAAGTTTTACAAATATTAGAGGTCCGGCAGGATGCAAAATTTCAATTCCTATGATGCACAAAAAAGATTCGGGATTAAGACCTTACTATTTAACTCATGAATTTAATATTCAAGATGCTCCGTGTGACGATGAAATTGTGGTTGCTATTGGAGGATCGCCAGGAGGAAGAGCCCATGCTAGAACTGGAGATCGATACCAAGATATGAAAGAAATGGGAATAAAAAACCCTAAGTAAATTTCATGCCACACACTTTAGATTCATTTAGTACTTTTTATGTATTAAATAAAGTGAACAAAGATAGTCCAATTGTATTTGTGCATGGAGTTGGTTTAAATAATGAGATATGGAAACCCCAAATTGATTTTTTTAAAGAGTACAATACCCTTGCTTATGATTTGCTTGGGCATGGGAAAACACCTCTAAAATCATTAAAAGTAACTTTTAATGATTTTTCTCGACAATTACTTAACTTAATTGATGAATTAAAATTTGACAAAATTCATTTGGTTGGTTTCTCATTGGGATCTCTTATTGCAAGAGATTTTTCTTCTAAACATAGTGACAGACTATGTTCATTAATTTTTCATGCATCAATATATAAAAGAACAGAAGACCAGCGGAGAGTAATTATTAATAGATTTAACGTGGCTAAACTGAATAGACCAACTTCAAAAAGGTCCTCTATTATAAGATGGCTGACGGAAGATTATATATCAAAAAATCCCAAAATTTATAATGAATTATATTCAATGTTGGAAAATAATAACAATAAAAATTTTTTAAAATCTTATGAACTTTTTACTCATTATAATGATGATGATGATATGATTAAAAAAATTAATGTTAATACTCTTATAACTACTGGCGAACATGACGTAAGATCTACTCCTGAAATGGGCAGAAATTTAAATAAAGTAATAAAAAATAGTAGATTTGAGGAGATCAAAAAAGGAAAGCATCTTTGTAGTATAGAATGTGCTGATGA
>AZYB01000039.1 GCA_000513055.1 alpha proteobacterium SCGC AAA288-N07
TATCTAAGTAGTTATATATTCCGCCTATTCCACACATTATTTATTCTTTTTTATTATTTAAAATTATTTTTTTGATAACAACACTACTTATTTTTTTTATCAAAAACTTTTCTAACAATTTTCCTTAATATTGTTTCATTATCTGCTTTTAAAATTTTTATCACTTTAATATGTCCCTTATATGCTATTTTATTAATTTTTCTTATGTCGGATAATAAACTATTACATTTTTTATAGCACTCATTTGCATTTTTAAAAAAAGATAGCTTCTTTATTTTCAATAAGCATTTTTTGATGAGATCTAGTTCTTGTAGCACACAATAAGGTACCAATTGCAGGAATTTCAATTGATCTTTCGGTAATATCATCAAGATTTTGTTCGGATGGAATGCATAAAGCTATTTTAGAACACTGAATTAATTTGGGGTATAATGAATCACCTACATGGCCCAACGTAATTCTTGATTTTAGTAATTTGTAATTTTTATCCTTTTTCCAACGAGTGCCAAATATTTTTAAATTAAGGCCCATATCAATTAATTTATTAAAAAAAATTCCTCGTTCCGGCATCCAAGTGCCTATAAAAATTACATCATTGCTATATTTTTTTTTTTCATTCATTGTAAGTTTCTGGGGACAATGGATTTTTTTTTGATAAGGCGGTAAAACCAATAAAGATTTTTTTATACCGTACTTTTTGGATAATTTTATTCTTGAGGGTTGTTGAAAAACAACTAAATCATAATACTTTAAGGCGGGCAACGCTAATTTCCACACTTGCCTATCTCTATTTGCGAATGGATTATCTGCGCAATAGCAGACTATTTTTTTTGTTTTTTTTTTTAGTAGTAAAATTAGTTTCTCACTTATTAATTCAATGCTTCTCACAAAAATGAGATCATAATGTTTTTTAATTTTTGATAGAACATATATATTAACTATAGGTTCAAAAATTTTTGGGGAAAATCGATTACTAATTCTCCCACCAATGCTAGGGAATATGTAGGCTTTATTAGGATCTATGAAATCAACGTTTCTATAAATTTTTTTTAGTGATAAAAAATGATGATAACTTTTTTCACCTTTTCTACCTATAAAGAGGATTTTCATCGTTTTTTTCGGTCTATATTTAAAATTAATAAATTAAAAAAAGGTACAAATACAATAATATTCCTCATTCTAAATAAAATTTCAGCTAATGTCCCGTCAATGGAATCAATCGTCAGCAGCGGAAGAAGAGTTACAACAATATAGACGCCGGTTATCTTGCCTAAAAATCTTAAGTTAATCACAATGTAAAAAAACAAGAAGCACAAGTTAATAATTATTGGATATATTAATAATCCAAATAGACCAAATTCCATATAGCTATAATAATAATAACTATCAGAATGATCTGCTTTCAGTAGTGGAGAACTGCTTAAACTTCCAATTATTTCTTTTTTGGTATTGAATTTTGATTTACCAGGAAATATTACTTGTGGTATTAACTGTATTAAATCTTTAGCAAGTAGTGATCCATAAGAATAACGATTTTCTTCCATGGAATTATAATAAAATATAGTTGGTAATGATGAGTTAGAAATTATGCGATAAGAAAAATCTTCTGCCATTTTTTTACCTTGTTCACTCCTGAGATCTTTTCTAGTTAAAAATGTTTTTCCTGTTTTTCCTAATGTTTCTTTTAAAGTTGCATCCTTTTCTAAAAAACCAAAAGTACCTTCTCGCATAGAAGTAGTAAAAAGTGCTAATTGATATGTCAGTATAGAGGCAATAATAACTAAAAAAATTAAATTACTAGTTTTAATTTTTTTATCTGAAATAAAAATATATATGAGTATTGCAACAATAAAAAAATACTATTGTTGCTCTTCTTGTAATATAACCAAACAAAAATAAATTAATAAGAAAAGAGAAGAAAATAAAAACGATTGCAAAAAAGTTATGTTTCAATGTAAAAGTTCTAACAAAAAGAACATTCAATAGTAAATGAAAGGCCGTAATGTAAAAAAAAAGGTGTGTCCACCAAGTCGTTCCTTCGCCTACAGCTATGAGAATAAAATCTGTATTAAGGTTGCCAAGTAAACCAGTAAAAAAATAGAAAGATTCAATGACTAACGTTAGTATGAGTAATATTAAAATTTTATCTTTATATTCTGATAAATCAGGTAATTCTAATTTAAGTTTTGTTTTTACATAATAATTTACTGGTATAATTTTATTAAAAAATAAGATAGCTGCATAAAAAATAAATAAATAGATGCCTGCCAGAAAGTAGCTTTGTAAATCGGTGTGAAGAGTTCTCGAAACTACATATTCTAGGCTGCTATCAAGCCAAATATCACATAAATAATATGCAACAAGCCATGTTAAAAAATACAAATAAATCGTAAATACAACTAATATTTCGGCAAAAAGTATTACTAAGTTTTTGTTGGATATATTTACTAAAGCAAAAGAAAAATAAATTAAAAATAATATTGAAAAAATAACACTAAGTTCAATCGAGGGGAAAAAATACAAAAAGCCATGCATTAGTGCACCTAAAAAACAAAATTTGTATAAGAAAAAATCTAATGAAGTTTTATATTCTAATATGTTACTTTTTTCTATTTCCTTCATTTATTTACCGTTTAATTGTCTTATTATCATAAGCTAAAAATTATATCTAAAATTTAATTTTATAAAATATAGATTAAACCTATTTTATAACTATGATCTATTTTTTTTAAATTGTGTAACAAGCTGATCCAATTTATTAACATAATCATCCCAAGAATATTTTGGACTAATTTTGAGTGCATTATTTGAAAATTCTTTAAGTAACAACCTGTCGTCCGAAAGCAAAGTAAGTTTATCAGCAATAATTTGCGAGTTTCTAATCGGAACAACAAAACCACATTTATGTTCTCTAATAACGTCAGCAGCTCCTGTATTTTCTGATACTATAACAGGACAACCTGCTGCAAGAACTTGTAACACAACTATTCCAAAACCATCTTCCAAACTCGGTAATACAAAAACATCAGATTTATTTATAATCTCAATTAACTTATAATGTTCTACATAACCATAAACAAAAATATTATCATCTTTGAGTTGATTTGAAAAAAAATTTTTGTCATTATAATTTATACCGACTAAATGAAGTCTTTTTTTTGGATGTTTAAATTTTTTAAAAGCTTCTATTAAATAATGCAATCCTTTTCGAATTGATAGTGATCCTATAAAAAGGATGTTAAAAAATTTATTATCTTTATTTATTGTATTAATTGGAAAATAATTTTTTAAATTGACGCCTAAATTAATAACATGCACTTTTTTTGTATAATATTTTTCAAAACTTTTTTTTACAAAAAGAGATGGTACTAAAATAATGTCAGACTTTTCATATTCTTGCAATTCCCTATCTATAAACCATTTATAAATTTCAAATTTTGGTTGATTTAATTCTTTATATTCTTCGGATAGTATTTCTTGTTGAGAGATAATATGAGCAGAGGTCCTCTCACATATATAAATTTTACCTTCTTTAACTATGCTCATTCCAGAATTGAGCCCCGTTCCAGATAAAGCAAGCAGAACATCGGCTTTATCAACATATTTAGATGTAATTCGATCTATATTTATATTATTTAACTTATTTAGATAATCAGAATAATATGAAAATGATATTTTTCGTTCAAGAAAAAAATTTAAAAGATTTATTAAACTAGAACTTTTAACAAAATTCTTTGGAATATTTTCATTCTTTAATTTAAACCATGGCCAGCCAGAAACTATTTTTACTAATTGATTTTTTTTTAATAATACCTTTGCAACTTCAATGTTGTGAAATTTTCCAGGAGTAGAAAGTAAATAATTTAATTTTTTCATTTAATTAATTTTATAATTTTTTATAAAAGTTATTTACAATATGGGTTGATATTAATAAGATTATAACACTACTAATCAGAATTATTATGAAATGGCTTATAAAAGAATAACCTAAAGATAAAAAATAATAAGAAACGAGCATAGCAATAAAAATAAAAAAAAGTTCAACAATACCTAATACAAAAAATCTGTTTAAAGATTTCAGGGGAATAATGATTGAAGTTCTTAATATATATAAAGAAGCATCAAAAACAATTATTAATAAAAAAATGAAAGATAAATTAAATTTATTATTTAACCAAATTTTATATATTAATGGACCGATAGCTGTAGATGCTATCAAAAAAAGTAATAGTAAAACTATAATGAGTAGTATGTGAGCTTTATGATTGTATTTTAAATTTGATATTTTCTTTTTAGCAAAGGTTTGTGCATATTCAAACATACTTATATTATTTAGAGTAGCTAGAATTCTTACAGGAAAAAAATAAAATAATGTTTTACAAGTAG
>AZYB01000040.1 GCA_000513055.1 alpha proteobacterium SCGC AAA288-N07
GGATAAAAAAGATGAAATAAACTCGCTTTCAAAAATATTAAATCCCGATATAGCAGTTATAACAAACATTTCTTCGGCACACTTAAAAAATTTTAGTGATTGGTGCTGGACCAATAATCATTGGTCAAGCATGTGAATTTGATTATTCAGGAACACAAGCTTGTAAAGCCTTAAAAGGCGAAGGATATAAAGTTATTTTAATAAATTCAAACCCAGCAACAATTATGACTGATCCGGATGTTGCAGATAAAACTTATATTGAGCCAATAACTTTAGAAGTTCTAGAAAAAATTCTTAAAAAAGAAAGGCCCGATGCCATTCTTCCTACAATGGGCGGCCAAACTGCTTTGAACTTAGCAATGGAAGCAGAAAAAAAAGGTATTTTAAAAAAATATAAAATTGAACTTATAGGAGCAAAATCTAAAGCAATTTCAAATGCTGAAGATAGAAAAAAATTTAGAAAAAATATGTTTGATATAGGGCTAGATTTACCCAAATCAAAGATTATTAAAAATATTAAAGAAGCTGATAAAGTTTTAAAGCAAATTGGCTTACCAGCAATAATTAGACCTTCTTTTACTCTTGGTGGACTGGGAGGCGGTATTGCAAAAAATAAAAAAGATTTCTTCTTCTTCTTTTAGTCTTCTTTTATCTTCCTCCTTTAATCTTCTTTGTGCTTCTCTGTAACTGTGCCCTTCTTCCTCTTTCAATCTTCTTGTCTCTTCTATTTTCAAATTTCTTGCCTCTTTTTCTTTTAGTCTTCTTTCTTCCTCTATTGCGATTCTTTCTTTATAAATCTGATTTTGTCTTTCTTGTTCTATTTGCTCTTCTTTTATCTTTTTCGCTCTTAACCTGCTTACTTTCTCCACTTGAGATATTTTTTCTTGTTCCGCATTCGCTATTCCTTCTCTATAAATCTGATATATGCTTTCTCGCTCTTGTTGTTCTTCTAGTATTTTTTTTTCTTTCAATCTGCTTATTTTTTCAAGTTGAACTAATTTTTCTTGCTCCACTTTTGCAATTTTTTCTCTATAAAACGGATCTAATCTTTCTCGTTCTTGTCGTTCTCTTGTAATTTGTTTTTCTCTTTCTCTTTCTTCGAGTCCAATTTGTTTGATTCTTTTTGCCTCTTTTTCTTGTAATTTTATTTCTTCTTCCCTTAATTTTATTTGTTCTTCTTCAATTTGTTTTTCTCTTTCCTTTCCTTCAATATTTGCATGTTTTAACCTTTTAATTTTTCGTTTTTCTCTAAATTTTTCGTAAGCCTTTATTAAAGGTTGAAATAAACTTTGTTCTTTGGATTGGTTTTTTTGCTTATTAATGATTTGATTTTTTTTCTTCTTTAACCTAATTTTTGGTATTTTTTTCTTAATTTTTTTTCTAATATTTTTTCTTATTTTAAACACCCCTTTTTTTTTCATTCTCATAGTATTCACTACTTTTTTATTAATCCTCAAATTTTTGAAGATTTTATTTAGCTAAAAAATATACCAGAAATATAACAACTATTATCAAGAGTGCTATTTTTCCTGTTATTATGTAAAACGATTTTCTTTCTTCTCTTGCTGCTTCCTCATTTCTTTTACTTATTTCATTTATATCGGGCCTGCCGGTCACTGATTTGTGATTCTTTTTTCTATGCTGTGCAGGCTCTATTGATTTTTCTTCTTTTTCAATTGTTTGATTCTTTCTATTATCGTTTTCCATCTCATCTCTAAAACGATTATTTGAACAGATCTTTTACATCTATGCAATAAATCAAATTTCAATCTGTAGTTTAAATTAAATCAATACATCTTAATTAAGTATTATAAAATCTTAAATTTAACTACTCAGCTTGAGTACCTAAAAAAAAATTAATATGAGTAAATTGGTGGGCCCGCCAGGATTCGAACCTGGGACCAATACATTATGAGTGTACTGCTCTAACCAGCTGAGCTACAGGCCCATACTTTTTTCTATCAAATAATTAATTATCAAGAAAGCTTTTTAGTTGTTTTGATCTGCTTGGGTGTTTTAATTTTCTTAAAGCCTTGGCTTCAATTTGTCTTATTCTTTCTCTAGTAACTGAAAACTGCAAACCAACCTCTTCTAGAGTATGGTCTGTATTCATGCCAACACCAAATCTCATTCTTAATACTCTTTCTTCTCTAGGCGTTAAAGTTGCTAAAATTTTTGTTGTGGCAGCACTCAAATTTGATCTAATTGCTTGATCTAAAGGCATTAAAGCATTCTGATCTTCAATAAAATCTCCTAAACTGCTATCCTCTTCATCACCAACCTGTTTTTCTAAAGAAACTGGTTCTTTAGATATTTTTAATACTTTTCTAACTTTATCAAGTGGCATTCTTAATTTTATTGCTAATTCTTCTGGTGTTGCTTCCCTTCCATGTTCACTTAATATCAATCTCTGAGTTCTAACAATTTTATTTATAGTTTCTATCATATGAACTGGAATTCTAATTGTTCTTGCTTGATCAGCTATTGAACGGGTTATCGCCTGTCTGATCCACCAAGTTGCATAGGTTGAAAATTTGTATCCTCTTTTGTATTCAAATTTATCTACTGCTTTCATTAAACCAATATTGCCTTCCTGGATCAGATCTAGGAATTGGAGTCCTCTATTAGTATATTTTTTTGCTATTGAGATAACTAATCTCAAATTGGCTTCGACCATTTCTTTCTTAGCTAGCCTAGATTCTCTCTCACCTTTTTGAATCCTGCTTACCATTTTTTTATAGTCTCCTACCGAAATGCCTAGCTTTTTGCTTAACTCAATCAAACGGTCACGAGTATATGAAAACTCCTTTTTATTTTTTGTAAAGAAAATTTTCCATTTTTTATTTTCATTTAAAAAATTTTTTAAATTTGGATTGATTTCATTCCCAACATAAAACTTGATAAATTCTTCTCTCGAAATATTATTTTCTTGTGCTAATCTAAGAAGTACTCCTTCTAGAGATAAAATCTTTTTATTTTTCTCATAGTGAGATTGCACCAACTTTTCAATTTCTGATGAAGCTAACTGCAATGAGCTCATTTTTTTAACTATTTCATTAGTAAATTTTGTATAACTTTTTTCTTTTGAGTTTGAAAATATTTTAGAATCTAATATTGCATTGAGTTTTTCCGTTTGATATTTGGCTAATTTGTTATAGCTTTTTTTTAAATCCAAAATTGTTTTTAAAACTTTAGGCTTAATCTCATTTTCCATTGCAGCCAAGGAAAGATTAAATTCATCATCTTCGCTATCTTCCGAAGATAATTCATCTTTATTGTTTGCTATTTTTTTATCCTTATTTTTAATTGGTATTTTTTTTTCAATTTTTGTGGTTGATGTGTCTGATTTTTCACCATCATCATAACCTAAGTAATTCGTATCAATATCAATTATTTCTCTTACTAAAATTTCACCGTTTTTTAATTTATCGTCCCACTCAAAAATTTTTTTAGCTGTGATTGGGCTTTGAGCTAATGCATTTAGCATTACATCCTGTCCTGCTTCAATACGTTTTGCTATAGCTATTTCTCCTTCCCTAGAAAGAAGTTCCACACCACCCATTTCTCTAAGATACATTCTGATGGGGTCATCGCTTTTTTCTGATAATTTTTCTTCGCCATTTGTTACAGATTCTTTCTTTTTTAAAACTTTATAGTCAGATTTCTTTTCTACTAACGTTACTTTGTTATCAAAAATATGAAAGAAAGCTTGTTCTAAGTTTTGGTGAGTCCTTCTTCTTTTGCCTAAGGACTTACTCAATTCTTCATAAGTAATAAAGCCTCTGTGTAGACCTCTGTCCATTAGCCTTGCAAATGATTTTGTGATAATTCTTTCCATGTTAGATTTGAATACCTAGGTTTATATAATTATTAAATTTTATAAATCTATTGTTAATTTA
>AZYB01000041.1 GCA_000513055.1 alpha proteobacterium SCGC AAA288-N07
TCTATCATAAAAAAGAACAAGGAAGATGATAAAATATATCTAAAAACCTTTGAGCTGATAAAGACAAGGACAGGAAAAAAAGAAATAGATAAACTTAAGAACCACCTAACAAGATATTTCAATGGAGTACACAAGTGATGACATACAGAGGGCTATCTCAAAGAAGGGATGGTCAACCAAGCAGAAGACAGATGAGCTACTAAGGATGGACTGCTGTATGTACGCATACCTAGGCAGTGACTCCAAGAGAAGTGAGGTAGAGGAGACACGCAAGTCATCCAAGAGAATCTATAAAGCTATTAAGGAGATAGACGAGTCCTTAGGTAACACAATCATAAACGCCATAGACTCCTGATGAGTATCTCAAAGGCAGATAACGATAGGCTCATTCATATTAACTTTACTATGAATGAAATCCACGACTCTGCCGATGCGATATATGAACACCTAATTGATAGAGAGTATGCTCAGGTACTAGACCACATAGAGACCATTCAGTTTGTATTAAAGACACTAGAAGAGACGATAAGAGATGGAGAAGAAGGTATGTAGAAAGTGTAATGAGGTAAAAGAGCTTGATAAGTATTGGTCAGCAGGAATAAAGAACGGTAAGAAACATCTCAGACAGACCTGTATCACCTGCTATGGAGATGTAAAGAAGGACTACGTAAAAAGAAAGCGTGAGTGGTATAACAGTCTAAAGAATAACTTGAACTGTGATGAGTGCGGATACTCTAAGCTTACACACAAATCCTTTAGCTCACACGCTCTACAGTTTCATCATCACAATGATGACAAGTCTTTTGCTGTGGCAGATTACTTAGTGAAAGGATACTCTAAGAAAAAGATTGTAGAAGAGATTAATAAATGCAGGGTGCTATGCTCACGTTGTCACGCAGAGGAGCACGATAAATCAAATTAAATATGTCAAATAATATATTACAACAGATAACAGAGGAGTTCCCTGATGAAACATTCTTATACCCCACAGGATACGAGGACTGTGTGGTAGGTCTTGAGTACGCAAGCAACTCATTAGTGATGGACTCCAATAAGATGATAGACAAGCTCATCAACGAGGATGAGATGACTGAGGAAGAGGCTCAGGAATTTTTCGATTACAACATTGCGGGTAGCAAGGGAGAGGGATTTCCTATATATGTATACATACCTGAGTAGCAATGAGGTTTGAGTCCGAGCAAGATTTAAAGAGGGAACGTAAGGCCATTGATACATTTGTAAATGTGTTTGGTGGCTCCGCTAAGAAGCTCGGTCCTAACGATGTAGACTACAAAGTATTTGATAAAGACAATAGCTTAGTCGCTTACGCTGAGGTGAAGGGTAGACTGCGTGTGTTATCACAGGCATACCCTTTGCCGATAGCGATACGTAAGTTGGTAAAGCTATGCGACAAGAGACTGAATCCTGTAATGATATGGGCCTGTGATGATGGCATCATCTACGCCAAGGTTAAGGATATCTATGGTGACATTAAGTGGGGTGGTAGGAAACCACGACAGGGTGCAGTCAATGACGAGGAGCTGATGGCTTACTACGATAAGCAGCGAGCCTTCAAGTACATCAGGTATTCTTAGATGACTTTCTCTTTCTCCTGTTATTCTTACTAAGCTTTGACTTCTTGAAGCCATTGGTAGCGTAGTATAACTTCACCTGCTTATCGGTAAACATATTCCCACTAGGGCTAACATTCTTATTCTTTCCTATCTTTCTAAATGGCATATCTTATTTTTTCTTCTTTATCCTTTTTCTTCGTTTACGTTTTTTAGGCTTTGATTTTTTGTCGGATGACTCCTCCTCATCCTTCTTCTTTCTTTTGTTAACCTCAATCGGAACATATATAATATCCTTAGACTTCGCAGAGCCGGGTCGATAGCTATATGACACGCCTAATAGGTCGTACATATTCTCCTCATACCTATTCTCCTTGAACTTCTCGAAGCTTTCCTCCTTGGCTATACGTTCACCATCCTCATCCTTCTTTTCATATTCCTTACGTAGAGCAGTATCATTGCTATCAAACCACGACCTTAGTTGGTCTACCGCAGCTAGTGGTGTCTTGCTAGGTATACCAAGACCATACTCAAATATTCTTGTGACTGCTGTTTCAAAACCACCTTTACCTCCTATCACCATATCGTAGTACGAGCTAGTAAATATCTGAGATATAGGGTCTGTGTATCTAGACCTAGGTTTTTTAATAGCATCACTATACCCCCACCACCAAGTATCTACCGCAGTGTTAACAGTACCACCAATTAAGGGTAGGTTGTAAAGCTGATTGATACCAAACATTGCCTCCTTATATGACTCAAGTACCTGCTCCTTATCCAAATTAATTTGATATCTATCAATTAACATTTGGTCTTCATCAGATATTTCCTTGCCCCTCTTCAAAGCATTCTTTGCCTTGCTAATACGGTCCATCTGTTCCTCTGTTAGCTCATCATCACCATCATCACCTGTTAAAAATGGGTTTACTGACGGGTCTGCAAATGGGTTGTACTTAAATATATTTGCGGTCAAAGCAAACAGTACGTTTGCAACGCCTAGGTTTAAGAAGAGCTCTCTATATTCTTTTGTTGACGGCATCTCCTTCAGGCTACCCTCTGTTACTGCATTTGCAGTACCTCTTCTAATGTTAGTTGCTGACTGCATAACCTTATTAAGCTGTAGGAATAGTGTGCTTCCAAACATTGTGAAAGACCTTACAATCATATTGCTATCATACTGAAGACCTATCTTCTCTGTAGCCCTACGTGTCTGCTGTGTTGCATTGTAGTCATTGAACCTCTCCAATGCTTCCTCAGGGCTCATACCCTTACGGATATTGTTTCTATACGCAACCATATACCCCATCACACCTGCAGCATCCCCAACAAGCGTTGGTGAGTTAGCAATAATCTTTGCCTTACGAGCAATCCTTTTTAGCCTTGTTCTTCGGGTACGCCCTGACCCATATGTCGCACGCTGCCCTGTCTCTAACCCTGCTAGGTCAGCAGTCTTAAAGCTCTGACGCATCCTGTTTCTAAAGTTAGCTGACACATCCATCGCCTGCTTAAATGTTGACCTCTTTTGGAAAAAGGCAACCCATCCTGACTCTGCCATAAATGCTAAAAAGTCTAAGGTACTATCAATGATAGGTATACGACCCTTGCCTGTCACACCCTTATCAAAAAGCTGATAGTCAGCGAAGGCATTTACAAATGATGTTGCCTGCTTAGGTAGCTGTATAAACTTAAGGGCTAGTGCCACGCCTGTAAACTTCTCTTGAAGCCTTGAAAATATAGGATTGTTTAATCTAAACAGGTCCTGCATAGCGTTAGGATTTATAGCGTAACCTACACCCCTTGTCATAATACTGTCTAAATTAGTTGCATCTAATAATTTCTTAACACTAGGTGTGTGATTCATTATTACATTAAGCTCCTTAGTACCCTTTGCATATGACTTAAACCTTTCCATCTCTGTGATGTGTGTGTCTAGCTCCTGAGTAAAAGAGAATCCTGTTATAGCTATAGGATTCTTAGTATTATTCCTCTCCTTCAATGCTGATGCCTGCTGTGCTGAGAAGACCTTACTAAACTCACCCTGCTGCAATGATGTTGCTAGCTCAGCATTCTTTTTCTTATCTGTCTTTTCGCTTATTGTCTTTACAGGGAAGTAGTTCTCAACATAGTTAAGGCTCACGTCATTAACATCCTCATACAC
>AZYB01000042.1 GCA_000513055.1 alpha proteobacterium SCGC AAA288-N07
AATTCCATGGTGAGCTATGAGAGCTGTTACAACTAAAAAAATAATATTAACTAATTTTTCATATTCCTGTGGAATGAAATCGAACATTAATTATTATTTTTTATTATTGTAGAGTTCTGGGAAAACAACTGATTTTTCAATGTAAGGCGGAAAAAAACCTGCGGGCTCCTCGAAATAGTTAGCTGCCATATAATGAGTTGTAATAAATACCAATATGACGATTGTAGCGTATAATATTCCGCGATTTCTTCTTTGTTTTTCATTGTAAATATATGCTCCAAATTCATGATCATAAACATGATATTTCACATCGTAACTATTTAATACATTTGCTTTATCTAACTTTATAATATCTCTGGCGTAATAAGTTACCCAAATAGGTATAATTCCTGTGACCATATATTCGCTAAATATTTTATCTATTCTATGTTCTGGAAGTTCTTCCATATACCAAACTTTATAAGCTAATTGAATTAATTGAAATTCACCAATTTGAAGTAAATTTGCTGCATCTAGAATTTCCGACCTTTGGGGATCATCATCCCAATCAGGTTTGACCAAGGTTTTTAATAACCCGTTCATGAATTTATTGGCTTATTTATTTTTTTAGCCACAAACTTATTTCCTTCCTGCTTTACTACATTCTACTAGTCTTGTATATTTTTTCCATTATTTTATCACAATTTTTACAACACATAGTCGAATGTTTGTTTATTAATTAATAATATGTTTTATTAATCTATCTAAATTTTTTTAGAGCAAAATGGAAAATAAGTATCAAAAAATTTACGATAGATCTATTCAAGCTCCTCAGGACTTCTGGTCCGAAGTTGCAAAAGATGTATTTTGGTACAAACAGCCTACCAAAATTCTTAATTCGGACAATCCTCCTTTCTATAAATGGTTTGAAGATGGGGTAACAAACACTTGTTACAACGCAGTTGATTTACACGTAAAAAATGGTAATGGAGAAAAGATAGCCATCATTTATGATAGTCCGATTACTAATTCAAAAGAAAAAATCACTTATAGTCAATTAAAAGATAGGGTTTCGATTTTTGCCGGAGCTTTAAAAGAACAGAACATTAATAAAGGAGATAGAGCAATAATTTATATGCCTATGATACCTGAAGCAGTAATAGCTATGCTTGCTTGTGCAAGAATTGGGGCTATTCATTCGGTAGTCTTTGGTGGTTTTGCTGCAAATGAACTTGCCAGCAGAATTGATGACTCTAAAGCAAAAATCATTTTATCTGCTTCCTGTGGATACGAGCCAGGACGAACAATAGAATATAAACCACTTCTAAAAAAAGCTGTGGAAATAGCAAATCATAAACCTGATAAATGCATTATCTATCAGAGAAAGGATTTCAAAATAGAACTTGATACCAAAAACGAGATTGATTGGAACGATGCGATAAAAGATGCAAAACCAGTAGAGTGTGTTGAAATGAATGCTAACGACTACGCTTATATTCTCTACACTTCTGGAACAACCGGTACACCAAAAGGGATTGTTAGAGACATCGGTGGACACATAGTCGCTCTAAAATGGACAATGAAGAATGTATATAATATTAATCCAGATGATGTTTGGTGGTCTGCTAGCGATATAGGATGGATAGTTGGTCATTCTTATATAGTCTACGCCCCACTTTTTCACGGATGTACAACTATATTGTTTGAAGGAAAACCAGTTGGTACACCGGATGCCGGTGTCTTTTGGAGAATCATTTCTGAACACAAAGTAAAATCTCTTTTTACTGCGCCTACCGCTTTTCGAGCAATCAAAAAAGAAGATCCAAATGGAAATTTTTTTAAAAAGTACGATTTATCATCTTTTGAATCTTTGTTTCTCGCTGGAGAAAGAGCTGATCCAGATACTATTAAATGGGCAGAATCTTTATTGAAAGTTCCGGTAATTGATCATTGGTGGCAAACCGAAACTAGCTGGGCAATTAGTGCAAATTGTGCAGGACTAGGACTTTCAAAAATAAAGTATGGTTCAGCATGCAAACCAGTGCCCGGTTATGATGTCAAAATAGTTAAAAGCAATGGAGAAGAAGCTAAACCTAATGAAATGGGTGATGTAGTTGTTAAATTACCTTTGCCACCTGGCACCTTTCCAACTCTCTGGAATGCTAATCAAAAATATAAAGATAATTATATGTCAACTTATCCAGGATATTATCAAACGTATGACGCCGGTCATATTGATGAAGATGGTTATGTTTGGATTATGTCAAGAACTGACGATATTATTAATGTTGCTGGTCATAGATTATCTACTGGGGCAATGGAGGAAGTTCTTTCAGAACACAAAGATGTTGCTGAATGTGCTGTTTTAGGCATATCAGATAAATTAAAAGGTCAGCTACCAATTGGTTTATTAATTCTTAAAGCTGGAGTAAAAAAAAAGCATGATGAGATATCTAAAGAATGCATACAAATGATAAGAGAAAAAGTTGGTCCTGTTGCAGCATTTAAAACTGCCATGGTAATTAAAAGATTGCCAAAAACAAGATCAGGAAAAATATTAAGAGGAACTATTAAAAAAATCGCTGATGGAGAAATATATAAAATACCACCAACAATTGACGATCCCACTATTTTGGAAGAAATAAAAGAAGATCTAAGAAAGCACAATATTTTAAAATAAAAAAAAATCAAAAAACTGAAAAGTTGAATATGAAAATAAATAACGTAACTGCCTGTGTATTTGATGCGTACGGAACATTATTTGATGTAAATTCTGCTTCAAGTAAATGTAAAGCAAAACTTGGCGATCAATGGGAAAGTTTTGCTAATGCTTGGAGAACTACTCAACTTGAGTATACGTGGTTAAGAAGTCTTATGAAAAGATATCAAAACTTTTGGAAAATAACCGAGGATTCTTTGGATCATACAATGACTACATTTAAAATTAACAAAAATATGAAGAAAGAATTGTTGAATTTATACAAAGAACTTAGCACTTACCCAGAAGTAGAAAAATGTTTAGCAACACTTAAATCCAAAAATATTAAAATTGCTATCCTGTCTAATGGAACTCCAGATCTTTTAAAAGGGTTAGTTGAAAGTAATAATATTCAAAACTATTTTGACAATATTATATCTGTCGAAAATATTAAAATATACAAACCTGATCCAAAAGTTTA
>AZYB01000043.1 GCA_000513055.1 alpha proteobacterium SCGC AAA288-N07
GAAATTTTAAATGAAGTTTTTAAACATCAAGCAAGATTAGATCTTACTTGCAGATTTAAATGGACAGAAAATGCTGTTGCAATCTGGGATAATAGAAATGTTCAACACTACGCAATAGCAGACTTTTTCCCTGGCAGAGGATTAGGTTACGAAAGAATAATGGACAGAATTGCTATTGAGGGCGATCGTCCGAACTAATTCTTTTTATTAATGAAATTTGATTTCATCATTATTGGCGCTGGTTCAGCTGGTTGTATTTTGGCAAATAGACTTACAGAAAATTCAAAAAATAATGTTGCATTATTTGAAGCGGGGGAAGATAGCGATATATGGAAAGTTAAAATGCCACTTGCTTTGCTATACACAATGCACGATCCGAAATACAATTGGAAATATTATTCTGAACCAGAGCCACACTTAAACAATAGGAAGTTATTTTGTCCCAGAGGAAAAATGATTGGTGGTTGTTCAGCTCATAATGGTATGGTTTTTATTAGAGGAAATAAAAATGACTATGAAAGATGGGAAAAACTAGGATTAAAATCTTGGTCATATAACAAAGTTCTTCCTTACTTTAAAAAAATTGAAAATTGGTCGGAAGGAGAAAACCAATACAGAGGTTCTCTTGGATTACTCCCTGTTAATCAATCAAAAAATGACAATCATTTATTGAAAGCTTTTTTAGGAGCTGCCTCAGAATCAGGATATGAAATTAATCAGGATATGAATGGAGAACGCCAGGAAGGATTTGGAATGTTTGATACTACAATTCACAATGGTGAAAGAGCAAGTGTATCAAAATATTATTTAAATCCAATCAAAAATAGAAAAAATTTAAATATTTATTCTAATTCATTTGTAGAAAAAATTATTTTTGATGGAAAAAAAGCTATTGGCATTGAGGTAAAAATTAATAATAAAATTGAAAAATTTTTTGCTGAAAAAGAATTAATATTAAGTGGTGGTTCAATTAATTCACCACAATTATTAATGCTTTCAGGTATCGGTGATGCAAATCATTTAAAAGAAAAAGGAATAAATGTTGTTAATAATTTAAAAGGAGTCGGCAAAAATCTTCAAGATCACTTGGAAACTTACATTCAACAGGAATGCAAAACTCCTAATACCCTTTATACATACACTAAATTAATTCCAAAAGTACTTTCTGGTATTCAATGGTTTTTATCGAAATCAGGACCTTGTTCCCAATCATATTTGGAAGCAGGCGGATTTGCAAAATCTTCACCTGAACAAGAGATGCCAAATGTTCAATTTCATTTTTTTCCATCATTCGTTATTGACCATGGTTTAGTTAATCCAAGTTCTCACGGTTATCAATTACATGCTAGCCCTAATCATCCTAAAAGCAGGGGATCAGTTACACTTAATTCATCAAACCCTTATGATTATCCTAAAATATTATTTAATTATTTAGAGCATGAAGATGATTTAAAACAAACAAGAGAGTGTATTCATGTTGCAAGAAAAATTTTATCACAACCTTCTTTAGCAAAACATGCTGGAAAAGAAGTTGGCCCAGGATCTGACAAACAAAGTGATGATCAATTAAATGAGTATATTAGATCTAATGCAGAAACTGCCTATCATCCTTGTGGAACTTGTAAAATGGGAGTGGATGAGATGGCTGTAGTTGATGAAAATTTAAAAGTTAAAGGAATAGAAAATTTAAGAGTTGTTGATGCCTCTGTGATACCTGAAATTCCTAGCGCTAATTTAAATGCACCAACTCTTATGATTGCAGAAAAAGGTTCAGATATAATTAATTCTTCGGTTTAAGATTTATTTGACATAGATTCCCCAGATATTCATGAAAAATAATAATTCTAAAGGTATCCTTTTCATTTTGCTAGGTATGATGATTTTCTCTGTGCAAGATTCAATTATGAAATATATTTATAGTTTCGTATCCTTGTATGAGGTTTATCTAATAAGAACTTTAGTAAGCTTTGTAATTATTTTATTATTTTTAAAATTAACAAAAAGACCAATTATATTTAAAACTCAATATCCTTTTCTAACTTTTTGTCGGGTGATACTTTTCTTTTTTGGGTTCAGTTCTTTTTATATCTCACTAACAGTAATGCCTTTGGCAACTGCTACCGCCTTGTTCTTTGTTAGTCCTTTTTTAATTACAATATTTGCAAAATTTTTATTAAGAGAACAGATAGGACCCAGAAGATGGTCAGCAGTTATAATTGGTTTTATTGGAGTTTATGTAATATTAAATCCCAATTTTAGTAATTTTGATTATCTAAGTTTAACACCTATTTTTTGTGCATTTTGTTATTCGTTATCAATGATAATCATAAAAAAAACATCGGATAAAGATAATGTCTATACACAAACTTTGCAATTTTATATTGGTGCTGCAATTATTAGTATGATGTTTTATTTGATTATTGGTAATGGTCAATACAACAACATTGATCATCCAGCTTCTCAATTTATTTTTCGTGAGTGGTTCAGCAATCTAGAAGCTTCAATGTTATATATGATCATTTTAGGCTTCACAGCATCTGCTGCTTTTCTTCTTTTGTTTACAGCATATCGAATAGCATCTCCTGCAGCTGTATCACCATTTGAATATTCAATATTATTATGGTCTTCTTTAAGTGGTTGGATATTTTTTGGAGAGATACCAAGTTTAAGAACAATCGTTGGAATATTTATAATTGTAATTAGTGGTATTTATATTTTTATTCGTGAAAAAGCCCAAGATCAGCTTATCGTTACTGAAAAACCACTAAGATGATTGTTTTTTCAATTTGCTTAAAAAAACTATAGTAGATTATGGTAATATTATTATTGGAGGA
>AZYB01000044.1 GCA_000513055.1 alpha proteobacterium SCGC AAA288-N07
CTTAAAAAAGTTAAAGAAGCACCGATTGTAGTAGAACATTTCGTTAGGGGCATAGATGAACTACGTTCAAAGGCTAGGTCAATGAAGCGTAAACACCGAATAGAGGCACTCGTCATTGATTACCTACAACTTATACCATATGATACTCGTATGAGTAAGCATGACGGAATAGCATTAGTTTCACATAGGATTAAACAACTAGCAATGGAACTAAATATTCCTGTTATCTTGTTGGCTCAAGTCAACAGAGAGGGAGCAAAGAGAGACTCTGGTCTATCAATGCACGACCTCAAGGATAGTGGGGATATTGAGAACGATGCAGATGTCATATTACTTATGTGGGCTAGGGGTGGAGACCTACAGAACTGCAGAGTTTTTGATGGGAAAACATCTTACCTAGAACTAGATTACAAAATAGCAAAAAACCGTGAGGGCGAAAGAGACCTTATGGGTAAATTTAAATTCATAAACCAAATCGGGAGATTTCAATAATGTCAGATACAATATATAGAGAACCAACAGAAAACATATTAACTAAGGGACTGCACCAGATGACAGTCGCTTGTGAAGCACTCACTAAACAGAACGATATACTAAATAAAGATGTAGAAAATCTTAAAACTAAGTTGACAATGGCAAAAGAAAAGCTTTTAGTAAATGGCATAGAGGCTTAGTACACCTTTATGAATGGTTTTATATAGTTCGTTTTTTTTGAATTGTGTATTATGATTAATTAACATATTTGAACAAAGGTAAGCCGCTAGAGTAATCTACGGCAGGGAGAGTTTTATCATTTCCTCTTCCATATGATTCCTTTTTTCTTCTTGTAGAAAAACGTCCTCTTGGTTTAAGGGGGCGTTTTTTTATTGGGTTAGCTTGTAGTATGCCTCTTTGGTTATTACACGCTTGGACACTAACTCCTTGTAGTAAGCGATGTTGCCTGGAAATAAATCTCGCAGCATCTCTATCTGAGAACTTGTCTCTTGAGCATCTATAATACCTTCAATGGTACTTAAACCTTTTCTAGCCCCTCTTCTTACTTTGCGGAAATGATTAACTAATTTCTTTTGCAAGAACCTGTCTTCGACTTTACCGATTTCATTGTAAATCTTTTGATTGTTGGCTTCAGTATTTAAAGATAAATCTAATCCCATTGATTCAAAAATCTCATCATTGTTTTGTGTCTTATCTTTCGGCAAATTAGGTAAGACTTCTCCTCCTAGCATCAAGTAACCTACCTCCTTAGAACTTAACCCTGCTCGCTTCATTACCTCTGCTGCTTTTTCTGGGCCTTGTCCAGGATATTGTTTTTCTAAAACAAAAGATAAATTCTTGTAGTGCATTTTTTGGCGTTGCATTAATCGTTTATAACTTTCGTTAGCCTTATTGTACTCTTTTTGAAATTGTCCTGGAGTTGATTGCATCTGCTCTAACTCATATCTCAACTTAGTACCCCATGCGTTCTTCTCTTGTCTTAAACTACCATAATCATTGCGAACTTTGTTTTCGCCCGCTAGTTCTACTTCAAAAGCATTTACCCTCCAACCTGCTTGGCGTAGGAAAACTTGATTAGTAGTGTACCTTGCTCCAGGCTTCTGTGCTTTTATTAACTTTTCTACTTCCCTAGCTTGCCCAGGCTTAAACATATCCTCTACAGTATAGTCTATTATTTCACCGAAAGCCTTTATACCTTCTTCTGTAGTAATCTTATCTTCCTTGCCGATTTCCTTTATGTTATATCCACCCTTCAGTAAGCCTAGATAGAAGAAAGCACCTTCTCCCTTGAACTCCTGTAGAATCATTTGTTGTAAATTGGTTTCACTAGTATCATCAAAACCTGCAGTAAAAGCTTGGCTAATCATACGTTGTGGCAATAGGTAAGAAGTATTCATATAATTAAACTTCGTACCATCTGCACTTAATTCCATCATCAATGGAGAGTTCTCATCGTACTCTGGAGTAAATGTTTCTATTAAAGCACTTTTAGTTTCCGAATCTACTCCGTGGCTTTTCTCCCACGAAGACATCCATGCACTCATGCCTCCTATAACTGCCGCGCTACTTGCTGCACGTTTTGCACCCATCCACCTTGAGGCATTTATATCGGGAGGACCCATATCTATTCCTAGATTACTTCCTAGTTTGCCCCTAAATAAATCTTTAATTTGTCTACCTTGGTTATATTGATTTCTTAAAAGCTCCATTGTAAATGTAGCGAACTGCGGTGTAAGGCCTACCTTAGTTGTATATCTTAAAAACGGATTTACTTTATCATAGTTCTGGTAAACATCATTGACTAACTTAGCCGCTGCATTCTTCAAGTTCTCTGCTTGATTTGCTTCACGCATTTTGGGATATACTTTCTTTAATTGCTCTTGCATTTGTTTCCACGCATAGAATCTAAAAGCAGTATCTGGAACTTGATAAGCTTTAGCA
>AZYB01000045.1 GCA_000513055.1 alpha proteobacterium SCGC AAA288-N07
GTTATGTGAAAAAGAAGAATTAAGGAGTATTTTTTCACAATTAATAGCCCTTTTAGGAATATTTGCCATTCCTCCATATGCAACTCTTATTTTTTATATTCATCATTTAAATTTTTAAATTCATTAAATTCTTTTTCTGAACATTGTTCCAGTCCAGCTCTGTTTTGTTCAGTACGAGAATTTATAGTAAGTAAATTAATTTTTATTTTATCAGCTAAATCGGGGTGAGTTCTAATAATTTTCAACTGATTTTCTTTACCAGTAGTTTTGAAAATTTCTAACATTTTAAAACACAAATCTTCAAAACTGTTAAAAGGTTTTTGATTATACAATCTTTCTGCGATCCATTTCGTTTTTTCAAAAATATTAGCGAAAATTTCGATAAACTTACTTTGTGACAAATTATTAATTTTATTGATCATAATCATTTAGTTAATTATTGTATAATATATACATATCTTATGACAAAATTAACTACACATGTTTTGGACACTTACACTGGAAGACCAGCAGGAGGTGTTAAAGTTGAGGTTTATTATATTTCAAGCAAACGAAATAAACTAAATAGTATTTTGCTAAATAATGATGGACGAGCAGATAAACCTCTTGTCGAAGGAAATAATTTTAAGGAAGGACAGTACGAACTTATATTTTTTATAGGTGAATATTTTAAAAAAATAACTAACTTACCAAAAACTCCATTTTTGGATGAAGTTGTTATTAAATTTGGAATATCTAATCCAAATGAGCATTATCATGTTCCTTTACTAGTTTCTCCTTGGAGTTATTCTACATATAAAGGAAGTTAAATGACTTCCAGCATCATTAGGCTTGTTCATAAAAATAAAATTTTAGCAATTCATAATCCTAATCCCAACGAAACCATACTTAACTTTGTAAGAACTAAGCTAAGAAAAACTGGAACCAAAGAAGGTTGTGCAGAAGGAGGGTGCGGAGCATGCACAATAGTATTAGGAGAGTTAAAAAAAGGCAAAATTATTTATAAGGCAATTAATGCTTGTATTGCATTCGTTCCAACGCTAGCAGGTAAGCAACTTATACTTGTGGAAGATTTAGTTTCTGATGATGGATCTTTACATCCAGTACAAGAGGCAATGGTTAACTATCATGGTTCACAATGCGGATTCTGTACACCAGGATTTGTAATGTCCTTATTTGCAATGTACAAAAATTATTCTTTTTATAAAGATGATATTATTAGAGATACAATTTCAGGCAATTTATGTAGATGCACAGGTTACCGACCTATAATAGATGCTGCTAAAAGTTTAAATAAAATCAGTAAGTTTGACTTATTTAAAAGAAACCAGAAATTATCTATTTCTCTTTTAAAAAAAATAAAAAATGAAAGTATTGTTATATCAAATAAAAAAAACAAATATTTTGCTCCTAAAAATGTAAACGAGTTAAAAAAAATTCTTAAACAATATCCAAATTTTAAATTATTAAGCGGAGGAACAGATGTTTCTTTAGTTGTTACTAAAGAAAGAAAAGATCTAGATTCTTTAATTTATATGAATTCAATTAATGAATTAAATTATATTAAAAAAAAAAATAATTACATTGAAGTAGGGGCCACAACTCCTTTAATAGATTTTGAATTATTTATAAAAAAATATTTCCCTGATTTTGCAAAGATACTCAAAAGGTATGGTTCCACTCAAATTAGAAATGTCTGTACAATTGCAGGGAATATAGCTACAGCAAGTCCTATTGGAGATACTCTTCCATTATTGTTGTCGCTTGATTCACAAATAATTATCAAAGATAAAAATAAAACAAAAACTCTACCTTTAAATGGGTTTTTTATAAATTATCGTCAAACAAAGCTAAAAAAGGGACAATTTATCCATTCAATAAGAATTCCTTTACTATTAAAAAATATTTTTAAAGCTTACAAAATTTCAAAAAGAATTGATGACGATATCTCATCAGTTTGCGCCTCTTTTAATGTTGAAATTAAAAATAATAAAATAAAAAAAATAAGAGTTGCATATGGAGGAATGGCAAATATTCCTAAAAGGGCTATTAATTGTGAAAAAATACTCCTTAATTCTTCTTTTTCACATAACATAATTAATAAAGCTAAGAAGTCTTTAGAAAAAGATTTTAGAC
>AZYB01000046.1 GCA_000513055.1 alpha proteobacterium SCGC AAA288-N07
AAAATGGAGAAAGATACTTTGCCTTGCTCAAAGTAGATCAAATAAATTTTGAAAGTCCTGAAAAAGCAAAAAATAAAATTGCATTTGATAATTTAACGCCTCTTTATCCAGATGAACAATTAAAGATGGAAGTCGAAAACACAAAAACAGAAAAAAAACCAGATTTAACTCAAAGGATTATCGATCTAATTGCTCCCATAGGTAAAGGACAGAGATCTTTAGTCATTTCTCCACCCAAAGCAGGTAAAACAATCATGCTACAAAATATTGCACATTCAGTAGCTGCCAATTATCCAGAATGCTATCTCATGGTTTTATTAATAGATGAGCGTCCAGAAGAAGTTACAGATATGCAAAGAAGTGTAAAAGGAGAAGTAATTAGTTCTACATTTGATGAACCAGCATCAAGGCACGTAGCTGTTGCTGAAATGGTTATCGAAAAAGCTAAAAGGTTAGTAGAGCACAAAAAAGATGTAATAATTCTTCTAGATTCTATAACAAGACTTGGCAGAGCATACAATGCTGTTGTTCCTAGTTCTGGTAAAGTTTTGACAGGAGGAGTTGATGCAAATGCGCTACAAAGACCAAAGAGATTTTTTGGTGCGGCAAGAAATGTAGAAGAAGGAGGCTCACTTACGATAATTTCTACTGCTTTGATAGATACCGGTAGCAGAATGGATGAAGTAATTTTTGAAGAATTTAAAGGAACAGGTAATAGTGAAATAATTATGGACAGAAAAGCATCTGATAAGAGAATTTTTCCAGCTGTTGATATCACAAGATCAGGTACGAGAAAGGAAGAACTTATTTTTGAAAAAAATGATCTTCAAAAGATGAATGTTTTAAGAAGGATAATCAGTTCGATGGGGACAATGGACGCTATAGAGTTTTTAATTTCTAAATTAAAAGCCACCAAAAATAATGCTGAGTTTTTTGACTCAATGAATAAACCTACGTAAATTTTTATAAATATTGTTAAATCTACTGAATGGTTTTGCTTTCAAAGTTGTTGATTAAATTAAAATTTATTACTTTTTCGAGTATCTTAGCCTTATCTTCTGTTTTGATTGTTTCCATTAATTTTTGCTTTTCCTCAATAGAAAAAGGGAAAATCATACATATGGCATTTATTAATTGATCTAAATTTAATTTTTCTAATTTATTAAATTCGACAAGATAATTATTTTTTTTAAACAAAGATTTAATTTTATTAATTAGTTTTTTATTTTCAAATTTATTCTTTTCTTTTTCTAAATCGTAAATGAAATCCGAGTAATCAACTTTAAATTCTCTATATAATTTATCCGTTTTTAGTTCTTCTTCTATTTTAAATCTAGTAATGCCCAATAAATTAATTATAAATCGTTTATCATCAGTTTCACTTAAATTTGTAATTTTTCCCAAGCAACCCACTCTATATACTTCTGGTTCTGGGCCTATATTAAATTTTGGTTGTACCATGCCAAATAATCTGCCACCTTTCATGCAATCATTTACCAATTGAATATATCTCTTTTCAAAGATGTTTAGTGGTAAAACTGTTTTTGGGAAAAAAACTGCATCCGCAAGAGGAAATATAGCAATTTTTTTTGGCAAGTTATCAACAGGCATATTTTTTTTATATCATCTTTCCGTTCTATTTTGTAAAATATAACCAATGATAGAAAAATTTAACGGTATAATCTATTTAGTAATTTTTGTAATTCATTTTTTAGGTTTCGGAGTTTATGCTTATCAAATGATAATTAATAACAAAAATTTTAGAGCTAAATTTGAAATGGACGAAACAGCAACACCTATAATGCGAATGATAGGTGCTTCGTTTCTTGGAGCATTATTAATGGCTCTTTACATTATGTTCATTAGAC
>AZYB01000047.1 GCA_000513055.1 alpha proteobacterium SCGC AAA288-N07
AGCATAGATATAAAAAATTTATAAAAGATGTTGTCATAGGTACATTGGAAAGAAAAGAGATAATAGATGAAACAATTAAACGATTTGTTGGTGAAGATTTAAGTATAAAAAGAACAGAAAAATTGTTAATAATTTTGTTACATGCGGCAATATTTGAACTTTTGTATCGCCCAAAAACCTCGATAAACATTATTATTAATGAATACTTAAATACTTCAGATTTTTTTTTGGAACAAAGTCAAAAAAGATATCTAAATGCAATTTTAGATAAAATATCGAAAAAGATTAGATCTTAAATGAATGAATTTACAGTCATAAAAAAATATTTAAGAAATTTATCAAAAAATAAAAGAGGATCATTTAATTTATCAGATGATATATTTTTTGATTATAAAAAAAAAATTGGCGTTTCTATTGATACATATGTTGAGGGCACTCATTTTTTAAATTTTAAAAATCCTGGTCATGTAATTAAAAAAGCATTAAGAGGAGCAATCTCTGATTTAATTTGCAAAGGAATAATTCCTAAATATTATTTTATGAGTTTTTCAGGAAGTAGAAAACATTTATCACAATACCATCTTAATAAAATCAAATTAGCGTTGAAACAAGAACAAAAAAAATACAATATTATTTTAGTTGGTGGAGACACAACTTATTCAAGAATATTATCAATAACCATTGCTATAATTGGATATTCAGAAAAAAAACCAATTTTAAGATCTGGAGCAAAATTAAATGATGATATTTATATTACAAATACAATTGGTGATGCTTTTGTTGGATTAAAAATTTTAAAAGGAGATATTCGACTTAGTAAAAAAAACAGAGATTATTTTATAAACAAATTCTACCTTCCTAATATACCAATAAAATTTTCAAAAAAAATCCATCTTTTTGCAAATTCGTCAATAGATATTTCTGACGGATTTTTTCAAGATTTACAACACATATTATCCAACTCAAACCTTACATCTAAATTATTTATGAGTAAAATACCTATATCTAGTCATTTAAATTCTTATCTTATTAAAAGTGGTAGTAAAAAATTAAATTTTATTTCGAATGGTGATGACTATCAAATATTATTTACTGCAAATAAAAAAAAGGAAAGTTTAATAAAAAAAATATCTAAAACTACTTCTACGAAAATTTCGAAAATAGGAATTATTAAAAATAAATCTATATTTAAGACAGCTAAATCTACAATAGGACATGTCTTATTGCCTAAAAAACTCGGATATATCCACAAATTTTAATAATATTATCGTTGCCTTTCCCTTTTTAATTTGCCATGTTCCTTTTTTTTAATTTTGATTATTTTATTTCAAAGCATTACATATGAACAATTTATCACCTCATAATATTTTATTACTTACAATTTTAATTGGTTTTGTTGCAATTCTTTATGGTTACCTAACAAGAAAACAAATATTGAAATCGAGTACTGGAAATAAAAAAATGAATGAAGTTGCTGAAGCAATTCAAATTGGAGCAAAAGCATATTTAAACAGGCAATATAAAACAATTTCTATAGTTGGGTTATTTGTTTTAGTTATTATTACCTTTTCTTTTAGTATTTTAGTAGGTATAGGATATTTAATAGGTGCCACTTTATCTGGAATAGCTGGTTATGTTGGAATGTTGGTATCAGTTCAAGCAAATGTAAGAACAGCTGAAGCTTCAAGAAAAGGTTTATCTCAAGGTCTAT
>AZYB01000048.1 GCA_000513055.1 alpha proteobacterium SCGC AAA288-N07
AGTTTTTTAATTGTCTCAATACCTCATACATTAAAATTGACAAATTTAAAAAATATTAAAAAAAATGATATTGTTAATATAGAGATTGATATCATTGCAAAATATCTAAATAATTTAAAAAAATAAATATGTTTTCTTCAATTGCCAAAATTATAAAAGATGCAGGAAAAGGAAAAATGTTTATCTTAGTTGATGATGAAAATAGAGAAAATGAAGGTGATCTAATAATTTCTGCTAACAAAGTAAAACATAAAGATATCACTTTTATGGCAAAGTATGGAAGGGGACTTATTTGTCTAGCACTAGATTCAAAACAAGTTAGAAAATTAAATCTTCAACTTATGTATCAATAGATGCCGCAAGTAATATTACTACAGGAATTTCTTCATATGATAGAGCCAATACAATAAAATCGGCCATAAAAAAAAATGCATCGAGAAAAGATATTGTAACACCTGGCCATATATTCCCTCTGGCATCAAAAGATGGAGGTGTTTTAGTTAGAGCTGGTCATACCGAAGCATCTGTAGATATAGCAAGATTATCAAAAAATTTACCATCAGCAGTTATTTGTGAAATTATGAACGATGACGGTACTATGGCCAAAGGTAAGCAATTATTTAATTTTGCTAAAAAACACAAGCTAAGCCTTGGGAGAATTGATGATCTTATATCGTATCGATTAAATAAGGAAAAATTAATAATTTTCAAAAAATCTTCAAATATTTCAATCAACAAACAAATTTTTAAAATTAAAATTTTTGAAAATACACTTGATGGTTCAGAACATTTTGCATTAATTAAAGGAAATTTTGTTAGAAATAAAAATCCTCGAGTGAGGGTTATTTCTTCAAATATTATCAAAAATTATTTAATGGGTGAAAAATTGCCTAATTCATTTAATCACACCATTAACTACTTCAAAAAATATAAAGACTGTGTATTAATATTTATAAGAGACACAAATCTTAAACCAGTTTCTGAAACGTTAAAAGAATATATGAGTAAAAAATTTTATAAAAAAGGTAATGATAAACTTATTAGAAATTATGGTATTGGAGCACAAATTATAAAGGCTTTAAATATTAAAAACATGATATTAGTAACAAGATCTAAAAAAAAAGTAATAGGATTAGAAGGTTACGGTATAAAAATTACAAAACAGGAAATTATAAAATGAAAAAGGAGAAGGTATTAATAGTTACAGCAAATTATTATCCGAAAATATCAAAACAATTAAAAAAGGGAGCTATAAAAATCCTAACAACCAAAATAAATTATAATGAAATTATAATTCCAGGTGTTTTTGAAATTCCAGTTGTGATATCGAGAAATATTGACTTTTATGATGGTTTCATTGCATTAGGTTGTGTTATAAAAGGTAAAACACTTCATTTTGAACTAATTTCTAAAGCTGTTACAAACGCTTTAATGTATTTATCAATTATTCATAAAAAACCAATTGGAAATGGGATAATTAACTGTCTAAATATAAAACAGGCTCTTGAAAGAGTTAATAAAGGAAGAGAAGCATCTTTGGCTGTTAAAAAAGTTTTTTTAAATAAACATGATTAAAATATACAAAACTAATAATGATACAAAATGAAATTCATCAAAACCCAAGAATT
>AZYB01000049.1 GCA_000513055.1 alpha proteobacterium SCGC AAA288-N07
AACCTACTGCAATAATAAAAACTAACAAGCACCCTGCACCAATGCCAGGTATTGTTAAAGGAAAATATACTTTCCAAAAAGTAGTAAATGGTGTTCCACCAAGTGATTTTCCAGCCCTCATCAAGCTTGGTGATATAGTTTTCATAACACTGTACAATGGCAGTACCATAAAAGGTAAAAGAATTTGTGTCATTGCAACATAGGTACCAGTTTTATTGTACATCATTTCGGGTCTGTTATCGTCAGCTACCAATCCTGTCCAGACAAAAACATCATTTACGATTCCCTGTTGTTGCAACAAAATCATCCAACTTGCAGTTCTTACAAGTAAAGAAGTCCAGAAAGGTAAAAGAACACAAATCATTAATAAATTGCTATATTTCATTGGCAAAGTAGCAAGCAAATGCGCGATTGGATAAGCCATTAAAAAACAAAAAAGTGTAACAAAAAAAGCTATTTCTAAAGTTCTTAACCATAAAATCTTATAAATTCTTCTTTCCTCAGGAACTTCAACTATTTTACCTTCTTCATTTTCATACATATCCACACCTTTTAAATATTTTGAATAAGTGTATGTCGGCGCTCTTCTTTTAAGTGCTCTCCAATATTCAACATCAGCCCATCTTTTATGAACAGCCATAATCTGTTCTTTATAATTTCCTTCTTCGAATTTTTTCATTTTTCTTGCTAATTTTTTTAAAATACTTTTGAAGCCGTTTTTTTCATAATTCATTTGTGTTGATAATTTTCCATGTTTTTTCTCTTCAACTAGGATTTTGTAATCTTGGTAAAATGCTTCAAAAACCTCTTCGGAAGGAAGATCTTTTCCATCCCACTGTTTCATTACTTTAAAAGTTTTAGGAAGCATATTGGTAACCATTCGATCATCAATGCTTGTAAAAAGCAGACTTACTATGGGAGAAATATATGCAATTATTAAAAAAAATAATAAAGGAGATACAAGTAAAAAAGCTTTTATCTTATTTCTTTTCTCTACTTTTTTTAGACTTTCCTCTAGAGGAATGCCGCCAGTTGTTAAAATTTTTTGTGTTTCGCTACTCATATAAATAAAAAAAAAGGGCGGTTATTAAATAACCGCCCTCAATATTATATACAATTTTAGTCTTTGTAACTTAAAATTACAGACCTGCTTTCATAGCTTCCCATCTTTCACCGATCTCTGTGCTGTTATCAGCCCAAAATATTGGATCAACTAGGAAGTAGTTTTTTGTGTTATTTGGATGAGTTGGCATTTGTTCCATCATGTTTGTTTTACCATCTTTATACCAAGGCTCACCTGCTTCTATAACCTTAAGAGAAGATTTTCTCCAAGGTGCATAAGCAATATATTTTGCAGATCCTGCTAAACCGTGTGTACTTGTCATCTCTGCAACAGCTTTCATAGCATCAGCTTGGTTTGGTCCACCTTTAACTATAGACATATATTGATA
>AZYB01000050.1 GCA_000513055.1 alpha proteobacterium SCGC AAA288-N07
TATATAAATTAGTAAATCATTTTCCTTTTTAAACCCTGGATAGTTAAGAATTTTATCTTGAACAGAAATTAGCTGTTGTAAACAACCGTGAATATCCCCGATGGCAAAAAGATTCATTTATTTAATCAAAATAATACTTTTATCCAATTTACAATATAATGATTAGTAATTCCATTTTAATGTATAAATAGATATTTTAATAATTCTGTGTTAAATATTTTGTAGGAGGAAACTAATGAAAAAATTTATTTTATTTTTAAATCTATACATATTAGTAGGATTTTATTTCCAATCCAGCGCGTACGCTTATGTCGATCCTGGTACGGGAAGTATGCTGCTGACAGCTATAGTAGGCGCAATAGCTGCAGCAGGAGCTGCAATTTCATTATATTGGTCAAAAGTTAAATCTTTTT
Source organism: alpha proteobacterium SCGC AAA288-N07 (assembly GCA_000513055.1). Classification (GTDB taxonomy): domain Bacteria; phylum Pseudomonadota; class Alphaproteobacteria; order Pelagibacterales; family Pelagibacteraceae; genus AAA240-E13. The sequence continues at coordinate 414 of AZYB01000050.1, forward strand.
TTTCAAAGAAAAAAAAAAATGATAAAAATCCTAATGATTATTGATTAGCTTATTAGGTTTAAAAAACATTAAACATTTTTAATGGTATATTTATTTAAAAAAAATTATACTAAAGCTGAAAGTTTGAAGTTTTTAAAACGCTTTGAAAAAAAATTAAACTTTAAAATACCAGAGTTTGTTTATTTTACAAAAAAAAAATATTATAAAAACAGAAATTTAATTTTTCGAAAAATTGATAAAATATTTAGAAAAAAAAGAATCATAATCAGATCCTCTTCCTTACAAGAAGATAACATTAAACAATCAAGTGCTGGAAAATACAAATCTTTTAATAATTTAAAAGTAAATAAAGAAACGATTTTTAAATATATCCATCTTGTTGGTGATGATTTTAAAAATAATAATGATCAAATTCTTGTACAAGAATTTATCTCTAAGCCTCAATTTTCAGGAGTAATATTTACAAAAAATATTAATAATAATGCTCCATATTACTTTATTAATTTTGATAAATCTGGCCACACAGATTTAGTGACCTCTGGAAAGTTAAATCCATCTATGAAAACATTAATTATTAATCGTGAAAATATTAAAATCTCAAATATCATTTCGAATAAATTAAAAACTGTGAAAAAAATAGAAAAAATTTTTTCTAATGACAGGCTTGATATTGAATTTTGTATTAAAAATAACATATTTTATATTTTTCAGTGCAGACCCTTAAAATTCATTGGAAAGATAAATGAGAGCAAAATTCAGGATGCTCTTGTAAATATAGGTAAAAAAATTGAAAAAATTAAACAAAGAATTCCAGGCCTTGCAGGAAAATCAACATATTTTGCCAACATGCCAGACTGGAATCCTGCAGAAATGATTGGTGTTAAACCTTCTCCACTAAGTTCTAGCCTCTATAGTGAACTAATTACCGATGAAGTTTGGGCAGAACAAAGAAGCAATTATGG
>AZYB01000051.1 GCA_000513055.1 alpha proteobacterium SCGC AAA288-N07
ATTTTAGAAAAATATAAAGAACCATGTCCAGAGGCAATGGTGGAAAGTGCTCTAGAAAATATAAAAATTTTAGAGGATAAAAATTTCTTTAATTTTAAAATCAGTGTTAAATCATCTGATGTCTTTTTATCAGTAAAAGCATACAGGGCTTTGTCAGAAAAGAGTGATTATCCTTTACATTTAGGAATAACAGAAGCTGGAAGTTTGATTCCTGGAAGTGTCAAATCATCAATTGGCCTAGGTACGCTTCTTATGGAAGGTATTGGAGATACAATTAGAGTCTCCTTATCAGCAGATCCCGTGGAAGAAGTAAAGGTAGGTTTTGAAATATTAAAGTCACTAAATTTAAGGCATAAAGGTATTAATATCATCTCTTGCCCTTCTTGTGCTAGACAGGCCTTTCCTGTAATTGAAACAGTAAAAAATTTGGAAAAAGAACTTGCACATATAAAAACTCCAATGAACCTATCTATTATTGGATGTGTAGTGAATGGACCAGGAGAAGCCGCTCAAACACAAATCGGATTAACGGGTGGAGGACAAGGAAATAATATGGTTTATCTTTCGGGAATTCCTCATCATAAGGTTGCAAGTAATAAAATAATTTCACATATAGTTAAATTAGTTGAAGAAAAATCTGCCGAATTAGAAAAAAAATAAATTTTATAATGATTCCATCAAAAAAAGTTGAGCTTCTGATAGAAGAACATCAGTCTTTGGAAAAAGAACTTTCCTCCGGGAATATTGATAAAAAAGATTTTGCATTAAAATCAAAGAAATATTCTAGTCTTGGAGAAATAATTCAATGTGCACAAGAATACTTAAATTTTGAAAAGCAAAAAAAAGAACTAGAGAAAATGATTGATGAAAAAAATACAGATAAAGAAATGAAAGAGCTAGCTTATAAAGAATTAAAACAGCTAATTGAAACTAAACAGAGAAATGAAAAAACTTTAAAATTATATTTGTTACCTAAAGATGAAGTTGATAAAAAAAATGCTATTCTTGAAATTAGGGCTGGAACTGGTGGTTTAGAAGCAAGTTTATTTGCTGCAGATTTATTTAAAATGTATGAAAAGGTATGTCACAAAAAAAAATGGAATATGGATATTATAAGTATATCAAAAAGTGATGCTGGAGGTTTAAAGGAAGTAATCGTGTCAATTACTGGTGATAATATTTATTCCACTCTGAAATATGAATCTGGAGTTCATAGAGTACAAAGAGTACCTGAAACTGAAACTCAAGGGAGAGTACACACATCTGCGGCAACAGTGGCGGTTTTACCAGAAGCAGAAGATA
>AZYB01000052.1 GCA_000513055.1 alpha proteobacterium SCGC AAA288-N07
GATGCAAAGACACGAGCTTTTTCGTCCTCTGTGGCTACATTCTCTCTGATTCGTTTTAGATTTACTGCACTTGCCGTTTGTACCATTCGTTTCATTAGTTGCTCTGCAGGCATCTCAAAACTAAATATACCAATCGGTATTCCGTCTTGTACTGATGCCCTTAAAACTATGTTCAAAGCCAACTGACTTTTACCACAAGAGGTAGGTGCTGAAACAACAAATACCTCTCCTTTACCAATACCACCTTCGTCAAGTTTCTCGTCCAGATGCCCGATTCCTGTGCTAAGTGCAGTAAACTTGTAACGGTTTTCTGTCATTGCAGTTAGCTTATCTTGCAATAAATCCCCTGCATCTGCAAAAGATTCTTCTGTAGCGACCCTGTCGGATATGTCAGATAGTTCATTCTCCATTGCACTTGCCGTTGTATGGGCTTCAGAACCCCCTACAATCGCCTCAATGGTTTTCCTTGACATACGGATAAGGTTACGAGCTATCGCCTTGTCACGGACGATATTGGCGTAATAACGTGCCGAAGTTACAGTCTGTACTCTATCGGCTACATATTGTATACCCATAAAGCCCTCGACCTGCTCTTCAAAGCCCATTGATTTAACCCTTTCGAGGAGAGTAATCTCATCTACTGGGTAGTTTTTCTTCTGCAGTTCCTCTATAATCTTGAATAAGATTCTAGGTCTCTCTACATAAAAATCGTCTGCAGTTAGAACCTGTGTAACATAGTCAAAGACACTTGAGTCTTCGGACTTAATTAAACAAGACACAACTGCCTCTTCCGCATCTAATGAGTACGGCTCTTGTAATGCTTTATCCATCATTTTTTTTTATTTATATTTAATTACTTGTACTTATCAAGCATCTTGTCGTCTATCAATTTCTTTTCCATAGCCCAATATATATCAGACCTAGCTTGTTTATAAAAATTATCAATAACTTCTTTTTTAGTTTTACCTGGTATAGATATACCCCTGCGAGCTTTCTTGTACTCGTCTATGTAATCATTTGGTTTGCTCATAAATCATTTAGTTCATTAGGTAATTGTTTATTGGCAATCATTCGCTTAGTCTCAAGCCAACACGCCATATTCCAAAGGACTGCACCGAAGTGGTCTTCATCTACTTCACCATCCTTGCAGGCCATTAAATGCCTAAATGCGGCATCGCAATATCTGGATGTAGGAATACCCTTTTGCCAATTATCTTTTCCGTACTTAC
>AZYB01000053.1 GCA_000513055.1 alpha proteobacterium SCGC AAA288-N07
TTTCTCCCATACACCACCTTAAAGATTCAACTATGTTTGATTTACCACAACCATTGGGACCCACAATTCCTGTTAAACCTTTTTCGATTAAAAATGTAGTCTTTTCGAAAAAAGATTTAAAACCTGTTAGTTGAATTTTTTTAAATTCCATAAAAATGATTATATTAATTTTTCAAGCATTCTTTTTAAATTTTTGTAATCAAGAGTGTCTTTAAATTTTTCATCATTTATAACAATTGTTGGTGTTGATTTTATTTTAAATTTTTTTGCAGCTTCAATTCTACTATTTAATATATAATTTTCCACGTCTTCAAAAGCTAAACATTTATCAAAATTGTCTTCATTAAGACCAAATTGTTTCACAGATTTTTTGAGATTTTGATTTATATCCTCTATTTTTTCACCTCTTATCCAACTTTCTTGTGTTTTATATAAGTGATCTAAAAAAGAAATTCTTTTTTCTTTATTTACACATTGGGTAATTTTTGCAGCATTAAGCGCTGCTAAGTCTAGAGGAAAATGTTTAAAATATATTTTTGCGATTCCTGTATCTATATAATCTTTTTTAAGAAGGGGATAAATTTTAATATGAAAACTTGCACAATGTGGACAAGTTAAAGATTGATAGGAATAAATCTTTATTTTTGCATTTTCATTTCCTTCGGTGATATCACTTAATTTATAATTTTCACCAGCAAAAGAATTTATACTTAAAAAAGAAAATAATAGAATATAAATTATTTTTTTCATTTTTGAATTACGTTTATTAATTCTATTAAAGATTTTTTTATTTTTTCGTTATTTAGTGATTTTAGAGAATTTTTAAATTTCTCTTTAGTATTTATGGAAATATCCATTTTTTTTTTATTAATATTTTCTTTTAAATTATTAAATGTTTCTAAACGAACGTTATTGAGAATTTTATAACCAAAAAAACCATTAATCTTTTCTATGATGGTATTTTTGCTAAATTCTATATTAACTTCATTTCCTCTTTGTACGTTTATAACTAAAGTTCCTGGAGCATTTTTTCCACTAGGCTTAAATGTTTTTGGGAAAGATACCTTTGATATTTCATTACCTACCAAATAATTCCACCTGTTTAGTATTTCAGAGTAAACAAAACCTTTTTTATTCAAGATTATTTTTACGTTTTTTGGCAAAGAATTTTTAAACGATCGTAAACCTTGAATATAAAACGTCTTTTGTT
>AZYB01000054.1 GCA_000513055.1 alpha proteobacterium SCGC AAA288-N07
AGTTTCAAGACACGGACAAGAGCATAGCACTACAGATAGTGTCAGGACGTGAGGGAATATCTCTACGTCAGGCAGATGCACTTGTGTACTACAACATTGACTTCAGTGCCACATCATATTGGCAGAGTAGAGACCGTATGACAACAAGGGATAGACTCAAGAGTGATGTGTATTGGGTCTTCAGTGAGGGCGGTATCGAGGATGATATATACAAGGCCGTGTCCAAGAAGAAGACGTACACAGTTAACTATTTTAAAAAGGAATTCGTACATTTGTATGGATGACTGAACAACAAATTCAATCAAGGAGAATCAAGGAGCTAGAGTCTAAGGGATACTATGTCATCAAGCTTGTTAAGACAAATAAGAATGGGATACCCGACCTAATAGCTATACCACCGAACTCAAATGTCTTGTTCAGCGAGATTAAAAGACCCGAAGGAAAGGTGTCTAAGTTACAGGAATACAGACTAAAAGAGTTAGATGACTATGGATTCAATACGGAAGTATATAGAGGCTGAAGAGATTTACTACGACATAGATGGTGACGTTATACTAGAGCTAGCAAACCTAGACTATGAATACTCAGAAGAGATTATACTTCAGCTAGATTACTTTGAGCCGTGCTTAGAAAAACAGAACCACTTCTCTCAGAAGGTAGGTGGTGTGGTCAAGCACGATAGTCCATACTTCTTTGAGATTGAATACATAAAAGAGGAAGAGGGTCTCACCACATTCCTATCTATAAAGGAGATAGACTGTGATGATTACCTAGATTACATTAATTCAAATCAAATACTAATCAAATGCAAAGACACACAAGAAACCTCAGAGAGGTTAAAAAGCTTAAAGACATTGTTGGAGTAGTGTTCGGGGTGGACGTAGACGAAAAGTCTAGACGTATGCCACACCCATCTGCTCGTGCAGTATTCTCTAAGGTGCTAAACCTAAAGGGATACACACTCACTGAGGTGGGTAGTATGATAAACAAGAGCCACGCAACAATAATCCATTACATAAGAGGCCTAGAGTCTGAGGTTAAAACCAATCAACAGCTACGTATTAAGTATCAAGAGGTTCAGGATATGTTCGTTACTGACACTGACCCAATACATAGTCTCTCTAGTTTCGAACTAAAAAAAGAGGTAATCTCTTTGAGAAAACAAAACAAAAAACTATATTTGGAAAAAGAGTCTTTGATGT
>AZYB01000055.1 GCA_000513055.1 alpha proteobacterium SCGC AAA288-N07
AAAAAATATTATATTTTTATTATCTTTTAATTCTAAAATTAACGGAAATAAAGCGATAAGGAAAATTTCTCTATAATGAACATTATGTGTGATTAAATAAAGCAATATAATTAAATTTGAACCTACTATATACAATCTATATTTAAAACTATTTTCATTTAACTTTATATTTTCTAAAGTACTTTGAAAAAATTTATAAAATGAAAATGAAAGTATGATAAATATTGATAAGGCAATAACAAAAATTGTGTTAAAATCATATTTTTTCAATTTATCTAAAAGTATTGCAAGTGAATGTAGGGAAAATTGATTTCCCCACGTTGATGATACTACATTTAATTTATATCTGATTAATTCAAAACTCTCTCCTACTAAATACATTAGGCAAGCAAGTGTGAAAAAAAAAATCAAAATTATAAATACATTTTTATTAAGGTTTCTTTTTCTTTCTACAACAAAATTCGTAATTAAAGCAGCGGGATAAAATTTTAATAAAGTAACAAAGTTTATTATTGCAAAACTTAAAAATGGTTGATTGATTCTAACCATAATTATTAAAAATAAAAAAATAATCAAGTCAACATTGCATCTTTCTAAAACAAGCAAAACTTGTGGAGAAAAAACAATCAAAATTAATAATGCAATGTTTAGTAATTTTTTGCGATCAATTAATTTGATAATTGTATAAATAAAAATGAAACACAGTACTAACGGAAAATAAAAAAAATAAAATTTTTCTAAAAATTTAAAATACGGAATATATAACAATATATTTCCTAAATTGAATGCGGTATTATCTTTTCCATAACATGCATTTGGCTTAAGAATATCAAAACCTAAACTATTGCATATACCATTCTTAATTACATATGCCCAATCTGCGAAAATATGTAATCGACCCTCTTTGACAATCGGAAAAAAAACTATAGTTATAAATAATTCCTGATTTCCAAAAATAATAAATAAAAGTAGAAAATAATATAGAAATTATAATATTTTTTTGCCAATTTTGTTTAACCATTTATGAATAAATCAGATAATTTTTTACTAACAATCTTCCATGTAAAATTTTTTTCGATAAATGAAATTGCTTTATCTAATCACACATAATGTTCATTATAGAGAAATTTTCCTTATCGCTTTATTTCCGTTAATTTTAGAATTAAAAGATAATAAAAATATAATATTTTTT
>AZYB01000056.1 GCA_000513055.1 alpha proteobacterium SCGC AAA288-N07
GATTTGCTCCAAAAATTTTATATAAGGACTCAATTTTAATTTTAACAACACTCATAAGTTTCTTCCTTCACGGTGTTTTTGAATTCTCTTCCCGTAATGTTGGGAAATTCTGTCAAAAATAATAGCTAGTGCTACTATGGCTAAACCATTCATTAAACCGAGTGCAAGATATTGATTTGAAATAGCTCGCAAAATAGGAACACCAAGTCCTCTAACGCCTATCATAGAAGCAATTACAACCATCGCTAGCGCCATCATAATGGTTTGGTTTACTCCAGCAAAAATAGTTGGAAGTGCCAGTGGAATTTGTACTTTGGTTAATCTTTGCCAAGTTGTAGCTCCAAAAGAATCTATAGCTTCTAAAGCCTCTTTGTCTACTTCACGGATTCCTAGATTAGTTAAGCGTATTATTGGTGGAATAGCATAAATGCAAACAGCGATTAAACCAGGCACTTTACCTATGCCAAGCAGCATCAAAATAGGTATTAAATATACAAAGCTTGGAATAGTTTGCATCATATCTAAAATTGGTAAAAGTGCTGCCTGTATTCTATTTGAACGGGCCATCAATATTCCCATCGGTATTCCAGCAGCTAAACATACTAGAGTTGCTACGGTAATAATGGCAACCGTGGACATTGTGTCTTTCCACATTCCAAAGTAGCCAATCAACAAAAAAGAAATAATTGTACCAATAACAAGCAATATACTTCTTGAAGCTATCCAAGCTAAACCAGCTAGTACTAGAATTATCATCGGCCAAGGTGAGTTAGTTAATAATTTTTCCAACCATACTAAAAAGAATAATAGGGGTTCAAAAAAATTTTCGATTGCTTCTCCGTATGTTCGAGCAAAAGTTCTAAATGCTAGATCTATTCCTTTTTTAAAATCTCGCAACTCTTGTTGCTCCATTACGGGAAACTGATCAAAAAAATCCATTTTATATCTTGTATAATCTTAAACAAAAACGAGCCTACTCAAAAGTAGGCTCGTTTAATTAATTTAGATTATAGAGCTGCTTTTACTTTTTTTGCAACACTAGAAGGGACCCATTTTGTCCAAACAGATTCTTGTGTTTTCAAAAATTCAATAGCTGTATCTGCGCCGTCAGCTTGGTTA
>AZYB01000057.1 GCA_000513055.1 alpha proteobacterium SCGC AAA288-N07
CATTTAAGACTACACTGGAAAGATAGAGGATTACATAAAAGAATATTATATGCAAGTGGAAATAGAATATTTTTAAAACATGGTTGGAATAATGAAATACCTGATGAAAGTTTTTTCGTAAAAAAACTATCTCATCTATCTAGGAAGAAAACCTTTGTAGGACATAAACAGTTTTCTGCTTATTATGGCATGTTAGATTTTGCAAAAGCAGATATGCCTGCAAATTGGGATACAAACTTTTTCTTAATAAATTATGATAAGTTAAAAACTCTACACGATAATGAATTATTTTATGAAAGAGGATTTTATAATGACTACGATAGCAGAGTTTTAGCTTCTACTAACAAATACTTTTTTACAAAATTACACGAAGCAGAACACGGAGTGTTACCTAGATACATGTCAGGTAAAAGTGACTTATTGATAGAATGGGATGCTTTACCTTCAAAAGAATTTTTAAACTATAATGTCATGCTAAGAAAATGTTTTACATTAGCCTTACCGACAACATCTTTAGAATCTAACTATACAGATTTAACTGCGGGCAAACAATTATCTTTCCCTTGGGAGTTATATGCTAATTTAATTGATAGGATTCCTGTAAATCTTAGAGATTCAAGGCTATGTGAAAATTTAATGATAAAAACTACGAGACAAAAGTCAACTGCGAGTCAATTGATTAAAGTAGGTTATAGACTAGGTAAACTTTAACATTTCCTCATTTAAATCAGATAATATTTTCCAATTTAACCTACCTTCTTTCTCCCATCGTTGTACTATTTCTTTTTCTTTTTTTGAATTGTGTGGATTTTTTTCTGTGCCTGAAATGGGCATATGCCAACTTGACGGATAATCTTTTCCTGTTTTAATTGGCAATTTTTTAGAAAAGAAATCGAAACCAATTAAAGTTATGCTTTTACACTTACATTTTTTTAAGAAATATAAAATACCAAGAAATCCTGCACTTGGACGACCTCCCCCAATAGTATTATTTTTTTGCTCCAATCTTATTGAAAATTTTGTGAAGTT
>AZYB01000058.1 GCA_000513055.1 alpha proteobacterium SCGC AAA288-N07
CCATCAAGTCCTGCTGCAGAACCTGGATCAACTAATACCCAACCCTTTTTTTCCATTTCAAAAGCTCTGTAAAGATTAGCATTCGCTAACTGACAACCCCAACCTGCGGGGCAACCAACGAACGCACCTTTTGAAGGATCTTCTGCGTAAGGAAACAATTCTGGATGATCTAAAATATCCAAGGCAGTTTTTAATTCTGGATGTCTTTTAAGTGTACCAGGTGTTACCCACCAGCCTTCTCCAAGACCTGTAATCGGTGCTTTGTTTGCTATATGCAAACGACCTTCTTCTACAGCTTTTGCTAAAGGATTTGCTACCGCATTTGCCCATTGCTCAGCAGCAACATCGGGAGCACCTTTTTCATTCATAGATGTAAATGTCGGCATAGTTGCGCCTGTGATTAATTCGATTTCACAACCGTAACCTGCTTCAAGTATTACCTTGTCAACATTTGCCATTAAATTAGCAGATGCCCAATTCATATCTGCCATAACAATTTTCCCACACGCCGCATTTGCTGTTACACTTATTGATGTAATACCTAACGCAAACAATGCAGAAAATATTAACTTCTTAATATATTTCATCATTACTTCCTTTATTAATTTATTAAGTTGAATTAAATAAAACATAATAAACTAAAAATTGTAACCTAAAAAAATAAAACAACCATGGATTGAATTAACTCTTCATTCGTCCGCCATTTACATCATATAAAGGTGTATCAGTGACATGTGCTTTATAAAGTTTTCCATTTATTTCTATATCCAAAATTGTTTCGTGTTTTGACAAATTTGTCGGTACATAACCAAGTGCTATACTTTTTTTTATGTGGTGTGCATAACCACCTGAAGTAACATAGCCTATACATTGGCTATCTTTTAGAATTGCCTCATCATTAGTGACGTCTATATTGTTTGTATCCACTGTCATTGTAACAAGTTTTTTATTAGGACCTTGCTTTTTTTCATTTAAGGCTGCTTCTTTACCAACAAAATCTTTTTCCCAA
>AZYB01000059.1 GCA_000513055.1 alpha proteobacterium SCGC AAA288-N07
CACATATAAATGTAACGTATAATGGTAATAAATTACATAAGCGTGATTATTTAATCGCATTACTCGAAAAAATATGTAAAAAAAATAAAATTATGTTTATCAATCCTACAAATTTATTAACTCAATTTGAACAAAGTGATATAATGGAACCCGATTTGGGACATATTAATCCTATAACTAAACATATACTTTACAATCATATTAACTTATGTACTTCTTATATTTTTCAAAAAGGGGATTTTTATAAAAGAGATCCTATATTGTTACATTAGAGAGTCATATAAATCATTATTTGATTCCGGAACTTTATAGTTACCACTATTGTCCCATCTATTATCCTGTTTTTCTATAGATTTAATATGCCATAAAGCGATTCTTGGATCAGCTTGTAATTGTACAATTTTATCCGTACCTGATACAACTTCATGTAATCCACGAGTCCATTTTATATTTTCGTTATTTTTTAAAATACGACCTTGATAATCTGGCCAATTTATCCAATCGAGTTCATTTGTTTTAAATTTATATTTTTCAAGCCACTCTTGTGTAAGTCCTGGGTGAATATTTATCCTTGGTACCATTATCAATTCGGCTCCAGAATCGTGTATCATTTTTTTAAGGTTTACTATAAGATTCTCTTTTGGCATTTCATCGGGATCTATCATAAATACATAATCACCTGAACACTTAGTTAAATGAAAGTTTCTATGTTCCGCGAAGTTACCATCAAAGTCCTTTTCACACGTTACTATTTTATCACCGAAATTTTCGATGACGGTTTTAACATTTTCGGTAACATGTGCTGTATCTATTAAAATATTAATTTCATCTTCTTCATCTTTGACTTTTAGTAAGAAAGATATGAGTGAAAATAAATCACGGGATTCGTTACATACACAAATAGCGTAAGATAGTTTCATTTATAAGATATACCG
>AZYB01000060.1 GCA_000513055.1 alpha proteobacterium SCGC AAA288-N07
AAAAAAATCTATAAATCAAACAAAAATATTATATTCTTTTGGACTAAGCGATGACTGGTCATTCGAGAGTGAATTTTATAACAAATCCAATGCCAAAGTTATTTGTTATGATTTATCGGTAAATTGGAAATTTTGGGTAAGAAAATTATTTCGAGACTTAAAAAATATTTTTTTTTTAAAAATAAAAAATTTAAATCAAATTTACAATATATTTTCATATTTAAGTTACAAGACTTTTTTTGATGGTATAAATAAAATTCATGTAAAAAAATATATTATGCCAATTGGCACTTTAATTTCTGGCATTAAAAAAGACGATGTAACCGATTTGAAATCATTGTTAAACAAAAGTTCTTCAAAGAATATTTTTTTTAAAATTGATATTGAGGGAAACGAGTATAAAATTTTGGATCAATTAATCGAATATCAATCTTGCATGACCGGATTAACAATAGAGTTTCATGATTGTGATTTACATCAAGATAAAATTAAGAATTTTATAGAAAATTTTGACCTTCAATTAGTACATCTTCATGTCAATAATTGGGGCTCAGTTAACCAAAATAGATTTCCATCAACATTGGAACTTACTTTTTCTCCAAAAGAATTTAATACTATGACCGATAAAAAAAAAAAATTTCCTACCTCTCTAGATTACCCCAATAATCCACTTTTTCCGGATCTACCAATTGAATTTGGCAACTAACACTTCTATTTATTTTTTATTAAAATTGTTTTAGTACATAATTAGAAAATCAACGATTTTTATGATAAATATTTGATTGATACATTAACTAACAAGCAACGATAATGATAAGTAATAAATTAAGAGCGCTTTACTATTTTTTACTCTCTCCGGCAATGTTTATAAATGGTAAATTTTATAAGCACTTTAGACAACCCACATCAGGATTACTTAAAGTTCATCTTGGACC
>AZYB01000061.1 GCA_000513055.1 alpha proteobacterium SCGC AAA288-N07
AAATTTTAAAAAAAAATAATAAATTTTTTTTCATTTTTTTCTAATTTTAATTTGTGTCTATTTCTTCCCAGTCGCTTTCGTCTTGAGTTTCTATGATTTTATCTGAATTGCTAATTTTTTTATTTCGATTTTGTAAATAAAAGCTTTTTATTGAAGCATACAAATCAATTGAATTTTTTTCTATATTGTTGAATGATTCAATATTCTTTGCTCTAAAATCTACAGCGTCCGTTCCTTTTGTAAGATAATAATCACTCTCAACAAACATTCCTTCAGCTATCATTGGGTCACTTGCAGTCGTCATGTTGTACCAAGGATCACCCCACAGATTTGCAACAGTTCCTGTAAAATCTCTAACTGTTGTTGGGCCTAATATTGGCATAACAAAATAACATCCACTTCCTGCTCCCCAAACGCCTAAAGTTTGGCCATAATCTTCCCTACCTCTCTTTGGAAAACCCATTTTTTCTGCCGGATCAAAAAATCCAAGAATTCCCACAGTAGTATTGATTGCTAATCTAGCAACTGTATTTCCTGCTCCAATCAAATCTCCTTGAAGGAGATTATTTGGTATGGTTAGTAGATTAGAAATATTGCCCATCATATTGCTGCTACCATTTCTTATTACCAACGGTAAAACCCGATATCCTTTTGCGATTGGTTCAAAAACTGCAGTATCTATGGTCTGGTTAAATGAAAACATTGCTCTGCTGACACCTTCAAAACACTCATTCGCTGTATTAGAATTAGAAGAAGTCTTTTTAAGTTTTTCACTTCCCGATGAACCAGCATATACTGTATTGCACCATATTAGAAAGATAGACACTGAAATAGCTACTAATTTT
>AZYB01000062.1 GCA_000513055.1 alpha proteobacterium SCGC AAA288-N07
AAAAAAAAAATTTTAAGAAAAAATTAACTTTATCGATATCAAGTTCAACTAAAAAAAAGGGATCTGATAAGATTAGATATTTAGAAAGTAAGAATAAAAATTCAGTAATAATCGAAAAAAAAAATATTAGACCAGGATTTAAAAAAATTTGACCCAAAGATTGTTTAATCATTTCTCCAACCCTTAACTGTCTTTGAGAAAGTTGGTTATGATCATATTTTTTCATTAAATTCTTCTTTCAGTTGTCTTCAGATTATATGCCTCGATAACGTCTTTCTCTTTGTAATCTGCAAAATCTTTTAAAATAATTCCACATTCTAATCCTGCACTAACTTGTTTTGCTGAATTTTTTTCTCTATAAATACTGATAATTTGTCCAGTATACACTACATTTCCATCTCTTATTAATCTGGCTTTTGAATCATTATTTATTTCTCCTTCCATAACTTTAGATCCGGCAACTTTTCCAAATTTTGAAACCTTAAATATTTCAACAACTTCCGCTGAACCAATTATCTGCTCTTCTATGCTAGGTTTTAACATACCTGATAAATTAGATTTTATATAATCTAAAACTTCATAAATAATATTAAAATATTTTATATCTATTTTATTATTCTCTGCCATTTTTTTTGCTTCTTTACTTGGTTTAACGTTAAAAGCAATTAAAACAGCATTTGATGCTTTTGCTAATAAAACATCAGTTTCGGTTATTAGTCCTATATCAGAATGAATTATTTTAGGTAAAACTTCTTCATTTTTAATATTTAAAATAGCAGTTTTAATTGCTTCGCTCGATCCTTGAACAT
>AZYB01000063.1 GCA_000513055.1 alpha proteobacterium SCGC AAA288-N07
ATATGGTGGATTAAATTGTATACTTTTTAAAAATAATAAAACTGTAAGTGTTAGAAGAATAAAAATTTCAAATTCTAGACTACAATATTTTAGGCAACATTTAATGATGTTTTATAGTGGTATCAATAGAAAAGCAGACAAAATTTTGGGAAAGATTAAAAAAGAAAAAAAAGGAAATTTAAATTACGAAAAACTTTCAGAGTTAGCGAAAAATTTTGAATATGAATTAGTAGCTGGAGATTTGAACAATTTAGGACATATCTTACATGAAAATTGGATGCTTAAAAAAAATCTACACAAAACGGTTTCACCTTTAAACCTTAACGAAATATATGAAAATGCAATTTCAGCAGGCGCCATAGGTGGCAAGTTGCTTGGCGCTGGAGGCGGTGGATATTTTTTATTTTTTGTCAAACCAGAAAAACAAATTAATGTAAAAAGAAAATTATCAAAATTTAAATGTATTGACTTTGATTTTTGTAATGAAGGCTCGCGTACTATAAATATTTAACTATTAATATTTTTCTACAATTTTTCAGCTTCCATAATTAAAGTATGAGGATTTTCAAAATCACTTTCCCATTCTTTCTCAAAGATTTGTTTATCAATTAATTCTGAATGAAAAGTTTCTTTTGTTGGAAGACAGAATTTAATGTTTTTAAAACCAGCTTTGGTTGCTATTTCTAATAGGTATGATCTAGTTAGAACACTAAGATGTTGATTTCCGCAAAGCAAATAATCATCTAACCTGCCACCCATACTTTCTCT
>AZYB01000064.1 GCA_000513055.1 alpha proteobacterium SCGC AAA288-N07
AAGGAAACAAAAAACCACATCTTTGTACGATCGACTAGTTTCTAAAGGAGCTGTTATGGGAGATGCTTTTGGTTTGGAAAATGTTTTATGGTTTGCAAAAGACCCTAAAGACGCTCATGAAGAGCCAACTTTTAAGCGATCACGTTCTCATGCTTATGTTGCAGCAGAAGTTGAAGCCGTTAGAACTGCAGTAGGAGCAACCGAGATAGCAAATTTTGCAAAACATGAAATAAGTGGTTCGGGATCAAAAAAATTTCTTAATTATATTTTAGCAGGGAGAATACCAAAGCCAGGAAGAATTGTATTAACACCAATGTTGACTCCAAAAGGAAAATTATATGGAGATTTAACTGTTGCATGTTACAGCGAAGAAAAATTTATAATCTATGGATCTGGGGTAGCACAAGAAATGCACCGAAGATGGTTTGAAAAGTTTTTACCCAAGGATGGAGTAAAATATAAAAATCGATCTGATGATTTTCATGGTATTGCAATTTCAGGGCCTAATTCACGCAAATTGTTATCCAGAATATGTAGGGACGATGTATCTGCAGAAGCTTTAAAGTTTAGAGATACAAGAGAAACTTATGTTGGAGGAGTTCCAGCGATTTTAAATCGAATATCTTTTTCTGGAGAGTTAGGATATGAAATTTATGTAGCTCCACAATTTCAATTAAAATTATTTGAAGAAATAGAAGCTAATGGAAAAGATCTGGGATTGAAACTTTATGGAAGTAGAGCCTTAAT
>AZYB01000065.1 GCA_000513055.1 alpha proteobacterium SCGC AAA288-N07
AAAGGAAAATGTGTGTGTTTTAGTTTCTACACTCATGCTCCAAGCACAAAACCTCAAGACCCTCCCTGGTGCCGATAAGAAAGAGCTCGTCATGGACTTGATCTTTTCCATTATTGAACAAATTGATGAAGGTGATGTCGATACGGAATTCGAAACGTTGCTCAAGGCGATGGTTCCAGGTATGATCGATAGTTTTGCCATTATGTTAAAAACAAGTGCGGGGTGTAAAAAAATGTTTGGGTGTTTGAAGTAAATAATATAGCATAAAGTTTCGTCTCGTATAAATAATAATGAAGTTTCCAAATTTAGAAACCATGGTTATGTATGGTGTATACACAATCAGAGACCTTATTTTGTATTCTCAAAACAAACTCGTTAAACGCAACGTTACTATTTTGAATGAGTGTGATCACTGTTCTTTCGTTTTTCCCGGACCTACATGTACTAACTGTAACTATATTAAAAATAATTCGCTCGTATAATCAAATGTCATATACTACTGTGACTACTTATACGACCAAATTAGGGAGTGACAGTGAAGTGGAGAGTGATTGTATAAGTTGTTCAGAAAGACGACTCATAAAAAAATTGAAACATACGTTTTTTAAAAAAGGGTTTCGTTTACACCAATTTTCGTCATGGGTAAGTCGAAAACATGGAACTTTAGTGATATGCC
>AZYB01000066.1 GCA_000513055.1 alpha proteobacterium SCGC AAA288-N07
TAACAGGATATGATGCGTGGTCTTTTTATTATGCCCAATGTGTTTTAATTCATATTAATGAAGATGAGCCAATTTGTTTTTTAAGACCTATGGATGCAGGAGGAGCATATATAAAAACTTATTTACAAGATAAAAATATTATAAAGTATGATGAAAAGTGCATTCACACCTGGCCTTCCCATCCTTACACATATCTTGTTGAAGAAATAAAAAGAAGAAAATGGGATAAACAGAACATTGGTCTTGAAATGGATAGTCATTATTTTACAGCATTTTGTTATGAAAAAATAAAAATAGGATTACCAAATGCAAAATTAAAAGACGCAGAGCGCCTAGTCAATTGGGTAAGACTTATAAAATCTGATACAGAAATTGAGCTAATGAGAGCAGCTTCGAAAATAACAGAAAAGGGAATGAAAACAGCATTTGAAAATATAAATGCTGGTACAAGACAATGTGATGCAGTTGCAGAAATTCAAAAATCATTAATCAATGGTACACCTGAGTTTGGTGGCGATTATTCAAGCATTGTGCCCATGTTGCCAACTGGAACAGGTACTTCAGCATCACACTTAACATGGACAGAAGAAAAATTTATAAAAAGTGAAGCAACTATTATCGAGTTATCAGGTGTATATAAAAAATATCACTGTCCAAT
>AZYB01000067.1 GCA_000513055.1 alpha proteobacterium SCGC AAA288-N07
GAGGCAAATTGAGTAATTAGAAGTAATCCCGATTTAGTTAAGCAGTATACTATAAAAGACTTCGATAGGAATGTTATAGGTGTACGTGACGTTGAGTATATAGCTAAAACTTTGGGCTTAACTAGAATCAAACCTACAGGAGGTGCAGGGGGTGAAGCAAACGGAACTACATCCGAAGTTCCCGTAAACGAATTAAACATTCAAGAAGTAGAACAAGAATTTTTAGTCGAAGAAGAGTGGACGGGTTCTTTGCTTACTGAAGACCAAGTTGACCAAATGAGCGATTTAGCTCAAAAAGCTTATATGAATAAATTTCCATTGCAGTACGCAGAACCAGGGTCAACCGAGCAAGTAGAGAGCAACGCTATATTAAGTTCAGATGAAATAAAATTTGCCACTATATCAGAACCTGTAAAGCCCAACAAGCCAAACAAGCAATCATATATAGCACAGTACGCTAAAGGATTTGCTCGTGGTAGTGAACCATATAAACTTGCAGAAGCTAAGTTTGAAGAAGCTAATGCTATATACAAATCCGCTATAGTTAAGTACAAAGAGCAAAAGAAAATTTACGAAGAAAACAATCGAAGTAGAAGATAATGCACTATGGCAAGTCAGTTACAAAAAGTAGAGGAATGGATAAG
>AZYB01000068.1 GCA_000513055.1 alpha proteobacterium SCGC AAA288-N07
TAAAATACTAAGTAACCAATCAAACAAAATAAAAGATGATACTTTAAAAAAGTATACCAAAGAATTCTTCTTAAATAAGTTATCTCAATTGACCCCTTTGACTAATAAGAAACAAGCAATAAATTTTAAAGCATATAGAGAAACCCAGCCCTTGAATTTAACGAAAGAAATTTTTTCAAGAAAAAAAAACTATAAAAAAGTTGAATTAAAGGAATTTTCAATACTTTATTTGATAATAAACAATATTAATGTCTTTAAAAAAAAAATTGAGTTACTGTCAGAATTAAAACTTCATACTAAAATTTGCGTTGAATTTTTAAATGAAATAATTGATCTTCTAGTCCCAGACAAAACCTATGAAACAAATATGTTTAAAGAAAAATTCAAACAGACAAAATATTTTAATTTGATTAATAGTATTAACGCTTTTGCACCTACAAAATTTATTGCAAAAATACAAAATGATTATAATAAGGTATTGTTAATTTTTGAAGAAATTAATAGTGATCTAAAAAAAATTGAACTAAATCAAAAAATAGATAACCTAGAGAAAAAAATGATCCAAAATATGACCGAAGAGAGAGAAAGAGAAAAACAAATTACAAGAGAACGACAAGAACGAGAAAGATTAGATCCGTTT
>AZYB01000069.1 GCA_000513055.1 alpha proteobacterium SCGC AAA288-N07
TTCATCACTTCCAATAATATAAGCACAAACTACCATTCCAAATAATACTTTTAATGGCTGATCTTCCAAAAGATATCTGTCAGAGAAAGCACCAGAATCACCTTCGTCAGCATTGCAAACAACATATTTTTTTTCTACTTTTTGTTGACTGCAAAAATTCCATTTCATGCCAGTTGGAAATCCTGCGCCACCTCTTCCACAGAGATTTGATTCAGTTATAGTTTGAAGAGTTTCTTTTTTATCTTTTTTTAATATTTGTGATAGTAAATCTTTAAATTGTTCAATAGTAGACAGGTCTTCGCCCATTAATATACTTTTTGTAGCATGACTTACTGAATTAATATTTTTTGTATTAATTTTTTTACCTTTAATTATTTCATCAATTTGATCAATGTCTTTTCCTGAGTAATTATGGCCATCGTAGTGGAAGGAAGTATTGTCATAACAATGACCTAAACAAAACATTTCTCCAACTTTATCTTTACCTAACTTACTAACTAATTTTTCTTTAAGCTTATCTTGATTGCCAGCACACATGCAGGCGCTTCCGTTGCATACCCAGGCTTTCTTTTCTTTATGTTCTGGCCTTAAAAATTCATAAAAACTTTCAGCTCCATGGATAGT
>AZYB01000070.1 GCA_000513055.1 alpha proteobacterium SCGC AAA288-N07
CCGGAGGAGTAGAAGGTACTTGGGCATTTTTTAATTTAATTTTTGTACAAAATCTTTGTATCTTCATTGTAAATACTTACTCAATTAAAATTGACAAGACAGGAATAAAAAATGATTCAAATGAAGGGGTTATTGCACCACTGGTTTTTACAATTTTAAGCGCTATTCTTTGTTACGGTCTTGCAGATAAAATTTACGCTTAATAAAACAACTCATATAAAATCAAAGAAAGGAAAAAGAAATGGAAAAAGAAATGCTCGCAATAGCAAAACTTAAATCTGGTGAAGGAAAATTTGAAAAGTTCATGGGATTTATGCAATCAGATGAAGGAATGGCAGTAAGAAAAACTATTGCTCATGTTGAAAAAACAGTTCCAGGAATAGCGCCAGATAAAAGTTATGTTATGTTTAAAGTGTCAGTTCATAATGAAGAAGAAATGAAGAAGTTTGCTTCAGGTAATAATCCAATAGCAAAACCTATTTTCGATGAATGTATCGAAAGTGTTCAAATGTTTGAATTGAGCAAAGTTAAGCTTTAACTTTAAAATATTAAATTAAAGGGATAGCTATGAAATTTATGAACTAAATAAGATAAATGGTTTCGGA
>AZYB01000071.1 GCA_000513055.1 alpha proteobacterium SCGC AAA288-N07
GCATGGGGCGGTTGTGAGTTTGAATATGATTTATGGTTTAATATTAACGAATTATATACTATTAGAAAATGGTTATACACAGATTTTTTAGGTGCAGGAATATATTTGAGAGTACCATCTATCAAAATAAATGATAGACTAATGAACAGAATCGCAAAATCAGACATAGAAATAGACGAAGTGCGAGTAAATAGAATAATAAAAAATCTTAGAAATAAGTATCATTTAAAAGTTCCAGAAGAAACATATGATAAAGTAATATTTCCACCCGGCTCAAACTTACTTTGCAAAAAAGATTGTGTTCACCAAGGAAGAATAAAAAACTTAGTAGATAAAGGGTACGTAATAAAACCACACCCAATTACTGCACCTATATTTATTGCTAAACTAAAAAGAAAATTCGGAAAAGAAAATGTTTTAGATAAAAAAAGTGGAGGCATGGAGTTACTTATGAACTGTTCTCATGTGGGGACAATGCCAAATAGTGAGATGGGGCTTATTGCACTGTTACTTAAAAAACATTTAAGCATGATAAGTTACACAAAAAAAGAAAGAGAAAAAAGTTTATTAACATATGAAAGTATTTATGAAGC
>AZYB01000072.1 GCA_000513055.1 alpha proteobacterium SCGC AAA288-N07
CTAATTTAAAATGGATGCGTTTATATATGATTAATCTACAGAAAGATATTGAAGAAGGAAAAGTAAAAAGAAATCCAAACTTACCTGATTTGTTTCCCTCTTTACCTGAAACAATTAATGACTATCATATAACTGAAACTATAGTAGAGGATGAAGTTACTGCACAGTATGATAAACGTATACAAGAACTAAAAACAAAGATAGATATATTAAAACATGGTGCTTCTCAAGACTGGCGTAAATTGGCTAGAAGTATGGGTGTAAAGTATATGGCAACAAAGTACCCTTTCCATATGAATATACCTGTAACACAGCCAAATGAATACGGTCAAGAGCATTACTTTCACAAAAGGATAGTTGAATGAAAATTTTTATAGGTTATGAGTCTACATACCCAGAAATGTTTGAGGTGTGCAAAAAAAGTATACTTCGTTACAATTCCAATCATGAAATCATACCACTCAAAAAATCGGAAATATCAGAATATACTCGTCCACATCAAGGCGAGAGTACGGAATTTGCTTTTACTCGTTTTTTAGTACCACAGCTCTGTGACTACAAAGGGGAAGCTTTATTCTGTGATGGAGATTTCT
>AZYB01000073.1 GCA_000513055.1 alpha proteobacterium SCGC AAA288-N07
TGAAATTAAAAAAATTACTTATAAACTACCCAAAGTAGATAGGAATGCAGATTTTGCTGAAGCTTTAATGGAATTTGGTGCTTTAGTTTGCAAACCCCAAAATCCATTATGTAAAATTTGTCATTTACAAAAATATTGTAAATTTTTTAATAGTGGAAATTATATTTTTCCTAACAAAAAGTTTTCTATTAAAGAAAAAAAAATTAATATTTATTGTTACTTAAATAAATATAAAAAAGAGATAGCTCTAACTAAAAATAAAAATCTAAGTTTTTTAAATAACTTTAAAATGCCAGAAATTCAAATGGTAGTCGCAAATAATAATTTAAAAAAAAAGGGATGGCATTATTTGTGTAGTTACAAAAATAATATTTCAAATATTAAAATGAATATAGATTTGTTTTATAAATTTACAAAAAACATACCAAAAAAATTTAATTGGTATTCCGTAGATAGATCGAACCAGGAACTAGCATTTTCGATCAAAAGAAAAAAATTAATGCTAAAATAATGGCTGATGGTGTAAGGCAACATTCCAAGCATATTGCAGAATAATACAAACATAAATAAGCTAAAAAT
>AZYB01000074.1 GCA_000513055.1 alpha proteobacterium SCGC AAA288-N07
TAACAAAATTCTCTATAACATTAGTTGACCCAAGCCTTACATTATTTAATTTTAACTTATCCTCTTTAAAGCTTGAAAAGCTATCGTTAAGCATTTTATACAGACCATCTAATCCCTTGTCAATACCATCAATGGTATTTATATTATTATCAATAGCGTCAGTGGTATTAAAATAACCCTTAAGGTTATTCTCCTCCATACGGTTGAGTCTCTTATATATGTTCTCGGTAAAGAAGTTACCCTTCCTGTCTAGACCATTTGTAAGTGTGCCTAGATGCTTCAGATAGTTGGCAAATAATCCTTTCAATACCTTACCCTCGGTTGCAAAAGCTAGATTAAGATACTGCCTTACATTCTTTACAAGCTTACCATCCTTGAGTAGGTTCTTTTTTATCTGTTCTCTTCTTGCTCGTAGCTGTGCATCATTAAGAGGGACAAGTGATGTGCTACCATCCTCGTTAACAACCTCATCAAATAGGTATGGATACCCCTCGCTGATATCTTTGTTTGCCTGCTCTCTAAGGCTATCATATATCTCCTTACGAGCAAGCCTCTTACCTTTGAGTCGCTCTCGTGAT
>AZYB01000075.1 GCA_000513055.1 alpha proteobacterium SCGC AAA288-N07
TGAAACAGAAACTGCAGCTAATCTTTTTGCCTTAAAAGAATTTGGAAACATTTATACGCGTATAATGAATCCAACCTGTGATGCATTGGAAAAAAGAGTTGCCGCATTTGAAGGAGGTCTTGCTGCGTTAGCAGTTAGCTCTGGACAGTCTGCTTCAGCATTTTCCATACTAAATGTGGCTCAAGCAGGAGACAATTTTATCAGTTCAACAGACCTTTACGGTGGAACTGTAAATTTGTTTAATCATACTCTTAAAAAACAAGGTATAGAAGTAAGGTATGCCGATCCTCTAGATCCGAAAAATTTTGAAAAAGTGATCGATGATAAAACTAGAGCGATATATGCTGAAACACTTCCTAATCCATATTTGAGGCCCTTCCCTATCAAAGAAGTTTCTGATATCGGAAGGAAATATAATATACCATTAATAGTGGATAACACTGCCGCTCCTATCATTTGCAAACCATTTGAACATGGAGCTGCTGTTATTGTTAATTCATTAACAAAGTATATAGGGGGGTCATGGCACCGTTATTGGTGGAATTATAGTTGATGGAGGAAATTTTGACTGGACA
>AZYB01000076.1 GCA_000513055.1 alpha proteobacterium SCGC AAA288-N07
CATATATACCATTTAACTCAAGCCAGTTAACAAAACCTAACCACCCCGCTTTACTTGTTGGTTCAGATAGTTTTTGGTACAAAAATTTAACACAAAGAGAAAAAGTCTTAAAAGCACAAGAACTTATGGAAGATCTTGCAGGCGAATATATAGATCCATATACTCAAGTATTCAATTTATCATTACCCATTAAAGCTTGGATTACTATTGGAAGAGCATTTTTACGTGAAAACACAAAAGTATTAATTCTTGATGAATCTTCTGCTGCACTTGATTTTGATTCAACTGAAAGACTATTTAAAAAAATGAGAGAGTTTAGAGATAATGGTGTTGCAGTATTTATTGTTACCCATCGAATAGCAGAATTAATACGTATAAGTGATAAAGCTACAGTCATGAGAGACGGTAAAGATGTAGGAGTTCTAGAAAAAAAAGATCTTAACGAAAAAAATTTATTAGGTTTAATGACTGGGCGAGCTGAATCTGGAGAAAAATCCAAATCAACTGCCGTACAAACAAAGACGGAAAAAATTGTAATGAGAGCCGAAAATTTAGTTGTTTGGCCTGAAAGTA
>AZYB01000077.1 GCA_000513055.1 alpha proteobacterium SCGC AAA288-N07
AAAAAAACTAATATCAAAATATAATATAAATCCTACAAATATTGTTGGTCATTCTGACATAGCTCCATTGAGAAAAAAAGATCCTGGAGAAAAGTTTCCGTGGAAGGAACTTGCAAATTCTAAAATTGGTATTTGGCATAACCTTAGAACTGATGAGTTAAAAAAAAATAGAAAAAAAAAAATTAACTTAAATGAAAAGAAATTATTTTTTAAATGCATTAAGAAAATTGGCTATAAAACCAAGTATAATTTGAAAAAAACGACCTATAAAAATAAAATAGTCAAAGCTTTTCAAAGAAGGTTTAGGACTGAGTATATCTCAGGAGTAATAGATAAAGAGTGCTTATTAATTGCAAAAAACCTAAGTTTATTAGTGATAAATATATCTTGATTAATTATGAACATCTATTATTGTTTGAATGCCAGATAAATGACTAGTCGCTTTTATTTAATATTATAAAAGAGGTAAAGTCCGGGCTCTACAAAGACACGGTGCCAGATAACCTCTGGCGAGGGTGACCTCAGGGATAGTGCGACAGAAAATAAACCGCCTTATCAAGGCAAGG
>AZYB01000078.1 GCA_000513055.1 alpha proteobacterium SCGC AAA288-N07
GTTAGAAAAACAATTGATATTTTTCAAATTTTTTTGATTTTCAAAAAATAGAATCTTTAATTCTGGAGGGTTTTCATTTTCTTGTAAATATCTATTTTCAGGATAGATTTTTTTGTAAGGAAATGGAAATAAATTTAAAATAAATTTAAATCGATCCAAATTTCCATATTTTTCATTAATGGGAAATCTAGGAAGTTCCAAAGAATTTTTTGTACTATCAATTAATCCAGAATGTTGACCAAATGCAATATTGAAATCTAAATCTTTTAAAATTTTTTTAAAATCGTCGCTATATTCTCCAAAAGGATAAGAAAAATATTTTGGACTATGACCTAATTTTTTTTTAAATAATTTAATAGCTAGATTTATGTCATTAATGATTTGATCATTTGTTTGATCAACTAGATAATCATGAGTATGACTGTGATTTCCAATAATTCCTAAACCACTTTCTTCAATTTCTTTTATCTGTTCCCAATTCATATAACCTTTTTTTCCAACATATGCTGTTGAAATAAATAATATAAATGGAATATTTTTCTTTTTTAAAATAAGCCA
>AZYB01000079.1 GCA_000513055.1 alpha proteobacterium SCGC AAA288-N07
GGTATAAAGCTCAAGGTAAATGGACCCCTACGCCATGTTTCAAATTGCCATTGTTTTCAATGCATGAAAACACATGGTAATTATGCAGCTTATACTGGTGCTAAAGAAAAGGATGTCATTTTACTAAAAAAAAGAACATTAAAATGGTTTAGATCTTCTAAAAAAGCTAAAAGAGGATTCTGTAAAAAATGCGGTGCTAGTATTTTTTTTAAATTCTTTGGAAATGATACAATTTCTATTTCAGCTGGAATGTTTAACAATCCAACAAAATTAAAAACCAAGATGAACATTTTTGTAAAAGGAAAGCTAGATTATTACAAGCTTGATAAAAAATTACCAAAGTTTAATCGTTATTCCTGATAATTTAAATTCCTTTATACCCATCCTCCAGACAAGCATCCGTAATACTGTGGTATAAAGACTCGCCAAAGCTTCTAAGTGCAAAAATTCTAAAAATTTCAGGATTATCATTAATCATATCAATAGTGATTGTTATGCCATGAAAAATCGAATTGGCGCAATTATTTAATTTAAATTCGCTAAAATTAATTGGACAG
>AZYB01000080.1 GCA_000513055.1 alpha proteobacterium SCGC AAA288-N07
ATATGGACAAAGATGGATACATAATCACTAAACCTGATTCAACGGCTACAAAAATTCCAGGTGTTTATGCTGCCGGTGATGTTAAAGATAAAATATTTAGACAAGCCGTTACTGCCGCAGGAATGGGTTGTATGTCAGCTTTAGAAGCTGAAAAGTTTTTGTCAGAAAAATTTAGCTAAGACTATTACAAAATTCTGATATTCTTTTTAATGCATTTGTTAAATTTTGCATAGAAGTTGCATAAGATATTCTAAAATATCCTTCTAATCCAAATGCTGATCCTTGTACAACGGCCACACCATTATTTTCTAATAAAGATTCTACAAAATCAGAGTCAGTTTTTAATAACTTTCCCTTTTTATCTTTTTTGTTTAAACATTTTGAGCAATTTGGAAAAACATAGAATGCACCGTCGGGATTTAAGCAACTCAAACCTTTTATTTCATTTAAACTTTTTACAACAAAATCTCTTCTTTCTTGAAATTTTTTTGATCTTTCCATAATAAAATTCTGTGGACCATTTAATGCTTCCGCTG
>AZYB01000081.1 GCA_000513055.1 alpha proteobacterium SCGC AAA288-N07
CAACCAACATTTTTTATTATCTTTGGCGCAAAAATTCCAGCAGTTCCATTTCCACAGGCTGAGAGAATAGCTTTATCAAATAGAAAGATTAATTTTACAGGTTCGTTGCTATATTCTACTTTAGAACCTTGTAGTCATCTCGGAAAAACATTACCATGTACTGACATTATTAAGAAAAGAAATATCAAGTCGGTTTATTTTTCTCAATTTGATCCTGATAAAAGAAGCTTTAAAAAAGCAAGGAAAAAACTATCAAAGTATAATATCAAGATATTTGATAACATTCATAAATCTTTAGGTAATAGTTTTTACAAGGACTTTTTTATAAAAAAAAATACTAAAAATATTTTTATAACATCAAAATTAGCTACATCAAAAGATCTGTATATTTCAGATAAATATAACAAATGGATAACAAATACTTATTCAAGAGGTCGTGTACATTTATTACGAGCAAATCATGATTCTATTTTAACCACTTCCAAAACTATCTTGAATGAT